>JAYTWS010000135.1:0-18498 GCA_043743315.1 Chloroflexota bacterium | reverse complement strand
CGATCGCCGAGTGGAACCCGGTCAGCACGCTGACCGCCGCGACACGGCAGCTGTGGGGCAACCCCAACCCGTACGTCGGCAGCGGCCTTCCGGCGGAGCAGCCGGCCCTCGTCACGGTGCTCTGGGTCATCGTGATTCTGGCGATCTTCCTGCCGACCGGCGTGCGCCGCTATCGAGGGATGAGCCGCTAGCCGAGCTTCCCACGCCGGTTCCGCCGGCCCTGATCGAGGCGATCGATCGATTCGAGGGCCGGCATCGGAGGGACTGATGACCCCGCGACGGCTTGCGTCCGGCCGCCTCTGGCTCCGTCGCCACCACGGGCTGGCCGCGTCGAAGGAACGGCCACAGCCAGGGAGGATCGACGCGAAAAGAAAGAACCCCGGTTGGTCGAGACCGGGGTTCTAAAGGTGCATTCGGCTTGGTTGCGGGGAGGGGATTCGAACCCCTGACCTTCGGGTTATGAGCCCGACGAGCTGCCGCTGCTCCACCCCGCGACTGCCAATGCTAGTCGACCGGGGCCGATCTGACAAGGAACAGGAACAACATCACGCTGAAATCGGCCGCATCGAGCGGAGCAGGCGTCCGGACGAGATCAGGACGATCACGAGCAGGATGGCGATCGTGCCGGCACCGACGAAGAACGGTGCGTCGAGATCGATGGCCGCCAGGACACCGGTTGCGAGCGCAGCCACGATGGTCCCGAGGGTGCCGGCCGACCCGACGAGGCCCTGAGCAGACGATGTCCTGCCCATCGGCGTACCGCGACCGATGACGATGAACGTCGCCGGGGCGAGGAACGAAAAGCCGATGGCCTCGATTGCCACGAAGGGCAGATACAGGATGGGCGGACGCACGAACGGGTAGATCAGCATGGTCACGATCATGATCAGCAGTCCGCCCACGATGAACGGAAACGGGCCGCGCCGGTCGACGATGCGGCCGCCGATCGGCGAGACCACGATCGTCGTCAGGCCGAAGACGGCGAAGGACACTCCCACGAGGATGACGCTCCCGCCTCGATCGAGGACGAACAGACCCCAGATCGTCTCGTACAGGCCGCCGCCGAAGTAGCCGGCGATGTTCACAAGCACCGCGGCGAGGATGAATCGGTTGCGGAGCGAAGATGGTGGCGGGACCGTATCGCCGTCCATTGGCGCGCGGGACGATGTGGAATGCGGCTTCGACGGGGCCGTCTCGTCGGCCCGGTCCTGAGCGACGCCGGGTATCACGGTGGCACGGCGGGCAGTGTGGTCGAGTGCCGGGTCCGGGGCCGATCCTCCCGGAAACTCCGCCATGCCGAGGGCCGGGAACGGCTCTCGGTGCGGTCCAAGCAGCTCACGAACCCGAAGTGCGACGGCGACTGCGGCGAGTGTCGTCATCACCGCACTGAAGACCAGCACGAATTGGTAACCACCCGCGAGCGCCGTTCCCAAACCGCCGATCGCCGGGCCCAGAAGGATGCCACCCTGCTGCGCGGCGTTGTACAAACCGAACACCTCGCCGCGTCGCTCGGGTGGGGCGGCATCGGTCAGGTACCCGCGGGCGGCAGGGTCGTACATCGCCGTGCCCAGACCAGATAGCGCCCGGAGGACGACGAACGCAACGGGGCTGGCCCAGATCGCCATCGACCCGACCGACGCCGCGGCCACCAGCAGGCCGGCGATCATCAGCGGTACCCGCGCGGTTCGGTCCGCGAGAACCCCGAACAGTGGCTCCGTGACCAGCCGCGCCGCCGGCCACGCCGCGATCACGACCCCGAGCAGCGCGATCGGGACGCCGTGCTCTGTGAAGTAGAGCGGCATGACCGGGAGCAGCGCGCCGAATCCCGTCCAGAGGATGAATTCGGCGGCCAGCAGTGGAAGGATCGGAGCCCATTGGACCATCCACGCGGTGGCGCGAGTCGTGAAGTGCGTGCTGACCATGAAGCCAGCATGGTAGCCAGCGGCCCGCCGATCGCGAGGCGCTGACGCACGGCACGCGACGGGTTGGTGACGGGCGGAGTAGCCCATCGATCTGGGAAGGTTGGCGCGACTTCGACCGCAGAGCGCCGCGGGTCCACGCGCGTCAGGACGGCGGCGATCGCAAGAGCACCGATTCGGTCAGAGCCAATCGATGCGGCGCAGGACTCCGATGGCGATACCAGCACCTAGCACCAACGCCAGGATCATGAAGTAGAAGCCAAAGCCCTCCTGGCCTGCGAGGGCCGGCGTGGCTTGACTCATCCCGAAGATGCCGCCGACGGCACCGATGCCGGCGAGGACGACCGTCACGCCCGTCAGCCGTTTCACGATGACCGCGAGGTTGTTGTTGATCGTCGAGAGGTAAACCTCGAGCGTTCCCGCGACGAGCTCGCGAAAGCTGTCGAATTCATCCGTCAAGCGGATCAGGTGGTCGTAGACGTCGCGGAAGTAGAAGATTTGTGACTCGCTGATCAGATCGAACTGCCGGCTCGTGAGCTGAGCGAAGATCTCCCGGCTCGGAGCCACGACGTGACGGATCCTGATCAGTTCGCGCTTGAGCCGAAAGACGTGCTCCAGCGTCTCTGGGACCGCGTGCCCGATGACGGCGTCCTGAAGCGCGTCGATCTCGTCGCCGAACGCGTCGAATACCGGGAAGTAGCCATCGACGATCCCATCGACGAGCGCCCACAGGAGAAAGTCGGGGCCGCGCCCGAGAAGGGCGGTGATCCCCATCTTGATTTGATGGGCAGCCAGTGGATCCCAGCTCGCCGGGTGGACCGACAGGAGGAAATGCTTCCCGAGAACGAAGTCGACTTCGTGCGTCTCGGTCGCCTGGTCGCGGGTCAGGGCGAACATGACGATGTGGATGTGGTCGTCGACGAGCTCGACTTTGGCCCGCTCGTTACTCTCGATGATGTCCTCGGCGACGAGAGGATGGAGCCCGACGCTGCGGCTGATCAGGTCCACCAGCGCTGCGCTGGGGTCGGTCAGATCAATCCACAGGCGGGTCTGCTCGTCAGCGATCAGGGCTTCAATCGTGTCTGGCTCACTCGTCTCGGTCGTCTTGCCATCCCGCCAGGCATAGACCTTGAGGGCCTCGCCGCCCGGCCGTCCGCCGCCAGCTCCGACGCTTGCTCCGACGCCGGCTCCGCCGCCCGGCCGTCCGCCGCCAGCTCCGACGCTTGCGGTCTGAGGAATCCGGCTTATGTCTCGTTCCATTGACGACTCCTGGCCGTGTCCCGTGCCGTGGTGGACGTTGAGCGATCCGTCGCGCTCCGCAGCGACGGTGTCGAGGGCGCCGCTCAGGACGCCCGCAGCAGGCTCTTCGCTCCATCCACCTCCTTGGTCGGGTCATCATCGGGGACGTGGTCAAGCGGCGCCATGAAGCCCTCGTCGCGTGAGCGGCGCTCAGCGTGGCGTAGCAGCGCGGGGCGGTGCGGCGCGGTGCGGTGCGGTGCGCGGTGGGGAGCGGGCGCGCGGTGCGGAGCGGAGCGCGGGGCGGAGCGGGGCGGCGTGCGGTGGGGAGCGGGCGCGCGGTGCGCGGGGCGCGGTGCGGTGCGCGGTGGGAAGCGGGCGCGCGGGGCGGTGCGCGGTGGGGAGCGGGGCCAGCCGACTCGAGGCGCGGCACCGGCCCGTTGCCCGCTTCGGGCCGGTTTCCTGCCATTTCGACATGGGAGTACGCCAAGGCACGGTGATGTCGGGTAATGCCACTCGGAATCGCCGATCCACCAGCCCTTTGGGCCGGCCTACGCACGAAATCGAGGCTCCGTCCCCGCTCGCGACTCGGAAGCGGACGCGGGACCTGGCCGTTGTTGGCCCTGCCGACCTGGGATGTCGAAATGGCATGAAAGCGGGGCAGGAAGGTGGCTCGACTGGATTGCGGGCGGCGCAGGGAGGTGGCTCGACTGGATTGCGGGCGGCGCTCGAACCCGCACGCGTACCAGCGCTCGCACCCGGCGCTCGCCGCACCCGCACGCCCCCGCGCACCAGCTTGCGCGGGCGGCGCTCGCCGCACGACGCCCACGCGTCACGACGCCGGCGGCACCTCTATGCTCGGCCCGTGCGTCGTTTCAGCCCGGATTCCCCTTGGCGCCTTGATCCAGCGATCACCTTCCTGAACCACGGATCGTTCGGGGCGTGCCCGCTGCCGGTGCTGGCCCATCAGCGAGCGCTCATCGATGAGCTGGAGGCGGAACCGGTCGCGTTCCTGGACACGACCATCGAGTCAAGGCTGGACGAAGCCCGGATTATCGTCGCGCGGTTCCTGCATGCCGACCCGGACGGACTCGTCTTCGTCCCGAACGCCACGAACGGGGTGTCGACCGTCCTGCGCTCGGTCCGGTTCGAGTCCGGGGACGAACTCCTGACCACGAATCATGAGTACAACGCGACCCTCAATGCCCTGGCGGAGGTTGCGCGCGCCGCGGGGGCCACCGTCGTGACCGTGCAACTCCCCGCCGAGATCACCTCCGACGACGAAGTGATCGAGGCCATTCGAGCGGCTGCCACGCCCCGCACGCGCCTGGCCATGATCAGCCACATCACCAGCCCGACGGCGACGATCCTGCCGATCGAGCGCATCGTTCGCGAGCTCAACGACCGGGGCGTGGATACGCTGGTCGATGCCGCGCATGCGGCGGGCCAGGTGCCCGTCGACATCGAGGCACTCGGTGCGGCGTACTGGACCGGCAACGGGCACAAGTGGCTGTGCGGCCCCAAGGGCTCGGGCATGCTCCACGTCCGTGCCGATCGGCGAGACCGGATTCGACCCCTGGTCATCAGCCACGGCTGGAACGATCGGCGTCCCGAGCGGCCCCGTCTGTGGAAGGATTTCGACTGGACCGGGACACCCGACCCCTCGTCGTACCTGGCGCTGCCGGCGGCGATCGCCACGATGCGCGGTCTGCACCCCCAGGGATGGCCCGGCCTGATGGCCCAGAACCATCAACTGGTCGTCGACGGCCGAACGCTCATCGCCAACGCACTGCGGGTCGACCAGCACACCCCGGCGGCAATGCACGGGTCGATGGCCACGGTCTCGTTGGCGATGACGCCGACGGACGAGGCGGCACGGAGACTCAAACGGGCCCTCACCGATGAGGATCGAATCGAAGTGCCGATCACGCCATTCCCGGTACCCGCGGGACGCTCGGACCCGTCGGCGCCACCGAGTGCCGTGGTAGTCCGGATCTCTGCCCAGCACTACAACGAGATCGACGACTACGCCCGACTTGCGGACGCACTCACCCGTCGTCTGGGCTGATCGCTGGGTGGAAGCCGAATTTCGTCGAGTCTCAGTCTGTCCGGCTCGGGCCGTCCGGCTCAGGCTGTTCGTCGATCGTCAGTCGGTCCGGCTCGGGCCGTCCGGCTCGAACTGAGTCGCGTCTCAGTCTGTTCGGCTCGAACTGTCCGGCTCGAACGGTCCCTCAGCCGGTCACCTGCAGCCCGGCGGCTATGCCACTCACGGTCAATCGAACCAGCCGCTCCAGGTCTGTTCGCCCGGGAGCGTCGGCCGGGAGGGATCGGAGCCGCGCGAGTCGTCCGACCTGAAGCTCCGAGAGCGTGTCGATGTCGGGGTTCCGCAGGGCGATCGCGCGGGCGATGGCCGGGCTTGAATCGAGGAGTCTCGATCGCCCAGTGATCGCGAGGATGACTTCGGCTGTCCGTGCGAACTCGTCCTCGATGCGACCCCATCGCTCAGCGTCGCCGTCGGCCGTGGCAAACGCGACGTAGCGGCGCGCGACGCCAAAGTCGGACCGGGCAATCGCGAGTTCGGCGTGATCGATGACCGCGGTCAGGTACGGCCAGACTCGATAGAGCGTCGCGAGGCGCTCGAGCGGCGCCGGTCCCTCGTGGCGAACGATCGCATCGACGGCTGACCCCAGCCCGTACCATCCCGGAACCTCCACCCGCGCCTGGGCCCAGGCGAACCCCCACGGGATGGCTCGCAGGCGTTCGATTCCATCATCGACCGCGGCATGCCGGGCCGAGCGCGAGGCTGGTCGGGATCCCAGGCGCATCGTTGTGAGCACGTCGATCGGGGTCAGCTGGCGGAAGAACGCGGCAAATCCCGGGTCGTCGTAGACCAGGGCGCGGTAGGCCGCCGACGAGGCCGTGGCCAGCCGGTCCATCAGGCAATGGTCTTCGACCGTGACGTGGGACGCCACCGAGGCGGCGACCGGCGGCCCAGCCGACGACGTGATCGGTTCGCCCATCGACGCGACCGGCGGCCCAGCCGGCGACACGGCACGCTCCCGATCCGCGACGTCGGCGATGATCACGGCGCCTGCCAGCAACTCGAGGTGGCGCAGAGCAATCGCAGGGTTGCCGTAGCGCGAGGCGACGACCTCGCCCTGTTCGGTGACCTTGAGCCGGCCGCGGACCGTGCCGCGCGGCTGCCCGAGGACCGCCCGGTCCAGCCGGCCGCCACCGCGGCCGACCGTGCCGCCGCGGCCATGGAAGATCGTGAGCTGGACGCCCGCCGCATCGGCGACCGCGAAGAGCGCGGCCTGTGCCCGATGGAGGAGCCAGTTGGCGGCGAAGAACCCGGATTCCTTGTTCGAATCGGAGTAGCCGAGCATGACCTCCTGGCGATTGCCCCGCCCATCGAGATGCCGTCGGTATCGGGCATCGGCAAGGATCTGACCGAGGATGGCATCGGCGGATTCGAGGGCGACCGCCGATTCGAGCAGCGGGACGACATCGATGTCGGCGACCGCCGGGCCGATCGCTGCTTCGGCGAGCTCCAGGACGTCTGTCACGTCGGCCACCCGCTCGGTGAAGCTCACGACGACCCGGCCCGCGGCCGCGATCCCAAAGCGCTTCCTGATCCGATCGACGGCACGGAACGTGTCGAGCACCTCGCCGAGCGATACCCCGACCGCCACCTCCTCGGAAGGCGACGCCGGCGTCCCGCGTGCCGTCGCCGCGCTCAGGGCCGCAACTGCAGCCCGATGCACGGCCGTATGCTGGCGGATCTCGAGCTCGGCCAGATGGAATCCGAAGGTCTCGACCTGCCAGCGGAAGTCCTGGACGGTCCCGGTTGCCACCCGGTGGAGACCATCGGCCACGAGCGCTCGCTGGATCATCGCGAGGTCATCGAGGAGCTCGGCCGGTCCCTTGTACCGGCCTCCCGTCGGGCCCGGATCCCCCGTCAGGTGATGGCGGGTGCGACGGAGCCGCTCCCCGATCGCCCCGAACCGACGACGGTACGGTTCGTCCGGAAAGCGCCGACGGAGGGTGGCATCGAGGTCGGGAAACGCATCCGCGTCGTCGAGCAGTCGGACCGCGAGCGCTCGATCCACACGAGCAGCCGGGACGGCCACCGCGATCGTCTGCATCAGGCGGGTGGCGACGGCCTGGTGGCCCCGAAGGACATGATCAGCCTGGATCCGGACGGCATGCTCGGTGATGTCGGCCGTGACGCCGGGATGCCCGTCACGATCGCCACCGATCCAGCTGCCGAGCCGCAGGATGGACGGCAGCGATGACGCAGCAACGGGACGACGACTCCGCGATGGGCCGATCGCGGTCAGCAGCGCGCGCTGAACAGCGGGCACGAGCGAGTAGAACGTGGCGTCGAAGAAGACCAGGGCCGTCCGAACCTCATCCAGCGGCGTCGGAACCTCGGCCCGGATCTCGGCGGTCCGCCACAGAATCGCCAGCTCCTCGCGGAGGCGGTCATCGAGCGTCCGGGCGGCATTGGACGGCAGCCTCGGATCATCCCGTGCCTCGAGGATGCGGGCGACCCGCCCGAGGGCCATCAGCGCGGTGCGGCGTCGGGCCTCGGTCGGATGGGCGGTGAGCACCGGATGAATGCGCAGGTCGCGAACCAGCGCCGCGGCCGCTTCGGCGTCGGCCGGAAACCGACCGTCAGCGCGCAGTGCCGCGATGACGCCGGTCAGGGTGTCGTCGCGGCGCCCAGGCTGGGTGCGTCGCCCGCGCTGCTGGAGGACGCGCACCCGATGCCGCTGTTCGGCGAGATCCGCGAGCCGGAAATGCAACAGGAAGGCCCGGATTACGACCTCAGCCCTGGCATCATCGAGACGGTCGAGTTCACGCTCGAGTGCGCGTCTGGCGGCTGGATCGCCCGCCCTTGCGCGAACGGCACGCCGGCGCGTCCTCGTCACGAGCCGCCGGAGGTCGACGCCCGCCTGCTCCTCTACGACCTCCCCGAGAAGCCGCCAAAGCCGCTCGATTTCGAGGCCGAGCGGGTCCGAGTCGCTCATGCGGCGGTCCGGAGGTTGCGATCGACCCCGATCCGCAACGTTCGTTGGACCTCGCCGCAACCGACCCGGCCCGCATCCGCCCGTACCTTTGTATCGTGATCGCCATGGCGGATCCTGAATTGGTCCCGGTGACCGGAGCCGAGCAGCTCGAGCAGCTCAGGTTCCTGCATCGCGTGGCGCGCCTGGCGACCACCGCGCAGACCTGGGACGAGCTGCTCGAGACCGTGGTCGATGAGACCCGCGACGCACTCCATGCGGACGTCTCCTCGCTCTATCTCCTCGATCGAGATGGAGCGTACCTCACGCTCGCCGCCACCAACGGCCTCGACCGATTCCAGATCGGCCGGGCCCGGGTGCCATTCGGCGAAGGCGTGACCGGGCGGGTGGCGAAGCGCCGCGATCCGATCGTCATTCCCGATATCGAAGCGGATCCCCGATTCCTGTGGGTCCGCGGGATCGACCAGCGCCGATTCATCACCTCGATGCTGTCCGTGCCGCTCGCCTGGAGCGATCGGATCGTGGGCGTACTGAACATCCAGACCGAGGCCCGGCGAGAGTTCAGCGACACGGACGTGGCGCAGCTCGGCGCCATTGCCGACCTGCTTGCCGGCATCGTCGAGAAGGGTCGCCAGCAGCAGGAGGCGGAAGTACGCGCGGCCGAGCTCAAGGCCATCGACGAGGCACGAGCCGAGCTCATCGCCGTCGTCACGCACGAACTGCGGACGCCGCTGGCCGTCGTTCGCGCCTACACCGACCTCCTGGCCGAGGAGCCCGAGCTCGATGGTCGCTATTCCCGGGATCCGGCACGCCGCGCTCAACGAGCCGACTGGCACGACGGCACGATCAGCCAGATCGAGCGCCTCGACCGCCTTGTCGATTCGATCCTCGCGTCGGTCCGCGTTGTCCCGGACCAGCCGCCCGCCGTCGAGCCGGTGGATGTCACCGAGCTCGTCGGCGAGGTGCTCCGCGGACTGACGCCGCTCCTGGGCCGGCACGAGGTGCAGGTCGAAGGTGGGGTCCGTCTCCACGCGCTGGCCGACCCGTCGCGCCTCCGCCAGATCCTGGAGCATCTCGTCGAGAATGCGGTCAAGTACGCGCCGCCCGGGACGCACATCGGGCTCGATTGGGGCATGGCCGAGGGTGTGGTCCGGATCGGGGTCCAGGACGACGGCCCCGGCATCCCGCCCGAGTGGCGGGAGCGCATCTTCGAGCCCTATGCACGACGGGACACCCATACCGCGCGCGGGTCCGGCATCGGGCTCTACGCGGCCAAGCGCCTCGCTGAATCGATGGGCGGCCACGTCTGGTGCGAACCCGCGGTGGATCAGGGTGCCCGCTTCGTCATCGCCCTTCCCGCCGCCGCTGCCGTCTAGGAGTTCCAGATGCCCACGACTCGACCGCTCCGCATCCTCGTCGTGGACGACGACCCGGCCATGGTCGGCGCGATCACCGCCCTCGTCGGGACCGAGGGACACCAGGTCATCACCGCCTACGATGGCCTGACCGCCGTGCGACGGTTCCGGGACGAGCATCCGGACCTGGTCCTGCTCGACCTGGCGATGCCGGGGCCGGACGGCTTCACGGTCGCCGGTCAGATCCGCGCCGCGGGTTCCGCACCGATCATCGTGGTCTCCGGGGAAAGCAGCGAGGCCGCCAAGGTCAAGGCGCTTGGGATCGGAGCCGACGACTATCTCGTCAAGCCGTTCGGGCGCGCCGAGCTGCTCGCCCGGATTTCGGCGGTGATGCGTCGAGTTGGCCGTGCCGATTCGGGTGAGCTCGGCGGCGCGGTGACGTTCGAGCGCCTGTCCCTCGACCCGGCTCGCCACGAAGCCAGGGTCGGCGAGGTCGGGCTGACCCTGACGCCGACCGAATACCGCCTCCTCGAATCGATGGTGCGCGCCGCCGGCGACCTCGTTCCGCATCTGCGCCTGGCGCGCGCCGGATGGCCAGCGGAATCGGACCCCGATCTGCTCTGGCTGAAGCCGCACCTCGCTCGCCTCCGCTCCAAGCTGGACCAGGTGGGTGGGCCGTCGATCGTCGCGGTTCGTGGCGTCGGCTACCGGGTCGAACCTTCCGGAGGCTGAGCGGTGTGGCCGGGCCTGTCCGTCGGGTGGGCCGGGCGTGCCTCGGAACCTGCCTGATCAGGCCGGGATGGCGACCCGCCCGGACCCTTCGTGGACGAGTTCCACGCAGGCGGCTCGATGGCCCAGGGCATCGCGGCCACCGAGCGCTCCGAAGTGTCGCCACGCGCCGCTCTCCTCCGGGTCGGCCTGGAGTCGGCAGCCGCAGTTCGCGCAGGTGACGGCGGTCAACTGGCCGTCCCGCACGGTCATCAGGATTCGAAACGGGTCTGGCTGCTGGAGCACGGATCGGCCCTCCGGGCGCTGAACGCGGACTGGTGATCCGCCAGTTTCGCGGACTCACGATGGGACTGCCATGACGATCGCGGGTCGAATGGGTTGCGACCCGGTACCGGCGCGGCGCTCACCGGCCTGAGCGGCCGAGCGGAGCGCGGCTTGCGCCGTCGCGGCTCGCGCCGAAGCGGCGTTCCACGACGGTCCGATCCGGTGGAGGGCCCGGTGGGATTCGAACCCACGACACGAGGATTAAAAGTCCCCTGCTCTGCCGCTGAGCTACGGGCCCGATGCGAAGCGTAGCCGATGGGCGACGCCCACCCGGCCGTGGGATCTCGGGCCGGGCCCGAGGCGTGGCGCCGCGGTCAGGCCCGGTCGTACACCTCGGGATTCACGGGTGTTGGGAGACGCTCGCCGCGAACGCCGGCCAGCAGGTTCGCGGCGGCCATCGTGGCCATCTTGCCGCGCGTGGCCCGCGACGCCGACGCGATGTGCGGGACCACGAGGCAGTTGTCGAGGGTCAGGAGCGGATCGTCGAACGGGATCGGCTCCGGGTCGGTGACATCGAGGGCAGCCGCGAAGATCACCCCATCGCGCAGCGCGTCGAACAGGGCCTTTGGATCCACCACCGGACCGCGCGACGTGTTGACCAGGACGGCCGATGCCTTCATCCAGCCCAGTCGCTCTGCGTTCATGAGATGGCGGGTCTCCGGCGTGAGGTTCACGTGCAGGGACACGAAGTCGGCCTGGGCCAGCAGTTCCTCGAGCGGCACGAATTGGGCGCCGTACGGTTCCTCGACCTCGGTCGGGAGCCGCGTGACATCGTGGTACAGGATCCGCATCCCGAATCCCATTGCCCGTCGCGCAACGGCCTGCCCGATTCGCCCGAACCCGACGATGCCGATCGTCGAGCCGTGCACATCCGGGCCGAGCAGGAGCATCGGCCCCCAGGTCCGCCACTGGCTTGACCGGACGTAGCGATCCCCTTCCGGGACGCGGCGCGCAGCGGCCATGAGCAGGGCGAAGGCCAGGTCCGCGGTGGTGTCCGTCAGGACACCGGGCGTGTTGCCGACGGCGATAGCGCGTCGCGTACACGCCGCGACGTCGACGTTGTCGAAACCGACGGCGTAGTTCGAGACGACCTTCAGCTGCGGGCCGGCTCGATCGAGGAATTCGTCATCTACGCGGTCGGTCAGCAGGGTGAGGACGCCCTCGCAACCCTCGATCGCGCGCAGGAGTTCATCACGCGGCGGCGGCAACTCGCCCTCCCAGACGCGAGCGTCACAGCCCTCGGTCACCATCCGCAACCCAACGTCGGGAATCACCCGGGCGACGAAGACCCGTGGGCCGCCGGCCATGGTCAGGCGCGGCCCGCGACGAGCGGCTCCACGATGCCCCGGATTCGCGCCAGCGCCTCCGTCAGGTTCGCCCGCGAGTTGGCATAGGAGATCCGGATGTGGTTCTTGCCGACCTGGCCGAACGCGGTTCCGGCGAGCACGCAGACTCCGGCCTCGTTGAGCAGCCGGTCGGCCAGCTCCGCGCCATCGAGACCCGTAGCGGTGATCTCGGGGAAGACGTAGAACGCGGCGTGCGGCTGGATGCAGGTGATCCCGGGAATGGCGTTCAGCCCGTCGACGATGAGGTCGCGACGAGCCTTGAACTCCTCGACCATGACGGCGATCTCGTCCTGCGGGCCGGTGATCGCCTCGATGGCCGCGACCTGGCTGAAGGTCGAGGTGCAGGACACCGAATTGATGATCAGGCGGCTGTATGGGTAGAGCAGGAAGTCGGGCAGGATCGCGTAGCCCAGCCGCCAGCCGGTCATCGCGTAGGTTTTGCTGAAGCCGTCGAGGACGATGGTGCGCTCGGCCATGCCGGGGATCGAGGCGATCGAGACATGCTCGCCCTCGTACACGATGCGGCCGTAGATCTCGTCGGTCAGGACGATGAGATCGTGGCGCAGTGCAAGTTCGGCGATGCGGACGATGTCCTCGCGCGTGAACAGCCCGCCGGTCGGGTTGGCGGGTGAGTTCAGGACCAGCATCCGGGTCTTCTTCGTGACGAGCGATTCGAGCTCGTCGAGATCGGCGCGGAACTCCAGTTCCTGGCGGATCGGCAGCGGGACCACGGTCCCGCCGGCGAACTTGGCCATCGATTCGTAAATCGGGTAGCCGGGGTCGGGGACGATCACCTCGTCGCCCGGCTCGATCAGGGCGATCATCGCGTAGTACATGATCGGCTTCGCGCCCGGTGTCACGACCACGTGATCGGGCAGGACAGGGAACCCCTTGCGCACCGAGGCGTCGGCGGCGATCGCCTCGCGCAGTTTCGGCAGCCCGAAGTACGGTCCGTAATGCGTGAACCCGTCGTCAATCGCCTTCTTTGCCGCCTCACGGATGTTGAGCGGCGTATCGAAGTCGGGCTCGCCGATCTCCAGGTGGATCACCGAGCGCCCGGTGGCCTCCAGTGCGCGGGCGCGCGCGGCGGCCTCGAAGGCGGTCTCGGTTCCGATGACGTCCATCCGGGCAGCGATTCGCATGCCCCGCATCATAGGGGCCTACCATCAGTCCGATGACACGGTTCTACTCGATCGACGATGCCAACGAAGCCCTCCTCGAGGTTGAGCGGATCCTGCTCGACCTTCGCGACCAGCGGGCGGAGCTGATCCAGCTTCGCGGTGCCGTCGTGGATGCGTCGGGTGAAGAGCGCGCGGGTGCCGATCGCGGTGGCCGCACGACCGGGCTCGTCACCGAGGCCGGTGTCGAGGCCGACGACCGACGGCTCGTGCGACTTCGGATGCAGGGCCTGATCGACCAGATGCAGGCCGGCGTGACCCGTCTCGTGGAGCGGGACGTCACCCTGCGGGAGATCGAAACGGGCCTGATCGACTTTCCAGCCCTCGTGAACGGCCGGCAGGTCTGGCTGTGCTGGCGGCTCGGGGAGGGCTCGATCGCGTGGTGGCACGAACTGGGCGACGGCTTTGGCGGCCGCAGCCCGTTGACCGATCTCACCTGATCGCCCGGCTCGACTCCCGCTGATTGAAAGGCGTCCCATGCTCGACCCGAACCGGATTCCGACCACGACCGTAGTCGAGGCGCATCAGACCCTGAGTTCCGCATCGGACGCGGGCGATGCCGGCCGGCCTCTCCTCGTCGACGTGCGAGAGCCCAATGAGATCGACGAGGTCCGCGCCGAGGGGGTCGTGGTCATGCCCCTCTCGACATTCATGCTGCGCCACGGTGAACTTCCCCGGGACCGACCGCTCCTCATGATCTGCCAGAGCGGCGCGCGGTCGGGTCAGGCGGCCGGCTACCTGCTCGCCAACGGCTGGACCGATGTCACGAATGTCGCCGGCGGAACGCTCGCCTGGCTGCAGGCAGGGCTGCCGGTTCGACGCGGCGCACTCGATGACGGCGAGGGCGACCTTCCGGGCTGACGGGAACCGGGATTCGACACGGCTCGGCCGTTCCGACCTCGGCGAGCCGGACGCGCCGGCGGTACGGATCGCCGCGCTCATCGCTCAGGAGCGGCGGCGGCGCCTTCGATCGATCCAGCCGCGGACCGTGTCCGGATGGGCGTAGGCCCAGCCGATGAGGATCAGGATCACCGCGTTGACCGTTCCGGCACCGGCCGCGCTCAGGTAGCCGAGCTGCTGCCCGATCTCCCCGTCGATCCGGAGCGCCGGCACCACCACTCCGACCAGGCCCGCCTGGAAGAATGGCTCCTGGGGCGCGAGGTTGGCCCGGATCGAGCCGGTCTGGACTCCATCCTTCGTTTCACCGCCGACCACGAACACGTTGACGCCCGTCACGACGGCCGCCCCGCCGACGAGGCCAGTTGCGGGCAGGTCCGTCTGGTCGAGATGCTTCCAGCCGTCGATCTCGCCCTTGGCCGTCGGAACGGTCCAGTAGACCTGGTTCTGCGGTCCGGTCCCGTCCGTGCCGCCCACGACGTACAGGGCCCCATTGGCGGAGAACCCGGCCGCGGCCGCTCGTGGTGGCATGTTCGCGGTGTCCGAGACGGCCCAGGCGAGGAGCTGCTCCGGGACGACCAGGGCATCCGGGGCCGGCGTTTCGATGGTCTTGGGAATGCCGATATCACCACGCTGGACGGCACCCGAGGGCCCGTTCGCGTCCGTGCCGCCCCAGACCCAGACGAAGTCACCGACCTGGGCCATCGAGGCGCCGGCGACGGGATCCAGGAGCACGGCTTGATCGGAGAACGCGCCCAGGACACCCTTGGAGTTCGCCGTCGACTTCCAGACCGAACCCTGCGGAGTGCCATCCGGTCCGAAGCCGCCAACGACGAGCAGGCCGTCCGATACGGGCATGGCCGCGGCCGCGGCTCGCGCCGCGGGCAGAGCGAAGTCCTTGACCGGCGCCCACGCGCTGAAGGATTTGGCATCCTGGTCGTACGTCATCGACCAGATCGTGTTGACGGCCTTGCCGTCCGGGCCGGTCCCACCGATGAGATAGACCGTGCTGCCGACGACGGCGGCGGCGGCATTCGTTCGTGCCTCTGGAAGGGCCGGTCCGTCGGCCCATGCGGCGAGGGTCCCCTTTGCCGCGTCGGCGACGTAGGTCGTCGTGGTTGGTGCGGACCCGTCCGAGCCGCCGATGTACAGGAGCTTGGTTCCGACCTGTGCAACGGAGCCGGCGGTCCGGGCAGCCGGGAGGGCAAGCTCCGCCGGTGACGGCTCCCACGGGATCACGGCTCCAGCAGGGGCGGGGCATGGCAGGGTGTCGTTTTCCGGCGGGCAGAAGTTCACCGGCGACCAGGCCAGCAGGCCGATGTCGAGCGTCCGGTTGACCGTGAAGTAGTAAGCCCGATCAGGGATGTAGGCGAGCAGAATGATGATCAGGATGAACCAGATGACGGCCTTCACCGACGCCCAGGTCCAACCGTCGGCGTCCAGGAGCCCCATCATGGCCCGGCGGCGCTTGGCGGTACGACCTGCCTGCAATGCGCGCGTCATGCTGCCTTCCTACTTGACCGTCAGGGTGCCGGTCATGTCCGGGATCGGATGGATTCGACAGATGAACGTGTAGGTACCCGCGGGCAGCGCGGGGACGGCATACGTCACCTCTGCTGGATCCTTGATGACCGCACCATCGAACACCGTCTTGCCGCTCTGGTCCCGGATCAGCACATTGTGGCCGCCGATGCCGGCCGGATCCTTGTCGTTGAAGTCAATCCCAAACTTCTTGTCCGCGCCGACGGTCAACTTCTTGACGTCGAAGGCGACGCCCTCCGCGGTGATCTTCAGGATCTCGGCATCCGGCGGCAGGGATTCTGTCGGGGCCTGCGTGGCCGCGCTGCCGCTCCAGCAGGCTGGTACCGCGGTGGCCGTCGGATCCGGCTTGAACGTCGGGTCCAGCCAGCCCTTGAACGTCTTGATCTTGCCGTCGGTCCCGATGACCGGCTCGTTCAGGGACGGATCGCGGACGATGTACTCCTGGGTCGCGTCCGACCGGATGAACGCGATCAGGTCGTTGATGGCGCGATAGTTGAGCGGGCCGCCGTTGGTGTCGGCCCAGATCGGCATCACGCTCTCCGCGTTCCCACAGACGTACCGTCCACCGACGGTCAGGACGTTCTTCAGGTAGACGGCGTTCAGATGGTCGAACAGTTTCATCGGATCGTGGAGCGGGGGGGCGATGTAGTTGCCCTCCGCGGCCCCAAGGCCGTTCGGGCCGTGGCAGCGCGTGCAGTTGGCCTGATAGAGGTTGTAGCCACGCTCGATCGAGGTCACCTGCTGCTGCTCCGCCTCGACGGCCAGCCGCGGGGTGGACAGATTGAGCGGCAGCCCGACCTCGTAGAAGTAGTAGGCGATGGTGAACAGCGCCACGACGCAGACGGCGAGGAACGCGACCCATCGAGCGCTCGCCGACTGACGGACGATCGCGGCGGCGCGCTCCGGTGTCAGGTCCCGCGCATGGGCCGATGCCGGCGCCGAGAATCGCTCCACGGGCGCAGGCTCGCTCGGCTCACGGCGGGCCGGCAGGCGCTGCTCGGGCTCCTGCCCGGGCTGATCGGTCATCGGGAACCTCGGTTGGTGGTCATCGCGGCGTCAGATGCAACCCGTGGGACTCTTGGGCGGGATGATCCCTGGCTGGCCGAGGGCCACGGGCAGCGGGCCGAGGGTGATCTTGCCGGTATCGACGGTCAGGACGCCGTCCTTATCGACCGTGGCCGAGAAGCGGTCCATGCTCCGCGGCGCGGGGCCGTACTTGGTCCCGGCGGCCTTGATCCCGAGCCGATCGTACCGGGAGCCGTGGCACGGGCACTCGAGCCAGAAGTTCTTGAGACACGGGTTGGGCTTGCAGCCGAGGTGTGGGCAGCGCTGGTAGAGCGGCCGCACATTCAGGGCGGTCCCGTCGCCCGTGGTATCGGTGCCGGGCAGGAACTGCTGACGTGACGGATCGATCAGCACGATGAACGCGTGCGCGTTCTGGACGTAGGCCGGGAACCCTTCGGCGATCGGCAGCGTGGAGTGGGTGAGCTTGACGTCATCGAACGTGCCCACGACCACCTTGCCGCCAAATCCGCCGCTCAGGTTCGGCCACAGGAAGGAGAGCGTCCCGCCGGCGACCTCAGTCAGCCAGAGCGCCATCCCGCCGCCGAGCGACAGGCGGAGGAGCCGCCGACGCGAGATCCCCTGGACGGGGTGCTGGCGCATCGACTTGATCGCCTGACCGGTGAGGGCCTGGGGCTGATCGGCGGGTTCGACGTGGTAGTTGCTCATCAATCGCTCACTGTTGGGAGGTCACAAGGCGAAGTGGAGGCCGTTCGTGCTGTTCTCGAAGAACGGCAAGTACGGAATGACGAAGCTGTAGCCGGGTCCGCGGAAGAAGATTCCGAGGAACGTCAGGGTCAGGGCCAGCCCGAGGAAGAGCGAGAAGAGGACCACCGCGGTCTTGCGCTCGGACGGTCGCGTGGCGTGGATGTTCGCCCGGTCCACGTACGGCACCAGCATCATCCCCACGATCGCGAAGGTCGGCACGAGCACGCCGGCCACCGATGGGTGGAAATAGGCCAGCAACTCCTGGAGACCCAGGAAATACCACGGCGCCTTGGCGACGGCCGGCGTCACGTTGCCGTTGGCCAGCTCCTCGAGCGGCGCGTTGATGAACAGGCCCATCAGCAGCAGGAAGATGCTCATGACGGCCGCCGCGAGGAATTCGATCGACAGCAGGTGCGGCCAGGTCATGACCGTATCGTCCGGTTCCTTCTGGACCCGGACCACCGCGTCCTGCTTGACCATGGCCAGCAGGCGGTACGGGCGGGCCGACATCGGGACCCGCTGCTTGTCGATCTCGGTCCGACGGGTCGGATCGACCGGCGCGACGACGCGCGTCTCCTCCGGAGCCTTCGTATCGCTCATAGCGGGCCGCTGATTCCTCCGTCTTTCCGGATCCGCCAGAAGTGGACGGCCATGAAGATGGCGGTGATGAGCGGCAACGCCATGATGTGCAGCACGTAGAACCGGAGCAGCGTGTTCTGGCCGACCTCCAGGCCACCCAGCAGGATCAGCTTGAACGGCGTGTTGATCAGGGGCAGGTACGCCGCCATGTTCGAACCGATCGTGATGGCCCAGTACGAGATCTGGTCCCACGGCAACAGGTAGCCGGTGAAGCTGAGCCCGACCGTCAGGAACAGCAGGAGGACCCCGACGACCCAGTTGAACTCTCGCGGCTGCTTGTAGGCCCCGTGGTAGAAGACCCGCATCATGTGCAGGAACACGAAGAAGACCATCAGGTGGGCGGCCCACCGATGGATGTTTCGGGTCAACAAGCCGAACGTGACCTGGCTCTGGATCTCCAGGATGTTCGTGTACGCCTGCGTCGCCGACGGGACGTAGAAGAACATCAGGTAGACCCCGGTGATCGTCAGCACGAGGAACAGGAAGAAGCTCAGCCCGCCCAGGCAGAACGTGTACGCGAACTTGACCGCGTG
>JAYTWS010000134.1:0-12692 GCA_043743315.1 Chloroflexota bacterium | reverse complement strand
GCCGAACAGCACGGCTTCGACGTCCGGGGTGTCGGACACGATCGTGACGATGACATCCGAGGCGGACGCCACGGCGCTCGGGCTCTCAACCAGGACGACGCCAAGTTCGCCGAGCTCGCTCGCCCGACCCGGGGTCCGGTTCCACGCCGTAACCGCGAAGCCCGCCCGGGCCACATTGGCAGCCATTGCCCCACCCATGGTGCCGAGTCCCACGAAACCCACGCGCATTCCGTCCTCCAGACTTGTCAGGCTGTCGATCGTACCGCTGCTGTGACCGCCGGACCGATCAATCGAGCCCGGCGATGACGAGGAACGGGCCCCAACGCGGACCCTGGACGACGAGGCGCTGGGGTCCGAACGGGCCGAGTCCGGCGGAGCTGAGGACGAACCCGGCCGCCATGGCCCGAGCCGGCGCCACCGCATCTGCGATCAGGTACAGGACCGCGAAGCCTTCGCCGTGACGAGCCAGCGTGGCCGCGAGACGGCCTTCTGTGAACGGTTCGAGCAGCACAACCTCCCGGTGGTCGGCCGCTTGGATTACGCGCACAAGGGCGCCGAGGAGCTCGTCGCGGGCGTCATCGTGTGCTGCCCCGGTGAGTGCGGCACCGGTCGCGGGGTGCACGACGGATCCCGCCGATCCTGAGGCCGCCCCGAACGACGCCTCCGCGCGATCGAGCTCGACCGTTGCCCAGCCCCCGACCTCGCTTCGTGGCTGGACGGCATCGCGAAGCCGGGCAACGGCGGCGACCGCGGCCCCTCCGCCATGCAGGTCCCCGGCGTCAAACGTCACGCAGGTAACTCGTCGGCGGGCGGGTCCAATGCGACGGGCTGATTCGACGCGGGGAGCATGACGTCGAGGTAGGCGTCGAGGGCCGCCCGCAGGCCGACATCGCGACCGGCCCGCTCGGAGTGCAGCCACTTCGTCTCGAGCACGTCGCAGTAGGCCTGGATCGTGTCGCCCGATCGACCGGTCACCGTGCGCAGCCGCTCGAGGGCGGGGCGGAGGACCTCGCGATTCCAGCGTTCGCCGGCCTCGACCAGGGTCAGTGGATGCCCCTCGGCACGCTCGAGCCAGGCGCCGTACTCACGAAGGTCGTTGAGCAGCAGGCGCGCCTGGCCCTCGAGCGCACGCCGTCCGGTGAGCCGCTCGAGCTCGTTGGCATGGAACCGACGGTTGGTGACGGCGACCTTCATCCGGACGCCGCCGCCATCGCCGGGAATCAGCTGGATCTCGTCGATGGCAAAGCCCAGGTCGTTCAGTCGCCGAACCCGCTGGGCCATGGCGAACCGCTCGTCGCCGCCGATCTCGGGCTCCGCCGTGAGCTCGTCCCATAGCACCTGGTACCGGTCCCGCACCGTCTCGGACGCCGCAAGTGCATCATCGAACAGGTCCGTCCGGTCGTGGTGGGCCGCAAGGTCAGCCAGCCCGAAGGCGACGTTCTCGACCAGGACATCGAGGTCGTAGGAGCGCTGGCCATCGGACAGAGATGGGTGCCGTTCGCCCGTCTCGGCATCGACCAGATAGGCTTGGACCTTGTCGCCGTCGCGCCGAAAGAGCGTGTTGGCGAGCGAACAGTCGCCCCAGTACACGCCGCCACGGTGCAACTCGACGAGCAGCCCGGCCATCGCGTCGAGGAGCTGGTCGCGGAGATAGCCTGGCCCCGGCGGAACGCGCGATAGCAGGCGGCGATACTGCAGCGAGTTGGGCAGATAGCGGGTCACGAGAATGGCGTTGTACCCATCGAGCGCTGCTGCCACGCCAAGCGGGGACACCGCGGGCAGGGCCGCATCCTCGAGGTGCCGAAGGATCGCGTACTCGCGCTCCGCAACCTCGGCTGGCTCTTCCTTGAGGGCCACGAGGCCACGTTCGGTCTCGAGGAAGCGCACCAGGTGTCGGGACGGACCGACCGGCAGGTCACGGAACACCAGCGAATCGGCGGTCCACGCCTCGAGCGGGAGCTCCCACGGCAGGGACAGCAGCTCCGGGTCAGGGTCGCGCAGGCGCAGGCTGGGAAACGCAGCGGTCATCGTGGTCCAGCGTACCTCGGCCGGTCGTGACGCCCGGTTGTCGCCGGGACCGCAAAGGGTTACCGAAAGGATGCGTAGGAACGCGGGTCGGGGCCGACGAGGGATTGGCGCGCCCGGCGGGACTCGAACCCACGACCTTCAGGTCCGCAACCTGACGCTCTATCCGCTGAGCTACGGGCGCTTGTGATGCCGACGGAGATGTCTGGCGGAGAGGGGGGGATTCGAACCCCCGATGGGTGTAACCCCATAACGGTTTAGCAAACCGCCGCACTAGGCCTCTATGCGACCTCTCCTTCGACCACGGCGGCCGATAGGCTACCACGGGCCCCGGCCGGTTGACATCGAACAAGGCCTCCGCTACCGTCGCTCGACCGAGATGACGCGCTTCTATTGGTTTACCGACCCGGCATGATCGTTCCCGGCCCATGAGGCCGGGGGCACGCGTCGTGCCGGGGCGAAGCAGAGGTGCAGACCTCTGCTTTTTTGTTTCCGGTCCGGCCGTCCACAGGAAGGACGCTCGATGTTCGTCGTCATGGCCCGCACCGCAACCGAGGCCGAGATCCTCGGGGTCAAGAGCCACATTCTCGGCGAAGGGATGACCCCGTATGAACACGCGGGCGCCGACCGAGTCGTCATTGCCGTGGTCGGTGAGGTCGGACCGCGACGAGCCCACCTGATGAGCAAGCTCGGGGCCCTTCCCGGCGTCGAGACGATCACCCCGATCTCGCGGCCGTTCAAGCTGACCTCGCGTGAGTTCCATCCCGAGGACACGGTGATCCGGATCCTCGATGCCGTCGTCGGCGACGGGGGCCTGACCGTCATGGCTGGCCCCTGCTCGGTCGAGAGCCGCGACCAGCTGTTCGAGACCGCCGATGCTGTGAAGGCATCCGGGGCCACGATTCTCCGGGGAGGGGCGTTCAAGCCTCGAACGTCGCCGTACAGCTTCCAGGGCCTCGGCGTCGAGGCCCTCCGCTACCTGGCCGAGGCGCGCGATCGGACCGGACTGCCGACGATCACCGAGGTCATGGAGCCGAACCAGGTCGACATCGTGGCGGAGTACGCCGACATCCTCCAGATCGGCGCGCGGAATATGCAGAACTACTCGCTGCTCAATGCCGCCGGCCGGGTTGCGCGCCCGGTCATGCTCAAGCGCGGTTTCATGGCGACGATCGAGGAGTTGCTGATGGCCGCCGAGTACATCGTCGCGGCCGGCAATCCGAATGTGATCCTGTGCGAGCGCGGCATCCGAACCTTCGAGACGTACACACGCAACACCATGGACCTCTCGGCGGTTCCCCTCCTCCATCACCTGACCCACCTGCCGGTCATCGTCGACCCGAGCCACGCCACCGGCAAGCGCTGGCTGGTCAAGCCCCTGGCCATCGGCGGGGTCGCCGTCGGGGCGGACGGCGTGATGGTCGAGGTTCACCCCACGCCCGAGGCGGCGCTGTCGGACGCGGAACAGCAACTCAACCCGGCCCAGTTTGCCGATCTCATGGCGGCGATCGTCCCGGTCCACGCCCATGTCAGCTCGCTTCACGGAGATCTGCTCGTGGACAGTGCCGCGCTCGGCATTGGCGCGGGTGGGCTCTCCAAGCACTGATCCGATGCCCGCACACACGTCCTCCGAGCCGGCGGCTTCGACACGCCCCGTCGGGCCGGCCATCGTCGCGAGCGCTCGTCGCCTGCGCGGCGAGCTTCGGATGCCGGGCGACAAGTCGATCAGCCACCGCGCCCTGATGCTCGCCCTCATCGCCGAGGGCACCAGCGCGATCGAGGGCGCGGGTGACGGCGCCGACGTGCGATCCACGGCAGGCATCGTCGGCGCGCTGGGTGCGACCGTCGATCGGACCGCAGCCGCCGATGGTTCGATCGGCTACCGCGTGACCTCGCCAGGCATCGGGGGCCTGACGACGGCACCCACGGCCCTTGACTGCGGCAACTCCGGTACGAGCCTGAGGCTGTTCGCCGGAATCCTGGCGGGCAGCCCGGCGGAAGTTGTCCTCGACGGCGACGCATCCCTTCGCGGCCGCCCGATGGCCCGCATCATCGACCCACTTCGGGCCATGGGTGCGTCCATCACGGCCCGCGGCGACAACGGTCGGCCGCCACTTGCCATCGCCGGGCGTGGCGACCTGGTCGCTGTCGACTGGACGACGAGTGTTCCGTCGGCCCAGGTGAAGTCGGCGATCCTCCTCGCAGGGCTGCGGGCGGCAGGTACGACGCGTGTCCACGAGGCCGTCGCGACACGGGACCACACGGAGCGCATGCTGCGAGCCCGCGGTATTGCGGTCCGGGCAGGCGCCGATCCCGCCGCCGGTGCCGCCGGTGCCGCCGGTGCCCCTCACGGGGCCGGTGACAACCCCGAGGCCGGTGTCGCGATCGAGATCGATGGAGGTGGACGGGTGCGCGCGATCGACGACGTGGTCCCGGGCGACCTGTCCGCGGCCGCGTTCTGGCTCGTCGCCGGTTCCATTCACGCTGATGCTGAACTCAGCCTCGTCGGCGTCGGCGCGAACCCGACGCGACGGGGCATCGTCGACCTCCTGGTCCGGATGGGCGCCGACATCGACGAGCGCCCGAGCCCGCGGGCTTCGGGGTCGGGCGATCCCGCGGCACAGAGCGGCGAGCCGATCGCCGACTTCCGCGTTCGATCGTCGGCCCTGCGCGGCATCGACGTCAGCCCGGCGGAGGTGGCGAGCGCGATCGACGAGATCCCGATCCTGTGTCTGGCGGCGACGCAGGCCGTTGGGCGCACGACGATCCGGGAAGCCGGCGAGCTTCGCCACAAGGAATCGGATCGACTCGCCGGGATCGCCGCTGGACTGACTGCGCTCGGTGCGGCCATCGCACTCGACGGCGATGACATCATCATCGACGGGCCGACCGCCCTCGTCGGCGCCACGACCGACAGCCTCGATGACCACCGGTTGGCGATGACCTTCGCGATCGCCGGGTTGCTCGCCACGGGGCGGACGACGGTCGGACGACCGGACAGTGCCTCGATCTCCTACCCCGGTTTCTTCGCTGCACTCGAAAGGATCCAGACATGACGAAACGCGTCGTTCTGATCGGCCACCCGGTCGCCCACTCGCTGTCTGCCGCGATGCAGCAGGCGGCGTTCGATTCCCTGGGCATCGACGCGCACTACGAGCTCTGGGATCGCGCGCCGATCGACCTCGCCGAATCCATCGAGACGATCCGGAGCGACGAGTTTCTCGGCGCGAACCTGACGATCCCGCACAAGGAGCGCGTCGTTCCGATGCTCGATCGCCTGACCGAGGAGGCCACGGCGACGGGTGCGGTGAACACGCTCACCCGCGAGGGCAAGCGGCTCGTGGGCCACAACACCGACGTCGCCGGCTTCACCGCTGCCCTGGATCAACTCGTCGGACGCTCGAAGATGCCGCGCCATGCCTTGGTTCTCGGGGCCGGGGGCGGTGCCCGCGCGGTCGTCCACGGGCTGATCCGGGCCGGATTTCTCCGGATCATCGTGTTCAACCGGCATCTTCATCGAGCGGAGGGACTGGTGAAGCATTTCGGGCGGAGCGCGGCGCACATGGAGCTGCGCGCCCTGCCCTGGCACGAGACGGTGATCGCAGCCGAGTTGGCGAAGACCAGAATCCTCGTCAATGCGACCTCGATCGGGCTGAAGCCAGACGAGTCGCCGCTCCCGGCCGAATCGCTCGAATCGCATCTCCTGGTCCTCGATCTCATCTACGACCGGACGCGCCTGCTCCGTGATGCCGAGGCGGCAGGTGCCACCGCCCACGATGGGGCGACGATGCTGCTCCATCAGGGCGCTGCGGCGTTCACGCTGTGGACCGGCCAGGCCGCCCCGCTCGATCTGATGTCCGAGGCGCTGGCCGCGGCCCGGGCCCAGGGCCTGCGATCGGCTGAAGGCGAACCGGCCGGCGACGCACCGATCGCCACGATCGCCGGCTGACCTGCCGCCGATGTCCGATCCGTTTCGGTTCCTGACCGCGGGCGAGTCGCACGGGCCGACGCTCGGCGTGATCATCGAGGGCGTCCCGGCGGGCCTCGCCCTGATCGAGGACGACCTCGTGACCGATCTGGCGCGCCGCCAGCGCGGCTACGGGCGAGGCGCGCGCCAGGCGATCGAGTCGGATCGGGCGGAGATCAAGGCCGGCGTGCGCCACGGGCGGACCCTCGGGTCGCCGATCCTGCTGCTCGTCGCGAACCGGGACTGGGAGAACTGGGGCGCGGTCATGCAGGCGCAGCCGATTGATGCAGACACGGCCGCAACCCTCGAAGCGGCTGTGGCGGAGGGCAACAAGCGGGCGACGCCGGTCACGCGCGTCCGGCCGGGCCACGCGGATCTTGCCGGCGCCCTCAAATACGGACATTCCGACGTCCGCAACGTCCTCGAGCGAGCGTCGGCCCGTGAGACCGCGGCTCGTGTTGCCGCGGGTGGCGTCGCCCGGGCGTTCCTGCGCGAACTCGGCATCGAGGTCTGGTCATTCACCGCCGAGGTCGGGGGCGTGGCCATCGATCCTGCGACCAGCACCCGCTCGCGTGCCGAGGCCGATGCCTCTCCCCTTCGGTGCCCGGATCCGGAAGCCGAGGCGCGGATGATCGCCCGGATCGACGAGGCGCGGTCGAACGGCGACACGATCGGCGGCGTGTTCGAGGTGGTCGTCCATGGCCTGCCCATCGGGCTGGGCTCCTACGTCCACTGGGACCGGCGGCTCGACGGTGCGCTGGCGGCCGCGGTGATGAGCATCAACATCGTGAAGGGGGTGGAGTTCGGCCTCGGCTTCGAGCAGACGCGCCGCTTCGGTTCGGCGGTCCACGACGTGATCGATGGACGGGGGCCGGACGGACAGTGGATCCACCGCACGAACAACGCGGGCGGGCTCACAGGCGGTGTCAGCAATGGCGAGCCGATCGTGGTTCGCGGCGCGGTCAAGCCGATCTCCACGCTGGCGCGACCACTCCCATCCGCGGACCTGATCACCGGCGAGGCGGTGGACAAGGCCCACTACGAGCGAAGCGACATCTGTGTCGTACCGGCGGCCGGGGTGATCGGCGAGGCGATGGTCATGCTCACGCTGGCCCGATTCCTCCTCGAAACGCTGGGCGGCGACCGGATGGACGTGATCGCCGAGCGGATGGCCGCGCACCGGCGGTTGATGGGCACCCTGCCGCCGGCCCCGACGATCGGCAGGCACGCGGCCACGCCGGGCGGCGACGAGGCCGGCTCCGGCGGCGACGACTAGGACAGGGACGGGACCGTGGAGATCGTCCTGATCGGACTTCCGGGCAGCGGCAAGAGCGCCGTGGGGCGCCGGCTCGCAGCGCGCCATGGCGCGACGTTCGTGGACCTCGACGACGTCATCGAGCACGAGGCGGGCGTTCGAATCCCCGAGATCTTCGCCGACGAGGGCGAGGCCGGCTTCCGGGCCCGCGAGCGAGCGGTGATCCAGGCCCTCGGCCGGCCGGACGACTCCGCAGAGATTCGGCGGGTCATCGCGCCGGGTGGCGGCGCGGTCGTGGACCCGCGCAACCGATGGCTCCTGTACCGCGGGCGCGTGCCGATCTGGCTGGATGGCCGGCCGGAAATCCTGGCGCAGCGGCTCCGCCGAAGTCCCAACATCCGGCCGCTGATCGCGGGACGCGACCCGATCCGAGCGCTCCGCGACCTGACGACGGCCCGAAGCCGGTTCTACGGCGCGGCGACCCGGGTTGCGGGCATGATCGAGGTCAACAGCGTGGTCGATTCGGTCGAGCTTGCGATCGCCGGCGCGCCGACGACCGGGGTCCGGCTCCTGCGGGCCGAGACGAGCATCGGCCGGATCGCCCTCGGAGAACACATCGCGGGACCGATGATCGTGGACGAACTCGCCCGACTCGGCGCGCGACGGGCCATCGTGATCAGCGAGCCGGGAGCCTGGACGGCCACGGGAGTGGCCATCGAGGGCGCGATTCGCGCCGCTGGCCTCGACATCGAACGGGTCATGCTCCCACAAGGCGAGGCCGCCAAGCGCCTGGCGGTCGTCGAACAGGCCGCCAGCGAGCTGTCCCAGCTGCGCGTCGAACGGGGCGAGCCGATCGTCGCCGTGGGCGGCGGGGCGCTCGGCGACACGGCCGGCTTCATCGCCGCAACGTACCTCCGTGGCGTGCCCTTCATCCAGGTTCCGACCACACTCGCCGCTCAGATCGACGCATCCATCGGCGGCAAGACCGGCGTGGACCTCCCGGAGGGCAAGAACCTCGTCGGCGCCTTCCACCATCCAGCGGCGATCGTCATCGACATCGGGCTGCTCGACAGCCTGCCCGAGCGTGACCGACGCGCGGCGCTTGGCGAGGCGGTCAAGATGGCCGCGCTCGGCGACCAGCGACTGTTCGACCTCCTCGAGACGCGCGGCGCGGCGATCGCGAGTGGCGACCCGGCGGCGATCGCGGATGGATCGCTGGCCGAGGTCGTCGAGCGCTGTGCCTGGGCCAAGGTCGAGGTCGTCGCCGCCGACGAGAAGGAGGCCGCCGTGCGGATCGCCCTGAACCTCGGCCACTCGCTCGGGCATGCGTTCGAGGCGGCGGGCGGCTTTGCGGATCTTCGTCACGGTGAAGCGGTCGCGTTCGGGCTGCGGGCCGCCTGCCGGATCGGGGTTGCAGCGGGCGTTACGCCGCCGGAGCGGGCAGTACGCATCGAGCGCCTGCTCGATGTCCTCGGCCTGGGCGCGGGTCGACTTCCCTACTCGATCGAGGCGGTCGTCGGGCACCTCGGCGCGGACAAGAAGCACCACGACGGGCGCCTCCGCTGGGTGCTTCCGACCGACCATGGGTACGTCGTGCGGGATGACATCGCCGACTTCGTCGTTCGTGAGGTTGCCGGCGGGCTGCTCGAGCCGATTGCCGTGGGAGGTGGCCGATGACCCGCGTCCTGGTCCTCCAGGGACCCAACCTGAACCTCCTCGGCACGCGCGAACCCGAGATCTACGGGCGCGAAACGCTCGACCAGATCCATGAAGGAATCCGGACACGGGCCGCGGATCTCGGCCTCGAGGTCGACTTCTTCCAGTCCAATCACGAGGGGGCGCTGATCGATCGGCTGCACGCACGCGACTTCGACATCACGGTCGTCAACGCCGGCGGCTTGACGCATACCAGCGTGTCCCTCCGCGATGCGCTCGTCGGAATCGCCCGGCCATTCATCGAGGTCCACCTGTCCGACCCGTCGATCCGCGAGCCATTCCGGCGCGTCAACTTCCTGGCCGACGTGGCGCTCGTGTCGTTCGTGGGACAGGGTGCCCGCGGGTATCACCTGGCGCTCGAGCGGATCGCGGCCGACCGGGTCGCGCTGGATCGACGAGCGTCAGGTGGCTGAGCACGGCCGGGGCCGGCCACCCGAGAGCTTGGAATTGCGACGGCTCCGGACGCGCATCGATGCGCTCGACCAGCAGATCGTTGCCCTGCTCAACGAACGTGCCGACGTCGCCCTCGAGGTGGGCCGGACCAAGGCGGCCCTCGGTCGGAGCGCGGTACGTGATGCGGAGCGGGAGCGAGAGATCCTGGTGCGGATCGCGATGGCGAACGACGGCCCGATGCCCCAGGCCGATCTGCTGGCGCTCTACCGACGGCTCTTTGCCGCCACTCGGGCCCTCGAGTCCGCCGATCGAGTCCGACGGGAGCCGGGCGACGCCTGAGGGCCCCAGGGTCACGTCAGGCTTCGAGGGAGCGCTCGCGGCGGCCATCCGTGACCTCCCGTCGGGCTTGCGGACGCGGTTCGCACCGGCTCCGACCGGCCGTCTCCACCTTGGCCACGTGGCGAACGCGCTGGTCGTCTGGCAGGTGGCCCGTGCGTCCGGCGGCAGCGTGGTGCTCCGCATCGAGGATCACGACCGGCAGCGCTGCCGGCTCGAATACGAGGCAGCCCTCCTGGATGACCTGGAGGCGCTCGGTTTCGTGCCGGATGAACCGTCGATCGAGTCGCTGCGGTTCGGTGGTTTGTCGCCGTATCGCCAGTCGGACGATGCCTCCATCTACGCGCGGGCGGTCGCCGAGCTCGAGCGCGCGGGCCACATCTATGCGTGTGACTGCAGCCGCTCGACCGTTCGCGCCTGGGCCTCAGCGAATGGGGGCTCCTGGTCCGGTCCCGGCTGTCCCGGCGGATGCTCCACCCGGGCCCTCCCGCTCGACCAGCCCGGCGCCACGCTCAGGGCGGCCCTTGGTCGTGAGACGGAATCATGGACAGATCTCATTCACGGCCCAAGGACCGGGGCCAGCGCGCCGCGGGTTGACCCGGCGCTGCGGGACCAGCACGGCAACTGGACCTACACGCTGTGCGTGGTGGTGGACGATCTCCGTCACGGGATCGATCTCGTGATCCGCGGCGACGACCTGCTCGGAGCAACGCCCGTGCAGGTCCGGTTGGGTCGGTTGCTCGGCCGTGCCGAGCCGCCTCGCTTCGTGCATCACCCCCTGATCCGCCGCCCCGATGGTCGAAAGCTCTCGAAGGCCGACGGCGCCACCTCGATCCGGTCGCTGCTCGAGAGCGGCGTGTCCGTGAGGACCGTGCGGGACCAGGCCTCCTCGGCCATCGGATCGGCCTCGGGCTACCGCTGATCCGGGGCGGAAGCTATTCGGTCGGCGCTGTGCGGTCCTCGATCTCCCAGGCGTGGTCGAGGGAATGCCAGGCGATTCGATGGGCGGCGTATCGGACGGTCCAGCGCCGGCCCGCGAGCGGCGTCCCGTCCGACGGGCGCCGGAGGACGTCGGCGATGGCGTTCCGAAGCGCGGCGATCGATGTCGCGTCGCCCGGGGTCGGGGCCGGCACCTTGAGACCCATCTCCCGCGCATAGGCGTGATCGGACATCAGGGCGTGCTCGACAACCGTCGAGGTGCTCCGGCCACCGCCGCGCGGCCCCTTCCGAAGTTCCTCTGGAGCAGTGGCGGCGTTCCTGTCCAGGAGCGCCCAGGCGGCCGCCACGATCCTCGCGAGGCGTTCCCCATCGGCGTCGGTGGTCGGTCGGCGATCCGCATCGGTCACGCGACCAGGGACGCCAAAGTCCGTACTCCCGTTGCCTTCGGCGGCCTCGATGACCTCGACGACAAGGTCATCTGCCTGAAGGTCGAAACCCGCGGCTCGAACGACGTCCGAGTAGCGGTCGAGATGATCGAGCAGAGCCTCGATGGCGGCAGATTCGGTCTTGCCGGCGCGGGCCAGGCCCGGCCAGTCTATGGCGCTGGCGAACGTTCGCCTTGGCGTGGTTTCGAGGGCGAGCGCGATGCGTGTGGTCATCGCCGCAGGTTACCGCGCGGTGGCCGCCCGAAGCGACGTCACGAGCCCGGCCATGGCATTCACGTCCGTACCGCCGGGACCGAGGGCATCGACGAGGGCGGACGCGACGATCACCCCGTCCGCCCCGGCTTTCGCGAGCGCTCGGACGTGCGCCGGTGTGGAAACGCCAAATCCCACGGCCACCGGGACCGGCGACACGGCCCGGACGGCGGCGACGAGGCCCCGGACGCTCGGGGGCAGGCTCGACCGGGCGCCGGTCACCCCGACGAGGCTCACGCAATACAGGAATCCGCCACTCCGGCCCGCGACGGTCCGGAGCCGATCCGGCGCCGTCGTCGGCGCGACGAGATAGACGACTGCGAGGCCGGCGGCCGCGGCGACCGCTTCGAAGGGCGCGCCCTCATCGGGCGTCAGGTCGGCGACGATGACGCCGGCGGCCCCGGCCGCCGCGAGGGCGGTGGCTCGATCACGCCCATCGCCGCCACCGATCAGCTGATTGGCGTAGCCCATCGTCACGATCGGGACCCCCGGCCGTGCCGCGACGACGCGGGCGACCAGCGCCAGCGAGCGGTCCAGGGTGGCCCCGTTGAGGAGTGCCGCGTGAGAGGCCCGCTGGAGGGTGGCGCCGTCGGCGAGGGGATCCGAGTACGGGAGCCCGATCTCGAGAAGATCGGCGCCGGCATCGATGACCGCGCATGCAGCGGCGAACGAGCCGTTATAGGTGGGGTAACCGGCCACGACGTACGGGATCAGGGCCGTCCGGCCGGCGGCGTTTGCGGCCGAAAAGGCCGCCGCGATACGGCGCGCACCCGCGGTCTGGTTCGTGTCTGGCTGAGGCGCGATGGTGCGGGCCGCGACCGCGGCGCGCGAGCTCATTCGACGCCATCCCAGGCGGGCACGTCCGCGAACCGCTCGAGGGCTGCCATGTCCTTGTCCCCGCGGCCCGAGAACCCGAGCAGGACGAGGGCCCCTTCCGGGAGTCGCATGCGGGAACCCTCGAGGCCGGCCAGGATCTTGGGCAGGGCTGCGATCGCGTGAGCCGTCTCGAGTGCCGGCAGGATTCCCTCGGTCCGGGTCGTCGCCCGCATCGCGGCGATGGCTTCCCGGTCCGTGGCGGTGGCCACCTCGAGCCGGCCCGCTTCGGCGAGGGCGGCAAGTTGCGGGCCCACGCCCGGGTAGTCGAGCCCGGCCGACGCGGAGTGCGCCTCGACCACCTGGCCGTCGCCGTCCTGGAGCATCAACGAGCGCGAGCCGTGGAGAATCCCGGCGGTGCCGCCGGCGATCGCGGCCGCATGTCGCCCCGTCTCGACCCCGTCGCCGGCGGCTTCCGCCACCGCGAGGCGCACGCTCGGCTCGCCGATGAACCGCGCGAGCAAGCCGATGGCGTTCGATCCGCCGCCGA
>JAYTWS010000133.1:0-1749 GCA_043743315.1 Chloroflexota bacterium | reverse complement strand
GGGGTTCGCGTGGGTATCGATGTCGAACGCCTGCGGCGCTACGCGTACATGGGATCAAGCGGGCTGACGCTCTACGAGTCGGGCGTTCCGGCGCTCGAGGGATTCCTCGGGGCTCGCCTCCTGCTCTATCAGCAGGTCTATTTCCATCGGACGGTGCGGGCGATCGATCTCGATCTCGGCCTCGTGTTTGCCCCGTCGATCCGGGCGCTGTTCGGCGACCAGTCGCCGGTCGAGCAGCTTGCCGGGTATGCGGACCTGGACGAGTACGCATTGCTCCACCAGGCCGCGCGATGGTCCCGGGGCGAGGACATCGCGCCGTCCGGATCCTCGCGACCGGGAGACGGCCGCGTCGAGGCCGCAGTGGCCGACGGATGGCGCGGCATCCTGCTTCGCCGGCCGCGCTGGCATGTCGATGCCGAGGCCCGTGCCGAATACGAGGCCGGGGCATTCCCCCAGGCCGTGGTCGATACGCTCGGGCCGGCCAGCTCGGGCTCGATCGCGATCGATCTCGCCTCGGTCGATGCGCGCCTGCCGGACGCCGATGCCGCACGAAAGCTCACGGTCGAGCGCCGGGACGGGAGCCACCCTGTCCTGTCCGTGGCCTTGCCTCGAATTCCCGGCTACGCCCTCGTCGCGCGCCGTTATCGCCGGGACCGCTGACCGTCCGTCAGTGGATGCCCCCGGCATCGAGCGGTGGCAGGACGAGCAGTGGATCGATTCTGGCCAGTTCGTCGGTCGGCACCAGCATGTGCTCCGCCACGATGGGATCGATCCCGATGGTGTCGACGGCATACGGACTGAACAATCCGTAGTGCAGGTGGCATCCGGTGGCGTTGCCGGTCTTGCCCTCGGTCCCGAGGTAGTCGCCCGCCGCCACGACATCACCAACTGCGACGGCGAGATACCGGAGGTGGGCGTACATGCTCCGGTAGCCGTTGCCGTCGTCGATGACGATCACGTTCGGCAGGGTCAGCCAGAGATGCTTCTCGTCGAGCCGGGCCGTGTACGCGGTCAGGTCCCCGACCCAGCCCATGAACGCGTCGTAGTGCCGGCCGGCCGCAAGCACGACGCCATCGTGCGCGGCGACGATGCCGTCGCCGCAGAACGTCGCGAGATCCAGGCCATCGTGGAACGGCTGGCCGTCGACGACCCGGGATCCGGACGCGGCCGGCCCGAACGGTTGCGTGAGCCGTGCGTTTCGGATCGGCCAGACATAGCCCTTGAGCGAGCCGATCGGCGGTGCCTGACGAGCGGCGGGCGCCGAGCGATCACCCAGCGGATCCGGGGCGGGGATGCGACCGGGGAGGCCGCCCTCCGTGGCGGCCGAGCCGTCGTGGGTCGAGGTCACTGACGGGGACACCGAGGGCTCGGCCGTGACGGCGACACCCAGGATCTGCTGGCGAGGGGCGGTGCTGCCGATCAGTGGCGCGGCCAGGAGGACCGCGACCCCGGCCAGCATGGCCGCCGACAGACGGCGACGGGAGCCGGCGCCGCGGCCACGCGCATTGGATCGTCGAACTGTCAGCACGGATGGATGTTCGCCGCACGAGTGGTAGTTGCGCAAGTTTCGAGCTCGGGGCAGTCGGCCGCAGCCGGTCGACGTCGGGAACGGCCGGCCTGATCAGTGTTCCGCGAGCGCCCCATCATCGTGGAGCGGGCACGTCAGGTAGGCGGCCGGTGGCGAAAAGGTTTCGGGTCAGGTCGGATGACACGGTCCTCGACGTGCACGCGTCCCAGGTTCTGGGTCGC
>JAYTWS010000132.1:0-10812 GCA_043743315.1 Chloroflexota bacterium | reverse complement strand
CGCCTCATCGAGGTCACCGGGAACGACGCGATCACCGGGCTGACCGCACCGAAACTGCTCTGGGTTCGTCGTCACGAGCCGGCGATCTGGGCGCAGGTGCGGCACGTCCTCCTGCCGAAGGACTACCTGCGCCTCCAACTGACCGGCGCCTATGCCATGGACAAGGCCGACGGCTCGGGGACCCTCCTGTTCGATCTCGCGGCGCGGCACTGGTCGAGCGAGGTCCTGGCGGCCCTCGACCTCGAGCCGTCACTCTTCCCGACGACCGCGGAGGGACCGGCCATCACGGGCACCGTGACCGCGTCCGCCGCGGCGGCGACCGGGCTGCGGGCCGGGACGCCCGTCATCGCCGGCGGGGGCGATCAGGCGGCCAATGCGGTCGGCGTCGGCGTCGTGGACGAGGGCACGGTCGCCCTGTCGCTCGGGACATCCGGCGTCGTGTTCGCCGCCACGAGGTCCCCGATTCACGACCCTGCGGGCCGTGTCCATGCCTTCTGCCACGCGGTACCCGGGCGTTGGCACCTGATGTCGGTGATGCTGTCGGCGGCCGGGAGCCTCCGCTGGTTCCGCGACGCCGTCGCGCCGGATGTGGCGTTTGGCGACCTCGCGGCCGGGGCAGCCGACGTCCGCGCGGCCCAGGACGGGCTGTTCTTCCTCCCGTACCTAACGGGCGAGCGCAGCCCGCATCCCGACCCGCTGGCACGAGGCGCATTCGTGGGCCTCACCCTCCAGCATGACCGGCGACACCTGACCCGAGCGGTCCTCGAGGGCGTCGCCTTCGGCCTCCGCGATGGACTCGACCTCATGATCGGGGCGGGCATGCCGGCACCGACCCAGATCCGGGCGTCGGGCGGCGGTCTGGCCAGCCCGGCCTGGCGGCAGATCCTCGCCGACGTGCTCGATGCCGAGCTCGTGGCGCCGTCGACGACGGAAGGGGCCGCCTTTGGAGCAGCCGTCCTGGCGGCCGTCGGGGCGGCATGGTTTGCGGATGTTCCGGCGGCCGCAGCCGCCATGGTCCACACGGAGCCGGTGGCCGAGCCCGGCGTCGGCCGGTCCGGCTACGCGGCCGCAATCGAGGCGTATCGCGCCCTGTACCCGGCTCTCGCCCCCACGTTCCATCGCGCCTGAGAGCCCGCACCCCGTCGGGTTCCCGGGTTGCCTCGGCCGTGGCTCCGCGGCGATGGTGCTGCGCGGTGGCGCGTCCCGGCGGTGCGACCCGGCGGCGTTCGGTCAGTTCGCGGCGCGCCCCCGCGGCGCGGCGCAGCCCTGTGGCGCTCACTCAGTTCGCCGCGACGCTCGTCTCGGCGGCGCTCGCCTCGGCGCTCGCCACGTTCGTAGCGGCGTTCGGTCAGTTCGCGGCGGCGGCGCTCGCCTCGGCGCTCGCCTCGGCGGCCTCGCCCATGATGATCATGCCGAGGACCTCGTCGGCCGTGACCTCGTCCCTGTTGACCGTCCCGACCCGCTTGCCGTGGTACATGACGCTGATTCGGTCGGACAGGTCGAAGACGTCGTGGATGTCATGGCTGATCAGGAAGATCCCGATGCCCTCTTCCTTGAGCTGCCGGATGAGATCGCGGACCTGGGCCGTTTCCGCCGGCCCGAGCGCCGCCGTGGGTTCGTCCATGATCAGGATCCGCGCGTTGAAATGGACCGGTCGCGCGATGGCGACCGACTGCCGCTGGCCGCCCGACAGCGACTTGACGGGCGTCTTGAAGTTCTGGAAGTTCGGGTTCAGGCGATGCATGACCTTGCGGGTTGCGGCTTCCATCGCCGAGTCATCGAGCGTCCCGGCTCGATCGGTCAATTCCCTCCCGAGAAAGACGTTGCCGGATGCATCGAGGTTGTCCGCCAGCGCCAGCGTCTGGTAGATCGTCTCGATGCCGTAGGCCTTCGCCTGGCGCGGGTTGTTGATCTGCGCCTCCTTGCCGTCGATGAAGATCTCGCCCGAATTCGCGGGGTGGGCGCCGGACAGCACCCGCATGAGGGTTGACTTGCCTGCGCCGTTGCCGCCGACCAGGCCGACGACCTCGCCCGGGAAGAGGGTGATCGACACGTCCTCGACGGCATGCACGCCACCGAACGACACGCGGACGTTGCGCATCTCGACCAGCGGGGTCCGATCATCGACGGTCACGAGATAGTCCTCCTCACAGGTCAGGATCCACGCCGGCGATTGAAGCTGTCGAGGCCCACGGCCAGGATCAGCACGATACCGGCCACGAGGTTCTGGCCGGGCGAATTGACGCCCATGAAGCTCAGCCCGTAGGCCAGGGACTGCATCACGAAGGCGCCGAGCACAGCGCCCGCGATCGTCCCGATCCCGCCCGCGAAGGACGTCCCGCCGACCACTGCGGCCGCGATGACGTAGAGCTCGTAGCTCTGACCGATGTCGAGCGTCGCACCGTTGAGGCGGGCGGCGGCAATCGCCGCCGCGAGGGCACAGAGGACGCCCATCAGGACGTAGGTCTTGAGGATGATCCAGCGGGTGTTGATGCCCGCGAGTTCCGCCGCATCCGGGTTGCCGCCGTAGGCGTAGACATACCGCCCGAATCGCCGCCGCGTGGCGAGCCAGGTCATGGCGATGGTCACGCCGATGAGCAGAACCAGGGGGTACGGGATGCCGGTCGGGATGTGCCAGCCACCCGCCGGTGTCGGGCCCCAGTTCTGTTCCGTGGCTATCCGCGCGGCGAGGCCCTCGGGCCAGAGATTCGCGTTGGCGAAGGCTGCCAGCCCGAGGACCAGCGCGCTGCCGATCCCACCGAGCAGGACCTCCGCCCACATCGGCCGGAGTGGGAATCCATGGCGCCGGCGTTGCCGGCGGCCGCTGATGAGCAGCCCGATGAGTGCCAGGCATCCGACGATCCCGATGACCCACGTCAGCGTTCCACCCACGGATCCCTGTGCCCCTCCGCCGATGAGCTGGAATGTCGGATCGAGCCCCGAAACGGCGGCCCCGCTCGAGAGATACCAGACGACCCCGCGGATGGACAGCAGGCCGCCGAGAGTGACGATGAATGACGGCACGCCCATGTAGGCGATGATGAAACCCTGGAGCCCGCCGACGAGCGCTCCGATGCCGATGCCGATGCCCAGGGCGATCAGCCAGCGGAAGGGAAAGTCCGCGCCGAGGCCGAGGGCGGGCAACCAGTCGGTCATCAGCAGGGCGTACGACATGGCAATGACGCCGACGAGCGACCCGACCGAGAGGTCGATGTTCCGAGAGACGATGACGAGGACCATGCCCGTGGCGATGATCGCCACGCCGGTCGCCTGCACGGCGAGCGTGACCATGTTGGTGGGCTGGAAGAACTTGCCGCCACTGAGGATGTTGAACGAAAGCAGGATCAGGCCGAGCGCCAGGACCATGCCGAAGAGACGGAGATCGATCTCGGTCTGGGCCAGGAGCCCTCGGATCGACCGGCCTGCGGGAGGCTTCGCCTGACCCGCCGGCGTCGCGTCTGCCACGTTCGTCACAGCCGCTCTCCCGTACTGCGAAGTGAACAACCTGCGCCCCCGGGGATCCCGGGGGCGCAGGTTCGAGTTACCTAAGCTAGCGGTCGGTGACCGCTACTTGCAGGCCGGCGGCGCCGTCGCGGCGTCGACGCCCTTGCAGAGGTCTGCCTTGGTGATGAAGCCGGAGTCAATCGCCTTCTGCAGCGTCTCTGCAGTCAGCGGCGTCGGCTGGAGGATGAAGGACTTGACGGTGGTTCCACCCGGGGTCTTGAAGTCCTGGGCGGCAAGCCCGGCGACCGGGGCGACATCGGCGGCCACGAGGCCGTCGGGAAGCTTGAGGTCAGCCATCTTCGTGCCGGCGCACAGCGCAAGCGCTGCGGCACCGGTTGCCTTGCCGAGCTCGTTGGCATTCTTGAACACGTCGACGTACTGCTTGCCGAGCGCCACGTTGTTCAGGTTGGCAGAGTCGCCGTCCTGACCGCTGAGGGGCGGGTAGCCATAGCTCTTGGCCGTGAGGGCAGCAACGACGCCGAGCGCCGTGCTGTCGTTCTCGGCCAGAATGGCGTCAATCTTGGTGCCGTCGGCGACCGCCTTGTCGATGATCGCCTCCATGTTGCTCTGGGCCTTCTCGGTCTTCCAGGCATCCGTGTAGGTCCCGTCAGGACCGTTGAGGATCTTGATCTTGCCGGCGTCTACCGCGGCCTTCAGGCCGGCTTCGTCCCAGCCCTGCGGCAGGAACGTGGAGGCGTTCGCGTCGCCCTGGTCGCCCTTGATGAGGACGTAATTACCCGTCGGGACCTTCGCCAGGATCGCCGCAGCCTCGGCCTTGCCAACGCCAACGTTGTCAAAGGTGATGTACAGGACCCCCGGGTCCTCGATGAGGCGGTCGTAGGCGATGACCGGGATCTTCGCGTCCGCGGCCTTCTTGAGTGCCGGCAGGATGGCTTGGCCGTTCTGTGCCAGCAGGACGAGGACCTTGGCGCCCTTCGAGATCAGGGTGTCGACATCGGTCAGCTGCTGCTCGGCGCTGAGGTTGGCGTCGGCAGAGATGTAGGTGCCACCGGCATCCTCGACCGTCTTCTTGAGGTTCGGCTCGTCATGGGCTGCCCAGCGCGGCTGCTGGAAGTTGTTCCACGAGACGCCGACGACGCAGCCCTTGCCGGACTGACCACCGGTTGGCGCGGCGGACGTTCCACCGCCACTCGAACAGGCCGCGAACACCATCGCGGCTGCGGCCATGAGGACCGCTGATTTACGCATGAACATTGAGTGGTACTCCTCCTCCGGTTTGAACGACATTTCTAGCGCTTTAACGGCTCGTAGGCTAGCACCCTCCTCGATATATGCGATAGATGCCTTGGTCCGGGCCGCGTACGGTGCCCGATGGATGTACACGAACGAAGGCAGCGCCCCGATCGCGGGCCATCAAGCCAGGACCAGTGGCGAGGCGGCGGCGCGCGGACCGATCCACGCGACGGGATCGGCCAGGAGCGGCTCGAACGCGAGTTCGGCCGCCCCGAGCAGTGGGGCGTCCACGCCGAGGCCGGCGGGAACGACCGTCATCGACCGGCGAGACGCGATGAGCGCGCGAGCCTCGAGGGCGCCGATCATGGCCGGTTCGAGATACGGGAACCCGCGTGAGAAGAAGCCGCCGAGGACGACGATGCGCGGGTTCAGGACGTTCACCAGGCCGGCGAGCCCGATCCCCAGCCAGCGGCCCACTACCGCCAGCGCCGCGACGGCCTCCGGGCGCCCATCCGCCGCGTCCGCGATGACGGCTGACACCGCCATTCGGCCGCCTTCGACCGGATAGCCGGCATGCTCGAGGAGCGCCCGCTCCCCGATCTCGGTCTCCCAGCAGCCGATCGATCCGCATCGGCAGGCTCGCCCACTTGGGTTTACCGGCATGTGGCCGACCTCACCCGCGAAGCCGCCGGTACCGCCCAGGGGACGGCCGCCGACGATGATCCCGCCACCGACCCCGACCTCGCCATGGATGTAGATCACGTCATCGGATCCACGGGCCGCGCCGCGACGGATCTCGGCGAGGGCTCCGAGGTCGGCCTCATTGGCAACTGAAACCGGGGCGTGGAGGCCGAGCGCCGCAGTCAATCGATCGCCGAGGGGCACGTCGATCCAGCCGAGGTTCGGTCCGACCGTGACGACGCCATCCGTCGGTCGAACCAGGCCGGCGACCGCGACCCCGATTCCGATCGGTTCCTCAGCGGACGCACGCTGCGCCATCGCCTGGCCGACCAGCTCGTGGAGGTCGGACACGATGTCCTCGACCGTCGAGTGGGCACGCGGCCGGTCGACCCGATCCTTCCAATGGACCTGCCCGCCCAACCCGACGAGCGCCACGGCCAGCGAATCGACGGCGATCTCGAGAGCGATGACCACGATATTGTCGGCGACCAGCCGGACCTGCGGGGAGGGACGACCCGGCGTGCCAAGACGAACTGCCGGTTCCTCCACCACGAAGTCACCTGCCACAAGGTCGCCGACCAGCGAACGGATCGCACTTCTCGTCAGCCCCGTCCAGGCGACCAGTTCGGACCGGGACAATGAGCCGCGAAGATGCAGCTCACGGACGATGGCGCTCAGGTTCGCCCGGCGGACCGTTTCGCTCCGCTGACCGACCTCGTCGCGACCGACAAACAACGGTTTGTGTTCCTCTCTTGCAAATGTCTATGCTAGGCTCGTCGATGGAAGCCAGCCGTGTCAAGCGGGTTCTCCACCAATACGCAACCTGCACCGGTCTTTTCGTTGCCGACATAGCACCCAGGACTCGGGCGCAGGTGGACCGTCAGCCCGGTTGCGGGCCGTGACGCAGGGCCCCGCGGGACCAGGAGGACCAACCCATGGACGCACTCAACGGACGTGTCGCCCTCGTGACGGGCGCGAGTCGCGGCATCGGAGCGTCAACCGCCCGCGCGCTCGCCGGTGCCGGAGCGCACGTGGCGGTCGCGTCGCGGAGCGGGGACAACCCGGGCATCGAGGGTGCCTTCGCTCAGCAGTGCGATGTCCGGAGCCTCGACGCTCTGACACGGATGGTCGCCTCGACGGTGGATCGGTTCGGCCACCTCGACATCCTCGTCGTGAATGCCGGGGTCGGTGCCTACGGCGCCTTCCTCGACCTCCCGGAGGCGGACCTCGAGGAGATGATCGATGTCAACGTAAAGGGGGCGCTGTATGCGGTCCGGGCGGCCCTCCCCGAGCTGCTCAAGAGCGGCGCGGCCGACATCGTCACGATCGCCAGCGAGGCTGGCCGGCGCGGCCTGCCATACGAGGTCGCCTACTCCGCATCGAAGTTCGCCCAGGTCGGCATGACCCGGGCCCTCGACCATGAGCTGCGCGAGCAGGGCGTTCGCTGCACGAGCGTCTGCCCCGGGGGCGTGGCCACCGACTTCGCGATGGGCCACGGCCGCACGCGGGACATGCCGCAACTGGCCGGCATGATGACGCCCGATGACGTTGCCGACGTGGTGCTCTTCGTGGTCACGCGACCGCGCAACCATCGACTCCTCGAGGTCAATCTCCGCCCCGTGACTGAGACCTCCTGGGGCTGAGCCCGATGACCGAGCTGCGCTGGGGAATCCTGTCGACCGCCGACATCGGGCGCAAGAAGGTCATTCCCGGAATCCAGGCGGCCGCGCGATCGACCGTCGTCGCGATCGCGTCCCGGGACGTCGCTCGAGCTCAGGAGGCCGCCACGGCCCTGGGCATACCGCGCGTGCACGGTTCCTACGAGGCACTCCTCGACGACCCGGAAGTCGATGCCGTCTACATCCCGGTGCCCAACCACCTCCACGCAACGTGGACCATCGCTGCGGCGCGCGCGGGCAAGCACGTCCTGTGCGAGAAGCCCCTCGCGATGACGGCCCTGGATGCTGAACGGATGGTCGATGCCTGCGCCTCCGCGGGCGTGGTCCTGATGGAGGCGTTCATGTACCGCCATCACCCGTCGTGGGTGGCGGTTCGCGAGCTGGTCGCGGCCGGTCGGATCGGGCGCCTCGTCGCGGTCCAGAGTTGGTTCTCCTACTTCAACGACGATGCCGCGAACATCAGGAACATCCGCGAATACGGCGGCGGGGCCCTGTTCGACATCGGCTGCTACAACGTCAACCTGTCGCGCATGCTGTTCGACGCGGAGCCCCGTCGGGTCGAGGCTTCGATCGTCCGTGACCCCGCGTCGGGCGTTGACGTCATGACCAGCGGCCTGCTTGAGTTCGATGAGGGCGTCGCCACGTTCACCTGCACCACCCGGGCCGAGGACGACCAGCGGGTCCACATCTACGGCACCGAGGGCCGGATCTCGCTGGATATCCCGTTCAACATCCCGCCGGATCTGCCCGTCTCGATTCGCCTCGCAAGGGGCGGCGATCCGCCGGTCGCCCCGGCCATCGAAACGATGATCTTCGACGCGGCCGATCAGTACGCGGTCCAGGCCGGACACTTCGCTGCCGCGGTCCTCGATGGACGACCGGTGCCGGTGCCGCCGTCGGACGCGGTCGCGAACCTCCGGGTCATCGAACGTCTCTTCGAGGCGGCCGAACGCTCCGACGGCGCGGCCAGATAGTCGGGCCATGTCGGGCAATCGGCCGCGCGCGCTCACGTTCCTCGTCCTCGCCGTCGCCATCGTCGGAACGGGCCTGTTCGTCGCCGTGCGGCGGCCCTGGGAGTCCCCACCGCCCTGTCCTACCCCCACGGACCACCCGGAGTGGTCAGTGGCGCGGCGATGGGATGAGGCGCTCCTTGACGCGATCCGGCGGGCGCTCCCCAATCCACCGTTGCATGCCCGGAACCTGTTCCACCTCTCGGCGGCCATGTGGGACGCCTGGGCTGCCTACGACCCGACCGCACACGGCGTCTTCCTGACGGAGAAGCACACCGCCCCCGACGTTGAGGCTGCCCGCCGCGAGGCCGTCAGCTACGCGGCCTACAACGTCCTCAGCTCGCGATTCATCAAGTCGGTCGGTGGCGACGTGTCGCTGTCCGAATTCGCCGACGTTATGGACAGCCTGTGCTACCCGCTCGGCGCCACGCTCGCCCTCGGCAACACGCCTGCGGCCGTGGGCAACCGGATCGCGGACACGATCCTCGCCGTCGGGAAGGTTGATGGTTCGAACGAGTCCGGGGGCTATACGCCCGCGGACTACAAACCGGTCAATGAACCGCTGGTCGTCGATGGCGGAGCAAGCGGTCACATGACCGACCCGAACCGATGGCAACCCCTCCAGATCGCGCACATGATTTCCCAGAACGGGATCCCCGTCACCAACGGGGTTCAGCAGGCTGTGGGCACCCATTGGGGACATGTCACGAGCTTCGCCCTGCCGCCTGGGGGCGCCAACGGCACTCCGATCGACCCAGGACCACCGCCGCAGGTTGGAGATCCGGCGTCGGACTCGGAACTCAAGAACGAGCTCGTCCAGGTCATCCGCGACAGCAGCTACCTCGACCCGCGCGACCCGACGACGATGGACATCTCACCCGGCGCCCTCGGCAACAACTCGCTCGGGGCGAACGACGGAACGGGCCATCCGATCAACCCGGTGACCGGGGAGCCATACCCACCCGACGTTGTCAATCGTGCTGATTTCGGGAGAATCATGGCCGAATTCTGGGCGGATGGGCCGAAGTCCGAGACGCCGCCCGGCCACTGGAACGTCCTCGCGAACCTGGTGTCGGACGAACTCGCCCCGAACCTCCATATCGGCGGAACCGGGCCCAACGTCGGGCGACTCGAGTGGGACGTCAAGCTCTACCTCGCCCTCAACGGGGCGGTGCATGACGCCGCGATCGCCGCCTGGGGCCTCAAGGGCCATTACGACTCGAGCCGGCCCATCTCGCTCATTCGCTACCTGGGCACGCTCGGCCAGTCGAGCGATCCGGGTGGACCGTCCTACAACCGCGAAGGGCTGCCTCTCGTCCCTGGGCTCATCGAGGTCATCACCGCCGAGAGTTCCGCGCCGGGCCGGCGCCACGCAGACCTGTCGGGCGCGATCGGCAAAATCGCGATCCGTGCCTGGCAGGGCAACCCGGCTGACCCGAAGGCGGACGTCGGAGGCGTCGGCTGGATCCTCGCCGAAACCTGGGTCCCCTATCAGCTCCCGACCTTCGTGACGCCGTCGTTTCCCGCTTACGCGTCCGGCCACAGCGCCTTCAGTCGGGCGGCCGCCGAGGTGCTCGCCGGCTTCACCGGCAGTGCCTATTTCCCGGGCGGCGTGAGTGGCTACACGATCAAGGCCGGGTCGCTGAAGTTCGAGAAGGGACCGACCACCGATATCCGGCTCGAGTGGGCGACCTACTACGACACCTCGGACCAGGCCGGCCAATCGCGACTCTGGGGCGGCATCCACATCCAGGCGGACGACTTCACCGGGCGGCGGATTGGGTCACAGTGCGGAATCGAGGCCTGGGCGTTGGCACAGCGGTACTTTGCTGGCTCGGTTCGCCCATGACCGGCACCCGGTGACCCAGTCGAAACAACTCGCCGTGGGCGCGCTGGTCGTGGTCGTCGGAGCGTCCATTCTGGCTGGGGGGGCGCTCCTCCTTCGTACGCCGACTCCAACCGTCGCGGGTGGCGCGCCGACGTTCATCGACGAGACCGTCGCCTCGGGCGTCGCCCAGCGGTTCGATGGACCGGACGTCTACCAGGTCGGCGGTGGCGTCGCCGTCCTCGACTGCAATGACGATGGCAGACCGGACGTCTACCTCGCCGGGGGCGCCAACCCGGCGGCCCTGTACCGCAATGATGGGTCGATCGGCGGTCCGCTCCACTTCACCCTGCTGAGCGATGCGGCGACCGACCTGACCGCCGTCACGGGTGCCTACCCACTCGATGTCGATGGAGACGGCCGGACCGACCTGATGGTCCTCCGGGCCGGAGAGAGCGTGCTGCTCCAGGGCCTCGGCGACTGCCGGTTCGAGCGCGCCAACGAGGCGCTTGGCCTGGCCGGTATCAACGGCGACACGACCGCGTTCAGCGCGACGTGGGAGCCAGGGGCTACCCTGCCGACCCTGGCGATAGGTCGCTACCTGACCATCGGTCCGGATGGCGACTCTACGACCACCTGCGCGGACAACGCGATCCTGCGGCCTGGACCCGGCGCGACCCGCTACGGCGCGCCGACGCCCCTGGTCCCCGGCTACTGCGCGCTGTCGATGCTGTTCAGCGACTGGGATCGCTCCGGGCGCCGCGACCTCAGGGTCACGAACGACCGCCACTACTACACGGACGGCATGGACCAGCTCTGGCGGGTGGCCCCAGCCGAGCCGGTCCGCGCGTACACGGGCGATGACGGCTGGGTCGCCATGCAGATCTGGGGGATGGGCATCGCCAGCGCCGACGTCACC
>JAYTWS010000131.1:0-4609 GCA_043743315.1 Chloroflexota bacterium | reverse complement strand
GGCGCCGCTGATGCGCCACCGCCGCAGGCGGCGACGACGATCGCGAGGATCGCCCCACCAACCATGAGGCGGGGCATGGTGCGCGTAGTGATCAACTTTTCCTCCAGGTATCCGGTGCGTGACCGGGTGTCGCGCACTCAAGGCGTTGGCTGGTCACCGGACGGGTCCGCCATTGCGAGGTAGCCGCCAATCACGAAGCACGCTTCGGGGTCGGGGGCAGTCGCGCGGTCGGGGGTCGTCCAGCCCCGGGGCCATCGTCGGCGCACATCTTGGGCGCACCGTCAACGCAGCGTCAAGCCTGAATGCGCGGTTCATGTGGATATGTCAGCAAAGCCCTCCGCCATTGCGGGTAACGCTGCGGCATTTGGCAGCCGCGCGACCGGGTCCGAGAATCGAGGAGCCGGCGACGGGGACCGTCGCCGGCTCGCATGGTTCCTGATCAGGTGACTCCTACGGGAGCCATGCCTTCCAGACGGTTTCGTTCGCATCGACCCATTTCTTGGCCGCCGCCTCAGCGGTCATCTTGTCCTGGGTGATGTACTTCGCGACCAGGTTCTGGTCGTCGTTCGTCCACTTGAAGTTCTGGATCAGCTTGTAGGCATCACCACCACTGGTCGAGAACTTCGTCGAGGCGATCTTGTCGAGGATGTACGGCGGGTAGTCGCAGGCGACGGTCTTCGGATCGGCGTCGCAACCTGCCGTATACGGCGGGAGCTTGATCTGGACGAGCGGCACCTCGGCGAGGAACCACTGCGGTTCGTAGAAGTAGCCGAGGACCGGCGTCTTCTGGGCCTCGCCCTGGCGGAACGCCTCGATGAGCGCGTCCTCGCTGCCGGCGTAGACCACCTTGAAGTTGAGCTTCAGGTTGGTGACCAGTGCCTCGTCGTTGGTGACGTAGGACGGATCCCCGTCAAGAAGCTGACCCTTGTCGCCGGACTCCGAGGTCTTGAACAGATCGGCGTACCTGTTGAGGTTGTTCCAGTCGGTGATGTCGGGGTATTTCGCGACCATCCACGGGGCAACATACCAGCCGATGACGCCCTGATTACCGGTCGGGCCGACCTCGACGGCAACCTTCTTGTCCGTGATGTAGGTCTTTTTGAGGTCGTCGTGGCCCCAATTCTCGAGGACCACATCGACCTCGCCGGTCTCGAAGCCCTGCCAGGAAACCTCTTCCTTCAGGTCCTTCTTGACGACGGTGTAGCCCATCTTGGTCTCGAGGATATAGGCGACGACGGCCGCGTCGGCCTCGTAACCCACCCACGGGTTCACGGCGATGTTGACCGTTCCCTTGCTGGCGTTCGCGGCGCCGCCGTTGCAGGCAGCAAATGCGAGTGCGGCAGTGGCAAGGATCACGGCGATCCGGGATCGCACGATGTAGCTCCTCCTATCCTTCCTGGCCAGTAAACCTGGCCAGATTAGCCGGCCCGGGCCGGAACAGCCGACGATCGATCGCCCGCCCCCTGCGTGATGCGATCAAGCATCACGCCAAGCAGCACAATCGCGATACCCGCCGACAGACCCTTTCCGAAGTCTTCGTGCTGGGCGAACCCAGCGACCACGTCGTAACCGAGAGCGCCGGCACCAACCAGGCCACCGACAACGACCATGGCCAGGACCATGACGATGCCCTGGTTCGCGGCCAGCAACAGAGAACGACGGGCCATGGGCAACTGTACCTTCCAGAGAAGCTGACGGGGGCTCGCGCCCGAAGATATCCCTGCCTCGATCGCCGCCAAGGGCACGGACCGGATACCCGCCTCGACGAGCCGGATGACGGGCGGCATCGCATAGATGACCGCTGCGAGAATCGCCGTGAAGCGGGTGGGTGCAAACAGCGCCAGGGCGGGAATGAGGTAGACGAAGCTCGGCATCGTCTGCGCTGCATCCAGGATCGGGCGCAGGATCGCCGAAGTTCGATCGCTTCGACCTGCGGCGACTCCAATGGCCGCGCCGATCACCAGCGTCAGACCGACCCCGACAAGCGACGCCGTGAGCGTGACCATCGCATCGTCCCAAAGGCCGAGGGCGGCGATGGAAACAAGGCAGAACGCTGCGACCAGCGCCGTCCGCCAACCACCGACCAGAGCCGCAAGGCCCGCGACCGTCCCGACAATCAACAGCCATGGGGAGGACGTCAGGAGCGCCTCGAACGGATTGATGATCCCGTAGCTGACCGCATCCTTGAGCGGGTTGGTCAGGAAGTACAGGTTCAACCGGACCCACCCGACGACCGCGTTGACAGGCTCGGAGAACGAGAACCCGATTTCGGTCGGAAAGTCGGTCAACGCGAGGACGAACAGGCTGATTCCCGAGGCGGCGAGACCGGCCGCAAGCAGGGCTTTTGCCATGCGACGATCCATCATCCCTGTTGTTTCCGGTCCACTCGGTCGTGCGTCGACGCGATTTGCCGCATGTTCGGTCAGTCGATCGAGCACGATCGCGATGATGACAATGGCGAGGCCGGCGTCGAAGGCCGCCCCAACATCGTTATGGGACAGGGCCTTGATGATGGTTTTGCCGAGGCCAGGACCGTCGATCAAGGCGGTGACCACCGCCATGCCGAGCGCCAGCATGATCGTCTGGTTCACAGCGAGCGCGAGCATCTTCCGAGCCAGCGGCAACTGCACCTTGATGAGAACCTGCCGCCCGGTTGATCCAAGCGAGATCGCTGCCTCGACGGTCGTCGCGGAGACGCCACGAATGCCGACAGCCGTGATCCGGATCGCTGCCGGCATCGCGAAGATCAGCGTGGCGATCGTTGCCGAGGGAGCCCCGATGAGAAAGAACAACGTCATCGGCGCGAGGTATGCAAACGACGGCATGATCTGCATCAGATCGAGGATCGGGCTGATCAAACGCCGGAAGGTGTCGCTTCGCCCGGCCAGGATCCCGAGAGGCACCCCGATCAACAGCGATAGCGTCACGGCCGCGAACGTGAGGCCGATCGTATCCATGCTCTCGCTCCAAAGGCCGAGCACGCCGAGGGACAGGCATCCCGTCACCGCGAGCAGGGCCAGGCGTCGACCGCCGGCGGCCAGCCCTGCGGACGCCGCCAGGAGGGTCACCCCCGGCCAGCCAATCCCGTGCAGGATCGCAATCGAAACGTCCACCAGCGCGGCGATCACGGCCCGGGTGGACCCCGCGAATACCACCAGAAACGGGTTGGTCAGGCGATTATCTGAAACCCAGTCACGGACCCCATTGAAGATCTGGAACGAGGTGGCGCCCTCATCGCGTGGCAGCGTGCCCTGACCTCGAAAGATCACGAAGACGACCACGAACGCGGCGCCGAGCAGGATCGCAAGCGCGCGACGTGAGGGAGCCGCGACGGTCCGTCCGACGGTTGTCGTGGCCGTTGCCATCAGCCCTCGTCCTCGGGTCCGGCGATCGATCCCAGGATTTGGCGGCGATCCACAAGGCCCAGGAGGAGGCCACCTTCCGTGACCCGGATCGGCTTTTCTGTCGCCGCAGCCGCGTGGACCGCGGAGCGAATGACCGTCGTCGCCGGGAACTCCGGGCCATCGAGAGGATCGCTCGGCGTCGGGTCCCGCATGATCCAGCGTAGCGTCAGAACGTGCGACTTGGCGACGTCCCGAACGAAATCGGCAACGTACTCGTCCGCAGGGGCGCCAACCAACTCCTCGGGCGAGCCTGCCTGAACGATCCGGCCATCACGCATGATCACGATGTGATCGCCGAGCTTCAGGGCCTCGGCGAGATCATGGGTGATGAAGACCATCGTCTTGCCGACTTCCTGGTGCAGCCGGATGACCTCGTTCTGCATGTCTCGTCGGATGAGCGGGTCGAGGGCGCTGAATGGCTCGTCGAAGAACATGACTTCCGGGTCGCCCGCGAGCGCACGCGCCAGGCCGACCCGTTGCTGCTGGCCACCCGATAGCTGGTCGGGATAGCTGTTCATGTGGGCCGTGAGGCCGACCAGCTCGCACATCTCGCGTGCCCTGGCCAGCCGTGGCTCCCGGGCATCGCCGCGGATCTCAAGGCCGAACGCCACGTTGTCGATCACCCGGCGGTGGGGCAGCAGCCCGAAGTTCTGGAAGACCATCGAGAAGCGGCGACGCCGCAGCTCACGCAGGCGCTCCGGGTCCGCCGCGCGAATGTCCTCGCCGTCGAGCAGGACCTGACCCAGGCTCGGCTCGATGAGCCGGGTCAGGCAGCGGACGAGCGTGGACTTGCCGCTTCCGGACAGGCCCATCACCACGAAGACCTCGCCCGGGCGGACATCGAAGGAGACGTCCCGGACCGCGATCGTGGACCCGGTCTGGAGCCGGAAATCAGCGTTCGAAAGCTCCAACAGGGGCGAGCCGGCGATCTTGGCCTCGGCCGGCCCGAAGATCTTCCACAGTCCGCGGACTGCGATGGTCGGTTCGACGCCCGTTGCTCGGTCGGCCTGCGCGGTCTGCACGCGTTCCACCTCGGGGAGCGCCACGGGACACCCACGGGTCGGGGGCGCCGGTCGGACTCCGTGAGGATCGACCCGTGGATGGTCCCGCGTCAAGCAGATCGGCCTTCCGTTCTTGCGCGCGCCCCGCCGGCCTCGTGCCCGCGTGCTTCGTGCACCCGCGGTTCGTGCCTGCGTGCTTCGTGC
>JAYTWS010000130.1:0-5904 GCA_043743315.1 Chloroflexota bacterium | reverse complement strand
GACCAGCAGCATGCCGAGCGCCCAGACGTTCTGACTCACAGTAATCGCCCCAAGGACCCCGAGCACCGGCCCGGCCACGAGGCACGATGCACCCCTTCTCGACAATGCCGAGACGCGGTACGTCGCGATCCCGAACAGCGCGGAGCCAAGCGCCGCGGTCAAGCCGCCGACGGGGAGAATCCCGTCTCGCCAATCGGCTGGGCCCGTGCCTGCCAGGTCGGTGACACCCGCGATGAAGATCCCGACCGTCCCCACAGCCGTCACCGCGAACGCGGCCCAAACGAGCCCGGGGTTGGAACGTGCCTGGAAGGCGCTCAGCCCGGTGAGCGCCACGAGGAGGCCGGCCAGCCCGACCATCAGGCCGAGCTTGGGGGCATCCTGATCGCGGTCGCCGGCGAGGTCGCCGGCGAGGCCGCCGCTGAGAATGACGAGGGCGATGATGGAGGGCCCGAGAATCGCGGCGAGGCCACCAATGCGGAGTGACATGGAGAATCTCCCTTTCTGAGCGTTGCCGGCCCCACGTCCACGCTGCCAGAGCCGCGCGTCGAGGGCGCCGAGGAGGATGTCCGCGACGTCGAACGGTCCGAGTGGGCGCTCCTCGAGGATCGCCAGGAATTCGTCCCGGTAGCGGGCCCGCCAGCGGGCGGGATAGAGGCGGATCAGGAGCGACCTCATGGCCGGGTCTCTCCCAGCTGTCGAAGGCCCTTCTGGGCAAATGCGCTGAGGCCGCGAAGTTGCTCGGCGAGGTTGGACGCGCCGACCGCCGTCAGGCGATAGGGCCTCCGCCGGTCAACCGGCGCCAGCGCCTCGATGAGTCCTTGTTCCTCCAGGCGAACCAGTGCCGCGTAGAGGGTGCCGGCGCCCATCGGCCGGCCGGTGCCGCTTTCGACGTCCTGCATGATCGCGTAGCCGTGCTTCGGCCCGTCGCTCAGGCTGACCAGGATGAGCAGCGACGGTTCGGCGAACCGCCCGAACTCCGGAAGCTTGCGCTCCATGGAGACTCCAGTCGTACGATGGTCGATATATCGATGGTCGATATATACGCGCACGAGGATTGCGTGTCAAGCAGGAAAATTGACGACTCGATGAGAGCTCGGGTGGCCGGATGGCACGATGCATCGAAGGCACTGACGACGATCGAGCGGTCGACCGAACGCAGCGCACGTAATGACCGCCGATACATCGCGTATCGTTGGATGACGGACAACTGGCAAAGGCCAGGAGCGGCACCAGTCGGGTGAGCGATGCGCAACAGTCGATTGGCCACGGCCATTGCGGCCATCGTGTACGGCGTGGCGGGCCTCGCCTGGACGATCCTCGAGCTGACACCGCAAGGGCTCGGATTTCCGGACACGGATGACCCGGCGATGAGCCTTCGCTATCTGGCCGTCCACAGTCACGTGTATCGACAGGCCGGCATCGCCCTGATCGTCATGGCGCTCGCCCTCATCGTGGTCGTGAACGGGGTGGCGGACGTTGTTCGGACGCGGTCGGCAGAAGCCGATGCTTCCAGAAGCGCGTCCGGTTCGGACCTGGCGATGCGAAGCGTGACGACCCTCGGACTCTTCGCCGCGGCCGCATTCCTCGTTTTCGGCGCGATGCGGTTCAGCGTCCTGCCGATCCTGTATGTCGAGACGCTGAACCCGGCATGGGGGCAGACCGCCTATCTCGTACAGCAGTTTGCGGGGATCCACGGCTTCGCCCAGGTGGGCGTGCTGTGCTTCGGGTTCTGGGCGGTCGGCGCCGGGATCGTCGGGTGGAGAGCCGGCGCCATTCCAGGCTGGTTGGCGGCTCTCGCCATCGTTCCGGGCCTGCGCATTCTCCCGCTGCTCAGCGTCGTCGGCAATCCCGACGGGGCACCCGGTTGGCTGTGGATCGTATTCATGCTCTCGATCCCGGGAACCATGCTCTGGATGCTGCTGCTCGGCGTTTGGCTGGTCCGCGGTCGCGCGACGGCGGGCTGACTGCCGTTACTGACAACACGCCTCGACGCACCACCAGCCACGCAACGTGACGCGGGGTCTCGCGCTCGGCATGACCAGCGTCACCGCTACCGTATTGGGATGACGACTGCGGAGAACACCGTCGCGGTCATTGGGGCCGGAACCATGGGCGCCGGCATCGCCCAGGTCGCCCTCGAGGCGCGTTGGAGCGTCCGGATGTACGACGCGCAACCCGGGGCGACGGATCGCGGCCGCGATCGGATCCTCGACGGGCTTCGACGACGCTCGGGCCGGGCCGGGCACGAGCCGGGGTGGATCCGCGAACGCATGGCCCGGCTGTCGATCGTCGGGTCACCCGCCGCCGCTGCGGCCGGAGCGACGATCGTGATCGAGGCGATCGTCGAGGAGCTCGCCGCCAAGCGAACCTTGTTCGCCGAGCTCGATGCGGCCTCGACGCACGCCACGATCCTCGCAACGAACACGAGCGCGCTCTCCGTTTCGGCGATCGCCACGGGCGCGGCGCTTCATCCGGACCGTGTGATCGGCCTCCACTTCTTCAATCCGGCTCCGGTGCTGACGTTGGTCGAGGTGGTCGCGGGGGCCACAACGGACCCCGGCGTCCTCGAGCGAGCCACGGCGATTGTCACGGGCTGGGGCAGGACGCCCGTCCGGTCGGCTGACAGCCCGGGGTTCATCGTCAACCGGGTGAACCGGCCGTTCACCATCGAGGCGCTCCGGATGGTCGAGGCGGGCGAGGCGCAGGTCGCCGAGATCGATGCGGCCGTCCGCGACGAAGGGTTTCCGATGGGCCCGTTTGAGCTGATGGATCTCGTGGGCCTCGACGTCAATCTCGCGGCGGCCCGGGGCGTGTGGGAAGGCCTCGGCCGGCCGGATCGGCTGCGACCGTCGCCGATCCAGGAGTGGCTGGTCCGCGAGGGCCGGCTCGGCCGCAAGTCCGGGGTCGGCTTCTATCGCCACGAGAGCGCCGCCGCCGCCGTGCCCGAACCGTTACCCCTGCGTCTCGCGCCGCGCGTCCCGGACGGCAGGGCCCTCCCGCCCGGCGAGATCGTCCGGCGGGTTCGCGGCGCGGTTGCCGCCGAGGCGATCCTCGCACGAGACGAGGGTGTCGCGTCCGAGGCCGACATCGACACGGCGCTCTGGCTCGGGGTTGCCCATCCCGAGGGCCCGTTCGCGTGGCTCCGGCGGCACGACCCTACAATCGAGCCATGACACGCGATCCCCATCGGCCGCTTCGCGAGGCGTGGATCGTCGACGCGGTCCGGACGCCGATCGGGCGGTACGGCGGCGCGCTCGCCGGCGTGCGGCCGGACGACCTCGCCGCGCTCGTCATCCGGGCCGTCGTTGATCGCACGGGGATCGACCCGAACCTCATCGAGGACGTCATCCTCGGCTGCGCCAATCAGGCCGGCGAGGACAATCGTGACGTCGCCCGGATGGCGCTCCTGCTCGCGGGCCTACCGGTCGAGGTCGGCGGGTTGACGGTCAACCGCCTCTGCGGATCCGGGCTCCAGGCGATCAACTCGGCAGCCCACGCGATCGCGGTTGACGATGGCGATGTCTTCATCGGCGGCGGCGTCGAATCGATGACCCGGGCCCCGTACGTGATGGCCAAGGCCGACGCCGCCTGGGACCGAGGGCCGCGCGAGCTGCAGGACACGACGCTCGGCTGGCGGTTCGTCAACCCGAAGCTGGCCGCGGAGCACTACCCGTATTCGATGGGCGAGACCGCCGAGAACGTCGTCGATCGGTGGAAGGTGAGCCGCGAGCGGCAGGACGCGTTCGCGCTGGCGAGCCAGCAGAAGGCCGTGGCCGCGATCGAGGCCGGGCGTTTCGACGACCAGCTCGTGCCGGTGCCCGTGGAGCAGAAGAAGGGCGACCGGATCCTCGTGACCCGCGACGAGCATCCCCGGGCCGATTCATCGCTCGAGGCACTCGCCAGGCTCCGACCGGCCTTCCGCGAGGGCGGTAGTGTCACGGCCGGCAACAGCTCGGGGATCAATGACGGCGCGTCAGCCGTGCTCCTCGTGGAGGCGGAACGGGCGAAGGCTCTGGGCCTGAAGCCGATGGCGCGGGTCGTGGCCACCGCCGTGGCGGGTATCGACCCGGCGATCATGGGGGCCGGCCCGATCCCGGCTGTGCGCAAGGTCCTGGCCCGCGCCGGAATCAGTGTCGGTGACCTCGATCTGATCGAGCTCAACGAGGCCTTCGCGAGCCAGTCCGTCGTGTGCATCGACGAGCTCGGCCTCGACCCCGATCGAGTCAACGTCAACGGCGGGGCCATCGCACTTGGCCACCCGCTCGGGATGAGTGGTGGCCGGCTCGTCACGATGCTCGTACATGAACTCGCGGCGCGCCGCGGTCGGTTCGGCCTCGCCACGATGTGCATCGGGGTCGGGCAGGGGATCGCCACGGTGGTGGAGCGAATCGAGGGCTGAAAGCCCGCCTCGCCGGAGGGTTCCCGAGCCCTAGGGCGACTGCCACTTCGACGCTGACCCCGCGCCGGGTCAGCCCCAGCCCGACCTCTGGATCTCTTCGTGGGCGCGGGCCAGGGCCGATTCGAGCGGCACGCCGGGCATCGAGCCCACCGCGGCCCAACGCAGGATCACCGGCGCATCGATCGCCTGGAGCCAGACCCGGCAATCGGCCATCATCCGCTCCGCGGCGTGCCTGGCTTCCCGATCTGTCGTTTCCGGCAGGAGCACCTGGAACGTGGCCGCGCCGGTTCGTGTGGCAAGGTCGCTGGCACGAACCCCTCGCCGGACCGAGTGGGCAATGGGCTCAGCCACGCGGCCGACCCAGGCACGCGCCTCATCGGACTCCGTGGCCGGCAAGCCGACGATCACCAGGACGGCCGCCGGCCGGCCGTAGCGCTGACTGCGTCGGCTCTCGCGCTCCAGGGCTTTCATCCAGACGTCCGGCTTGGCGACCACAGCGAGCGGATGGACCCGCCGCCGGCGGGCGTCGTCCGTCGGTCCTCGACCCTTGGAGGCGGCAGCACTCTCCTCGCCTTCCGGATGCTCCGGGCCGCTCAGGAACGCGGTGATCGCCTCGTCAACGCGTTCGTCACCGAGGTCGGGCATCGAGAATCGGCGTGCGCGGTTGGACGTCGGAGCAGTCATGGCTCAGCCTGCGGGTGTGCTGGTCCGACAATCGTGCGGGCCGAACGGCCTGCGGTTGCCGGGTGGAGTGCCAAGGTTAGCCGAGGTGGACTGATCACGTCTCGAAGCCAATTTCTGGCACACCTGTTGTCGAAATCGGTTGACGTGCGTAGGATGTAGTCCTTGATCGGGCAACCGATCGATCAACCAGCCACCCGTATCCTCTGGAGAGGAAGCCCGATGATCGACCAGCAGCCCCTCGTCGTCTCGCTCACCGATGCCGCCGCATCGCGACTTCGCGAGCTGACCAAGGAAGAGACCAACCCCAACGTGGGCCTTCGGGTCTACGTCTACTCGGGCGGCTGCTCGGGCTACAAATACGGAATGATGCTCGAGGACGCCCCGACCGCCGAGGACAACATTCTCGAGGCGAACGGCGTCAAGGTCTACGTCGATGGCCAGAGCGTCGACCTGCTCAAGGGCTCATCGATCGACTACGTCGACACGTTGATGGGCGCCGGGTTCACCGTGAACAACCCGAACGCAACGACCGGGTGCGGCTGCGGCAACAGCTTCCGCACGGCGAGCGACGAGGGACAGGCGCGTTCCTGCGCCCACTGATCTGTTTCTCGCACCCCGCGAGCATCGAAGCCGTCGGGCAACCGGCGGCTTCCTGATTCCCGGATCTTCGTGACTGACCTCGACCGCGCGCTGAAGTCCGCAGACTCGGTCGCCGATGCGTTCCTCGTGGGCAAGCACATCCCCGGAATGGCGTATGGCGTCGTGGTTGGAGGCGAGCTCGTCCACAGCCGCGGCATCGGTACGATCCGCTTGGGGGAGGA
>JAYTWS010000129.1:0-3033 GCA_043743315.1 Chloroflexota bacterium | reverse complement strand
GCCCTCGTCGCGGGGCGGGCCGCCGAGGTGCTCCTCGCCGCCGCCGTCGCGGCCGGCTCCACGCGCTGGACGCGTTACCTCGGGGCGATGCCGGACCGGTTCCGGGACGAGCCGATCCCTGCGGTCAAGGCGGCGGCACGAGCCGGCCGATCGGCGTTCGGCGTCAAGGATTCGATCCGCGACACGCTGCCGGCCTCGGCCACCGAGCCGTTCCTGGTCGCGATCGATCGACTCCTGAAGTTGATCGCCCGTTGGGAGATGCACCGGTATGAGAGCCAGCGTGGCTCACCGCGCGACCACTGACCCGCGAGCCGGACAGTCAGCGCGATCAGCGCCGGGCGGTTCGCTCGTTCCGCTCAAGGCCGCCCGGCGGCGTCAGCTGCAGGCGAGGTAACCGGCGCGATCAGCGCCAGGCCTCCTTGCGGCTACCAGATCCAGGGAATGAAGCGGCGCGTTCGTGTCCGGTAGGTGGCGTACCCGGGGTAGCGCTCCAGGAGCATGAGCTCCTCGCGACGGCGTTTGAGGTCGAGGACGACGAACAGCAGCGCCGTCACAGCGAGCGCCGCGGGCGACCCTCGAAGAAGCGCCCAGCCGATCGACCCAAGGATCAATGCGCCGTAGATCGGGTGGCGGACGAGTCCATAGGCGCCGGTCTCGACCAGGCTTGCCTGTTCGCGGGGCCTCGGGACGGCCGTCAGGGCATCGCCACCCTGGAGCCCGGAAATCCCGGCCAGGCCGAGCGCAGCCCCGGCGAGCAGGAGGATCGTCCCCGCGACCGTGCCGACGGATGTCCACGAATCAGGTTCCGGCGTGGACAGGGTCAGGCCGGCAAGGCCGACCAGGCCGAGAACGATGAGTTGCAGGATCACCCAGCCTTCACCGCGAGGACCGAGCGACGGAAGGTTGGCCATGCCGGGATCCTACGCCACGATGCCCAATTCCCCTTCATCGAACGCCTCGAGCAGGAACTGGGACGGCGCCGCGGGGTCGTAGGACAGGGACAGTGTTCGGCGAGCGCGGGTCCAGGCGACGTACGCGAGCCGGCGCTCCTCCTCGAGGGCGCGCTCCGGGTCCTCGGCTTCCTCGACGGACCGAGCGCTCGGGAAGCGGCCGGCATCGAGGCCGATGACGGCGACGTGATCGAACTCGAGGCCCTTGGTGCCGTGGACGGTGGCGAGGGACAGCGCAGCATCGTCCCGGCGCAGTTCCGCCAGGCGCTCGCGTGCGGTGGTGACGGCGATCCGGAACGCCTCCGCGTCCCGGTAGGCAGGAGCCCAGTCAAGCAGGGCGGCGGCGATCGCTCGTGTGTCGCCGCGCGACTGGTTCCTCACGCGCGACAGCTGAGCCACGAGCGGTATCCCTGGGCCGCCATCCGCCCGGTCGAGCATCGAATCGAGGTGGGGCGATTCGAGCGGCAGCTCCAGATCGCGAGCGCGGAACGGCACCTCGAGGATCAGACACGCCGCGACCGCGGGGAGTAGTTCGCGGTTGGTCCTCGCGAGGATGGCGCGGGTGCTGTCGTCGATCGGCCATGATCGGATCAGCGCCCCGCACGCGTCGGCCGGGTCGGCCTGTGTCGGCGCCAGGATCAACGAGCCGGGTGCCTTCGCGCGGGGCCGGATCGACTTGTCGAACCGTTCCCGATTGTGGGCAACCAGCCGGACGGCGCGCTCGACGACCGGCCCGGGGCATCGGTAGTTCGTGGCGAGATCGTGGCGCCGGAGGCCGGGGAGGGACGTCTCGGCGAGCGTAAGGAGCCGCCGAACATCGGCAAGCCGCCAGCCATAGATCGACTGGTCATCGTCACCGACCAGGAAGATGCGATGGTCGGGCGAGGCGAGTGCGATCGCCATGCGGAGCTGCATCCGGTCCAGGTCCTGCGCTTCGTCGACGAGGAGATGGACGGCGCGAGCACGCCACGTGGCGAGAACCGCGTCCTGGGACTCCAGCAGCCGCACGGCTCGAGCCACGAGGTCATCGAAGTCGAGGCCTCCGGACGTCGCGACTGCGCGCTCATAGGCGACGAACGCTGTCGCGGCCGGTCCCGCATCTGGGTCGGCGGCCACCTCGTCCGGTGACACCACGAGATCGAGCTTGAAGCGCGATATGACCGTGTCGAGCCGTCGAAACGCCGCCATGGAGATCCGCGGGATCAATTCGCGGAGCACCGCCTCGCGGTCGAGGAGGGGAGTGACCGATTCCCCGGACTCGCGGAGGATCTCGAGACCCAGGGCGTGGAACGTGCGAACGCGGACCCCGTTGTCGCGCTCGGGCAGCGCGGCCACGAGCCGCTCGGACAGCTCCTCGGCCGCTCGCCGGTTGAAGGTCAGGGCCGTGATCGTTTCAGGATCGACCCCGCCGTCCACCAGCCAGGCGATCCGTGCGACCAGGGTCGATGTCTTGCCGCTGCCGGCCGGGGCCACGCACAGGATTGGACCGGGCGGCGCGGTCGCCGCGGCCCGCTGCTCCGGGTCGAGGCGCGCGAGTCGTTCCTGGACGGTGAGTGATTGGGCCACGCCCGATCCTGGCAATCGGCGCTCGTCGGGGCGTTGGTCGAGCCTTGCCCCGCAATCGACGGCCGATTACCGCAATCGCCTGTCCGACCGGATGTCGAACTGACCCAGTACCCCTGTCGGGCGCGGCCGCGCACCATTCGGGACCAGTCTCCCATTCCGTTTGCCGGCATCGTTCCGCGAACCTTCCAGAGCCGGACCCGCACAACCCGCGGGCGGGCAGGGGAGGACGTCAATGCTCAATCGTGAGGTCGGTCGCGCCGGGGCCCTCGCCATCGCCTCGCTTCTGTTGTTCTCCGGTACGGCACTTGCCGACAGCGTGGCCGCCGACGGTGACCAGATCAGCCCCGGCGTCCAGACCTACGTCGACCTTGGCTCGGTGGCACCCGGCGCAAGCATCGATCGGGAGGTGGCGCTGACCCTGTTCTGTGGCGGGCTGCACCACGTCGATCCCGGCCAGCTCGTCACGGTCAGCGAGGTCTCGACGACGGTTCCGGCGCACGGTGGCTCGATCACGGCA
>JAYTWS010000128.1:0-12864 GCA_043743315.1 Chloroflexota bacterium | reverse complement strand
GGCCGCTCATTCGCCGAGCCCGGACGCCGGGTCGGGTCGGACCTCGTGACGATCATCGACGATGGCGCGAACCCGTCCGGGCTGCCGATGACCTTCGACTACGAGGGCGTCCGCAAGGAGCGGGTGGTCCTGATCGAGAACGGGGTCTGCCGCGATGTCGTCTATGACGCGCAGACGGCGGCGCGGGCCGGGCGCCGCTCGACCGGACACGGGCTGCCGGCGCCCAATCCATACGGACCCTTCCCGCTGAACATGGTCATGTCGCATGGCTCGACCCCCCGCGAGGACCTGATCGCAGGCGTCGAGCGCGGCCTGCTGGTCACCCGGTTCCACTACACGAACCCGGTCCACCCGAAGCTCGCGATCATCACCGGTATGACCCGCGACGGCACATTCCTGATCGAGAACGGCCAGGTCGTCGCGCCGGTCCGCAACCTGCGCTTCACGCAGAGCTACCTGGATGCGCTGGCCGGGGTCTCGGCGGTCGGGCGCGATCTGCGCACGCTCCGCGGTACGTTCGGGGCGGTCGTGGTCCCGGCGCTTCGCATCGATTCGTGGACATTCACCGGCACCACGGAGCACTGAGACCGGCATCATCTTCCTGTAGGCCCGCGCATTCCGTAACGGAACCGTGACGGCAGCCGGGTCATGCTCGCGACATGAACCACCGACGCTCGCGGCCCTCTTGGGCCGCCCCGGCCGGGACGGGCGTCATGCGGGGCGTCATGCGAGTCGCCGGCGTGCTGGTCGGCACCGCCTGCAGCCCGAAGCCGCCCGCCACGCCGTCGGCTACCTTGCTGGCCACGTGGCAGACTGCCCGGGTGATCATGACCCTGGACGACGCCCCGACCGGTAGGCGGCTCCGCGACAACCTGACGTTCACGTCGGCCGAGCCCCTCGGATTGGCCGGCCCTTGAACACGACGTCGCGCCCCCGCCCGTGGCGAACCCGGCGACGCCTCCTCCTGACCGGGACGGTCATCGCGGTCTTCGCTGCGACAGCTGCAGCGATTGCCGTGACCCTGGCAAGTTCTGGCATCCGCGAGGACGTGGTTGCGGCCGGGATCACGGCACTCGTCCTGACGGGTGTCGGCACGCTGGTCCTCGACCGTCGCCCAGGCCAAACCATCGCGCGCCTGTGCCTGGGCGTCGGACTGGCCATCGCGGTCGGCCTGACACTCCAGGCAATCGCCCTCTCCCTCGACCACGTGCGTCCGCGGAATTCTGTCCTGGTTGGCTTCGCCACCCTTGGCTCGTCGATGCTCGCCGGATTCGCGATGATCGTCGGCGGCCCACTCCTGCTGGCTCGCTTTCCCGACGGTGGCAGCGGCAGCCGCAGGCAACGGCTCGTCGACCTCGCCGTCCTGGTCGGAATCGCGAGCGTGCTGCTGAATGCCGTTTCGCGACCCGACCTGCAACCCGGCTGGATCGCCGATGCTCCGAACCCGATCTGGATCGATCTACCCGGTTGGCTGAACAACGTGACGAGCGTCGGCGGAATCGTGGTCCTCGTGATCGCGTATGCGTTGGTAGTCGCGGAACTCTTCGGGCGATATCAGGTCGGCGACCGCGTGATTCGCGCCCAGATCCGATGGGTCGCCGCGGCCACCGCCGTCAACGGAAGCTTCATCGGCCTGGTCGTGGTGAGCGCCTTGGTCAACTACGACGCACCCTGGGCGTGGAGCGCCTGGATACTCTCGACGACGCTGCCGCCCATCGCGATCGGACTGGCCGTGACGCGCTACCGCCTCTACGACATCGACCGGATCATCAGCCGGACGATCGCGTACCTCGTGGTCACCGGAATCCTCGCAGCACTGTTCCTGGCGGCAAACCTCCTCGTGCAGTCGGTTGCGAACCGCCTGACCGGAGCCGGCGGTCTCGCGGTCGCCATTTCCACGCTGCTGGTGGCCGCCGCGTTCACGCCGATCAGGCGGCGCGTCCAGGTCGTCGTCGATCGGCGCTTCCACCGCGCCGGCTACGACGCGGAGCGGACCGTCGAAGGGCTCCGGCGGCGCCTGCGCGACGAGGTGGAACCCGAGGCTATCCGCGCCGCCCTGTCGGAGGCGATCGCCCGGTCTGTCCAGCCCTCGGCCGCCGGGGTCTGGCTTCGAGCGCAGGGCGACGCGACGCGCTGACAGGCGCCGCGGTTCACCACTCGACCAGTTTCCAGATCTCGGGCTCGAGTTCGCCGGGGCGCCCGCCGACGTCGGCAAAGATCGCGACGGCCCGAACCTGGTGCCGGCGTGACTCCTCGCGACGACCGAGCCGTTCTAGCAGGTCGGCCAGGTTGTTCTCCAGGGCAGCCTGACGGTGCCGATCTCCCTGTCGTTCGCAGAGCGCGAGGGCCTCGTCGATGAGCGACATCGCGCCCTCGGGATCGCCACTGTCGGCTCGGACGAGGGCAAGGGTGTTCCGCGCCGCGATCTGCAGTCCCGGGTCGCCCACTTCGTCCGCGGCGACGACGGCCCGCTCGAGGTGCGCCGCGGCCTCGGGCAGCCGATGAGCCGCGCGGCCGATGATCCCCAGGATGTTGCGGGCGCGTGCGATCCCGGCCTGATCACTCGCCGCCTCCGCAATGTCGAGGGCCGCTACAGCGAGTGTCGCCGCCGCCGCGTGCCCGAGGCGATGAGCGATCGCGCTGCGGTCGGCCAGGATCGCGGACCGCGCGAGGCGATCAGGCTCCGCGGCGACGTTCAGGGCGGCTACCAGGTGGCTGTCGGCGCGCTCCCAGTCGCCCCTCCGGGCGTGAACGAGCCCGAGTCGATGCTCGATGGCAGCCTGGTGGTCGGGCGAGGCAGCGGCGGCCGCCGACTCGAAGTGGGCGATCGCCCCGGCATAGTCGCCGAGCAGGGTCAGCACCTCGCCAAGGGCTGCGTGCAGCTCCCCTGCGGCCGGGTGCCCCAGGCCGAGGGCGGCGGAAAAGTGGTCGCGAGCCTCCGCGTTGGCAAAGATCAAGCGGGCGTGTTCGCCGGCGCGGCGATGCGCCTCGGCGGCCTCGGCGCTGCGGCCCGCGAGCGTCTCATGATGGGCGACGAGCGCCCATCGAACGCCGTCGTCGCGAGGACCGCTGGCTGTCGTAGCCAGTGATTCGGCGACCCGACGGTGCAGCGATCGCCGTCGAGCGAGTCCGAGGGATTCGTAGGCGACATCGCGGAGGCGGCCATGGCTGAAGTCGTAGCCAAGGTCGCGGCCCTCAGTCAGCCCCATCTCGCGCACGAGGCCGCGCCGGACGAGTTCCTCGAGGCCGGCGATCGTCTCGTCCTCGCTCCGGCCCGACGCCACCCGGACGGTCCCGAGATCGAACGACCGGCCGATCACCGCGGCCGCCGCAAGGACCTGCCCCGCAACCTCGCCGACGGATCCGATCCGTGCGCGCAGGAGCGCGGCAACTCCGCCGGCGGGTGCCGCGCCGCCGGGTGAGCCGGCAGCGGCACTTCCGGCCCCAGGGCGACCGGCGAACAGGGCCTCGACCACGTACAGCGGGACGCCCTCCGACGCGGCGAACAGCGTGTCGATGACATCATCGGTGGCCTCCGGACCCAGCGCGAGTGAGGCGAGCTCGGCGACGGCAGCCCGCCCGAGCCGCCCGAGCGTCGTACGGACGACAAGGCCCGCACGTTCCGCGGCGAGGCCGACCTGGACATCGCGCCCATCGTCGAGGTCTTCGCGACGCCAGGTCACGAGGATGGCCAACCGACGATCCCGGAGACGACGGATCAGGTAGGCGATTACCTCGACCGTCGAGGCATCGACCCACTGCAGATCGTCGATCGACAGCATGCCCGGAGCCGGCCCGGTGGCGAGGGCGGTCAGGACGTCGGCGATCGCCTCGAGAAACCGGGCGCGCCCGAATGCATCGCCGACGCCGGCAGCGTCCACGGCCGCCGTCACGCCCGGGAGGGGCACGAGCCTGGCCACCTCGGAGCGGGCTGTGGTCGGAACGGTCGCGAGCCGAACCTCCGATCCCGGCTGGTCGAGACCCGCGCGGATCAGGGCAGCGGCCGTTCCGAACGCCAGCGCGGCCTCTCCGGCATACCCGTGCGCCTCGAGCACGACGCCGCCGGCCGCCCGAACGCCGGCCGCGAACGCTGCTGCAAGACGCGACTTTCCGATCCCGGGCTCGCCCTCCACGACGAACAGCCGGCCGTCGGGCCTCATCGCCCTGTACGTCGCGAGCATCGCCTTGAGCTCGGCGTCGCGCCCGATGATCCTGGGCGGTGCGGTGCGGGCCGCGAGGCGGTCCTCCTCAGGTTCGCTGTGGCCGCGGGGCGATGGCGTTGAGGCAGACCGTCTGGAACCGATCCGGCCGGCGCGGATCGCCTCGTACAGGTCGGTCGTTTCGGACAGCGGAGCGACACCCAGTTCGGTGTCCAGGAGGCGCACGCAGTCGCGGTACTGACCGATTGCCGCCGCGATCTCGCCGGCGCGCGCGTGGACCTCCATCAGCACGCGATGCGCGGGTTCGTGGAGCGGGTCCTGGGCGATCCAGCGACGCCCGGCCGCCAGCGCGCCCGCCCAGTCGGCCGCCGACGCACGGGTGCGAGCCAACCGCTCGAGCGCCCCGGTCAGATCCCGCCGATGCGACTCCGCCTCGGACCGTTGCCAGTCGTCGAACGACTCGCTGTCGCGGAGGGCGAACCCGGCCATGAACTCACCGCGATCGAGGGCGACCGCCTCGTCCAGCGCCGCAATACAGCTCCGACACGCCGCGTCGGGCGGATGGCTGTGCGCGCGGACACGGGTCAGGGCACGCCGGAACCGCACCAGGTCGACGTCGCTGTCGTCCGGCACGATGGTGACCTGATGTCGATCGATTGCCAGGCCGATGCCGCCGATCGCCGAATTGAGGACGGAGAGCGTCCGCCGTAGAGCGCCGCGTGACTCCCCGTCGGCCGAGTCGGGCCACAGGAGCGCCGCGAGCGCCTCCCGGCTCGCCGGCCGCCCGGTCACGGCGAGGTAGGCGAGGAGCGCAACGGCCTTCCGGGTGTCCACCACGAGCGGCGCCCCGTCGACCGCCACCTGGACGGGGCCGAGGACGCGAATGTCGAGTCGGGCGGGCATGTCGCTACGGTACAACCACACACGTGCGGTTCGTAACGATCCCTAAGGACTGAGCCGGCTCGTAACGATGTCCGGACGCCTGCTCCCGAGGATCGGCCGCGCGGACGCATTACCTTGGAGTCGGAATGATGAGCGGCTTGCTGCAACGGTTGGTCGTACGGGCCACGAACGAGACGCGCGGCCGCGAGACGGGCCCTTGACCTGGAGCGCGGTTGCGCGCCGACGCCTGGCCATCGCTGGGATGGTCGTCGCCCTCGTGGCCGTCGGGGCATCGCTCATCTTGAGCGTTGCCATCGTCGGGGCCGGCGGGGCGGACGCATTCGACACGCAGACCCTGGGTGGCCTGACTCTTGGTGCGACCTACGCCGTCGTCGGCTGGCTCGTGGCGTCGCGTCGGTCCGACAATCCCATCGGCTGGGTTTTCCTCGCCATCGGTCTGTCGCAGGCCATCGATGCGTTTGCGATTGTGGCCTCAGCGTACGGCACCGTCGTCGACGCCCGCGCGATTCCGTTCCCAGCGGCCTGGTCGTGGGTCGCCGCGTGGGCATGGGCTCCCGGCTTCACGTTGCTCGTGACCTTTTCGCTCCTGCTGTTTCCTGACGGTCACCTGCCATCTCCCAGGTGGCGGCCGGTCGGCTGGCTGTCGCTCGTGGTGATGGCGCTGCTGGGGCTCCCTGGGGCAATCATCGACAGCGATGCCGCCCGGCAGATCCAGTTCATCGGCGTCCTGCTGGTTCCGATCGCTGCGGGAGCCAGCGTGGCCTCGCTGGTGACGCGATTCCGCCGCTCGGTCGGGCGCGAGCGACAGCAGCTCAAGTGGTTCACCTATGCCGCCGTCCCGGAGATCGGTTTCGTCGTGGCGACCGGGTTCCTGACGATCCCTCCTGCGATCGGGCTGCTGGCCGCTTTCCTGATCGCGCCCCTCCTCCCGGCGGCGACCGGGATCGCGATCCTGCGTCACCGCTTGTACGAGATCGACCGAATCATCAGCCGGACGATCGCATATGCCGTCGTGACGGGCCTTCTCGCGGCCACGTTCGGGGCTATGATCCTCCTGCTTCAGGCGGTCCTGGTCTCGGTGACCCAGGGCCAGACCATCGCCATTGCCGGCTCCACCCTGGCAGTCTTCGCGCTATCCCAGCCGGTTCTCCGGCGAGTTCGGCGGGCCGTCGACCGGAGCTTCGACCGGGCGCGCTACGACGCAGAACAGACGGCGACGGCGTTCTCCGAGCGGCTGCGCGATGAGGTGGACCTCGCCACGGTGACGGACGACTTGGCCCGCACGACTGGTTCGGCCCTTCTCCCGGCCTCCGTCTCGATCTGGATCCGTCGCCGGGACGCCGGCTGATGCGACCGGTCGTCCTCCTGGCAGTGTTTGGCTGGGCCATCGCCGTCATCGGGGGAATCGGTGGGCTCATCCTGCGGGTCGTCGACCCCGCACCGATCCTGCGGAACACCTACGGCATCGGCGAGGTGGCGCTCATCTCGATGGCGCTGCTCGGGATGACCTGGGCATCGATCGGCGCCTTCCTCGTCATCCGCCGGCCCGACAACCATGTCGGACGTGCCATGGTCCTCGTCGGGGTCGGCATCGCGGCGTCCGTGCTGACGGCGGCGAGCACCTTTGCCGCAGCCGCACACGCCCCGGCGGGCAGCGATGGAACAGCGGCGGTCTGGGGATGGTTGACCGTCGTTTCGGTCATGTCGCTCGGTCTCATTCCGTATGTCGGGCTGATCTTTCCGACCGGACGGGGGCATACCAGTCGCTGGGATCGCGTGGCCCGGTTCTATCTCGTGTTCCTGGCCGTCTTCGGCGCGCTCCTGTTCTTCCACCCCGGCGACCTCCACGTCATGCCCGGGATCCGCAATCCGTTCGGGTTCGGCCCTGACCTGCGGCCCATGCTCGGCGGACAGCTGTCGGCCCTGTTCGTGATCGGCCTGGGTGTATGGGCGCCGTTCCTCGCGCTCTCGGTCGCCTCGCGCTACCGAGTGTCCGGCGTGGCGGAACGCCAGCAACTGAAGTGGTTCATCCTCGCCACCGTCCTCACGCTGGGAGGCCTGATTGCACTCGGCGTTGAGGCGTATGTCACCGGCGGGCGATCCAGCGAGACCGGAATCGTCCTGTTCGGCCTTACCGGAATGACCATCCCGATCGCGATCGGGATGGCGATCCTGCGCTACCGCCTCTACGACATCGATCGACTCGTCAGCCGGACGCTTGCCTATGCGACGCTCTCGGCCGTCCTCGTCGGCGTCTACGCCGCGGGGTTCGTCGGGATCCAGGCGGGGCTGGCATCAATCACGACGAGTGGCGGCCCCATTGCCGTGGCGGCTTCGACGCTCGCGGTCTATGCCCTGTTTCAGCCACTCCGGCGCCGATTGCAGACGGCCATGGACCGCCGCTTCAACCGCTCCCGGTATGACGCACAGCGGACGATCGACGCGTTCGCGGCGCGGCTTCGCGACGAGGTTGACCTCGACCGACTGGGAGCGGAACTTCGTTCGGTAGCTGGGGCGAGCCTCGCGCCTTCGACCGTCGGCGTATGGCTGCGTGTGGCGTCGCCCGGAACCGGGCGATGAGCGACATCGCGCGGCGACGCCTGGCGATCACGGTCTGGCTGCTCACGATGGCTGCCACCGTCGGCGGCCTTGCCATCAGGCTGATCAGCGGGGCTCCGCCGCTCGTGAACCCGTTCGGGTTCGGGGATGCCGCGATCGTCGCATTCGCCATCCTCCAGGTGGTGTTCGTCACCGTCGGCGCGTTCGTCCTCGTCCGGTTGCCTCGTAACTGGGTCGCCTGGATGCTCCTCGTCGTCGGCGCCTGTTACGCGGTGGCCATGGGCGGATCGCTCGGTGCGTCGGCCGCAATCGAGGATCCCCGATTCGGCCCCGAAGCCGCCCGCTGGCTCGGCTGGATCGCGTGGATCGGGGCGTCGGTCCCCGGCATTGCCCTGACGTCGATCCTGTTCATCTTCCCGGGCGGACCGCCTGACGGTTGGCATCGCCGGACGCGCTATCGCCTGGTTGTCGGGACGTCGTTGGTTGCCTACCTCCTACTGTGGTTGCAGCCGGGTCCGATGGCCCTGTTCTCGGCGATGGACAATCCGGCCGGAATCGGGCCGGACCTGTTCGGGGAAGGTAACTCGGGAAACGCCTTCGTTCTGGCATTCCTTCTATTCGCACCAGTCCTGGGCGTAGTGCAGATCGGACGTTATCGCCGGAGCCAGGGCGTCGAGCGCCAGCAACTCAAGTGGTTCGTCGCCGGCGGACTCGCCGCCAGCCTTGCGGCGATGGCCTTGTCCGCTGCGAGTTCGGGATCCGAGGTCGGTTCTGAGTGGTCGATCGTGGCCTTTGCGCTCGCGTCCACGACGCTGCCGATCGCGATCGGGATCGCCATCCTGAGGTACAACCTGTACGCGATCGACCGGATTCTCAACCGGACGCTCGTCTACGGGGCGGTGACGGCGCTCCTCGGGGCGACCTACGCGATCGTTGTGGTCTCCCTGCAGGCACCACTTGCCTCCCTCACCGGCCTCGACTCGGCCGGGACGGCGGTCTCCACGCTCCTCATCGCGGGGCTGTTCACGCCAGTTCGTGGTCGCGTCCAGCGGCTCGTGGACCACCGCTTCTACCGCGATCGGTACGACGCCGCCCGTTCGGTCTCCGCGCTCGGGTCGCGCCTTCGTGATCAGGTCGATGTCGAGATCCTCACCCAGGAAGTCCTCGGCACGGTTGCCGAAACGGTCCACCCGAGCCAGGCCCGCTTGTGGTTACGATCATTCCCCGTGATCGGATCTCGTAACGAATCCCGGACGACGGAGGCGTAGAACTCGACCATGACGTTCATCAAGTCCCTGCGTCGAACCCTCCGGCCGGACCGGCCGGCAGCAGCTTCTACCGACGAGGCGCCGCCGGCAACCCCACCGGCCCCGATCACCGCGGGCCCGGAAGTCGAGATCGCGCCGAACGATCCGCTGCTCGCCTTCCTCCAGGCAGCACCAGGCCCCGTGGACATCGTCGGCCTGGATCTCGACTCGCCGGCGCTGCGGGAACTCAAGGCCGCCGGCGTCATCCTGATCGTGCCCCTGATCAGCCAGGGCGAACTGATCGGGACGCTCAACCTGGGCGCACGCCTTTCCGAACAGGAGTACTCGACCGACGATCGTCGGCTGTTGGCGAGCCTGGCCGCCCAGGCGGCCCCGGCGGTGCGCGTTGCCCAGCTCGTACAGGAGCAGGCGGCGGAGCTGCAGTCGCGCGAACGGTACGCCGAGGAGATGCGCGTCGCCACGCTCATCCAGCAGCAGTTCCTGCCCCGGGTGCTGCCGACGTTCCGGGACTGGCAGGTTGCCGCCTACTACGGCCCGGCGCGCGCGGTCGGCGGCGACTTTTACGACTTCATCGAGCTGCCGGACGGCCGGATCGGAATCGTGGTGGGCGACGTCACCGACAAGGGCGTGCCGGCGGCCCTGGTCATGGCCCGGACGCACAGCATCCTCCGCGGTGACGCCCCCCGACTCGTCTCGCCGTCCAAGGTCCTCGAGCACGCGAACGAGCTCCTCGTCGCGGAGATGCCCGAGAAGATGTTCGTGACCTGCCTGTATATGGTCCTGAACCCGGAAACCGGCCACGTCGTGTTCGCCAACGCCGGCCACAACCTTCCGTACGTCCGGACGGCCGCCGGGGTCATCGAGTTGCGTGCGACCGGAATGCCGCTGGGCCTGCTGCCCGGGATGGCCTACGAGGAGGTCGAGGCGGTCGTCGAACCGGGCGGCAACGTCCTGCTCTACTCGGACGGCCTGGTGGAAGCCCACGACCCGACCGGCGCGATGTACGGCTTTCCGCGACTGCGCGCCGATATGGGCTCCGATCTCGCCGGAAGCGAGCTACTTGACGACCTGCTGGACAGGCTCCACGCCTTCACGGGGCGCGGATGGGAGCAGGAGGACGACATCACCCTCGTCACGATCCGGCGCGCTGCAAGCGCCGATGTTGGCCCCCTGACACTGCTCGAGGAGGACCTGCCCGGTGCATTCGGCAACGAGCGTCAGGCCATGGAGGATGTCGCCTCCGCGCTCGCGCCGCTCGGGATCGAACCGGCGAGGCTCGAACGGCTCAAGACCGCCGTCAGCGAAGCGTCGATGAACGCCATCGAGTACGGCAGCCGCGGTGATGCGGCGGTCCCGATCCATATCGTCGTGACCACGGCGGGACAGGACGTCCGTGTCGCGGTCACCGACCGAGCGCTCGGCGGCCGTATTCCCACCGAGGACGATGCCGAGCAACCCGACATCGACGCAAAGCTCGCCGGCCTCCAGAAGCCCCGCGGCTGGGGCCTGTTCCTGATCCGGCACATGGTCGACGAGGTCGAGGTCACTCAGGGGATCGACGACCAGACCGTCACCCTCACCCTGCACCTGGAAGGAGACCGCGATGCCCGCGAGTCCGCTTGAGGCCGACGTCAGCGGCGGCCCGGAAGGCGCCCGAATCGCGCTCCGCGGGCAGATCGACCGCGACGCCGACGCCGCGATGGCCGACGCCTATACCCGAGCGGTCGCCCATGGTCCCGGCGCAATCGAGCTCGATTTCTCCGAAGTTGGCTACATCAACAGCACCGGGATCGCCCTCATCGTGCGGATCCTCGCCGACGCGCGGCGGGACCACCGCGAGGTCCGCGCCCGGGGGCTGACCGAGCACTACCGGGAGATCTTCCGGATCACCCGCCTGGCCGATTTCATGACCATGGTGGACGAAGCCCCGGCGGCAACGGCGGGCGGCGAAGGAGGATCCCAGTGAGCGAGACGGCGACCCGTATCGAGGTCCGCTCGACGATCGAGTCGACGGCGATGGTCATCCGGATCGACGGCGACATCACGTCGGCGAGCGAGACGGCCCTCATGGATGCCTATGGGGCCGCCGGATCGGGCGGCACGCGCACGATCGTCCTCGACTTCGGGGGCCTCGAGTACATGAACAGCGGCGGTATCGGCCTGCTGGTCACACTGCTCGTTCGCGTGCAGCGGCAGGGCCAGCGGCTACTCGCGGTCGGGCTCAACGAGCACTACCGCCAGATCATGACCCTGACTCGCCTGGACGAGGCGATCGGCATCCACGACACGGAGGCGGCGGCGCTCGCCGCCAATGGGGTAGGCCCGTCATGACCGCGACCGAACCTCGTGGCCCGCGGGATCGCGATGCCTGGGCCCAGCCCGTCGACCGCCTCTCGACGACCGCGAAGACGACGGGCATGGACACCGTCACCGGCAAGCGGGTGGCCGGCCCCGTCCAGGGCTTTGGCCAGATGTGGCAGAAGACGTTCAAGGTGCGCCTCGACGGCGTCGTCCTGGATCCCGAGGCAGTCGTCGCCCACTGGAAAGCGGGCTTCCAGACATTCTGGCCCAAGGAGGCCGCGTTCTATGCGCCGCTCGCGGGCATCCAGCCGGGCGAGGTTGCCCTGCTCGAGGTCCCGCCGGTCCCCGGCTCGCCGGTCAAAATGTCAACCGGCGTCATGGTCCTCTACGCTGATCGTGAGTCGTTCACGTTCATGACCCCCGAGGGACACGCACTGTCGGCATGGATCACGTTCTCGGCCTTCAGGGAGGACGGCGTCACGGTGGCACAGGCTCAGGCGCTCGAGCGGACCAGCGATCCCTTCATCGAACTGACGTACATCCTCGGCGCCAACAAGATGAACGACCGCTTCTGGGAGCACACGCTCGAGAATCTGGCCTTGTCGCTGGGCGTGGCAAACCCCGCAGTCACCTCAGTGAAGATCTGCGTGGACAAACGGCGCCAATGGCGCTACGTCCGGAACCTCCGGCACAGCCCCGTCGTCTCCATGCCCCTGGCCCTTCTCACCGCTCCGGTTCGCTGGTTCCGGCGCCGACGCTCCGCGTGACCGACTCCGTAGCCGCCGGGTGCCCGTCCGACGAGCCAACCGCCGGGCTGCCGGACGGGCCGTCATGAGCCGGGCCGGGCAGCCGGGCCCGTCCTCGCCTGATGCGATCGTCGTCGGCGCCGGCCCGAACGGGTTGGCGGCCGCCATCGAGTTGGCACGGGCCGGGCGCTCGGTCAGGATCTACGAGGCGAGTGACACGGTCGGCGGCGGCACGCGCTCGGCTGAGCTGACCCTCCCGGGATTCATCCACGACGTCTGCTCGGCGGTGCATCCGCTTGCCATGGCATCGCCATTTCTTCGAACGCTCGATCTTGCCCGTCACGGGCTCGAGTGGATCCATCCCGAGGCCCCGCTTGCCCATGCCCTGGAGCCCGGACGTTCGGTCGTCCTGGAGCGCGACCTTGGCGCGGCGACCGATGTCCTCGGCCGGGATGGTGCGGCGTGGAGACGCCTGATCGGACCGCTCGTTCGTGAGTGGGAGCGCCTGTTCCCGCTGCTGCTCGGTCCCATCGTGCGACCGCCGCGTCACCCACTGCTCATGGCCCGATTCGGGATCCCGGCGCTCCCTTCGGCGACCGTGTTCGGGCGCCTGGCGTTTCGGGACGAACCCGCGAGAGCCCTGTTCGCGGGAATGGCCGCCCATTCGATGGTGCGCCTCGAGCGACCGTTGACCGCATCGTTCGGGCTCGTCCTGGCGACGCTGGCCCATGCGGTCGGCTGGCCGGTGGCTCGCGGCGGCAGCGGCCGGGTCGCGGCGGCCCTGGAGGCCGAGGCCCGGACTCTGGGCGTGGAGATCGTCACCGGACATCGGGTTGCCTCGCTGGCTGATCTGCCGACCGCTCGCGCGACGCTGTTGGACCTCACACCACGCCAGGTCCTCGATGTCGCGGGCGATCGCCTTCCGTC
>JAYTWS010000127.1:0-8223 GCA_043743315.1 Chloroflexota bacterium | reverse complement strand
AGGCCGCGAGCCAGGTTCTCCTGCATGACCGAAAGCTTCACGTCGGGTCCACTCCAGACGAAACGGATGGTGATCGGGATCTATCGGTAGATGGTAGCGGTCGCTCGCTCCGAGCGGGCGGCCCAACCCGTCCAGGCCCGTGGTTCGGATCGATGACATCCGAACGGTCAGGGGGACGTTCGCGCCGACCGGCGGGGCGCCCGGGAACCGGATGTGTATCTTCCTTCATTCGAGAGATATCGTCACCATCATCATCATGGTGTGGACGGCGTGGATCGTCGTGCTCAGCCGCGCTCAGAAGGGCCGTGCACGGATCGCGCCGACACGTTGATGGGACGGCCAGGCGCGGTGATCCGTCGGGGACCGGCGTTCCCGGCCTGTGGACGGAGCTCGCCGGCGGCGACGGGTTGTCCCGCGTGATCCACCGTCGGGTGCCGGCTTATCGGCCCGCCTTCGCCGCGACCCGCGGCTGCGGAACCGGAGTTATCCACCGATGACCTGACGATCATCCACAGGCCGGGGACATGGGGTCGCGGCGCCCTGAGATTTCGAGGATTCGTGAACCGGGCTGTGGCCCGAGCCGTCAGTCGGCGTAGATGAGCTCGCGGACGGCGGAGATCTCGCGCCGCAGCTCGTCGTTGGCGCTCGTCTCGCGCGTGATCTTGTCGCACGCATGGAGCACGGTGGAATGGTCCCGTCCTCCGAGCTCGGCGCCGATCCGCAGGAGCGAAACATCGGTCTCGGCGCGCATCAGGAACATCGCGATCTGGCGAGGCATGACGATGGCCTTGTCCCGCTTCTGGCCCTTGAGTGCGTCCAATCCGACGCCGTAGTAGTCGGACACGGCCTTGACGATCCGCTCGGGGGTGATCTGGCGCTTCTTCGGGTTGTACAGGACGTTCGAGAGGACCGCCTGGGCGAGTTCGATCGAGATCGGCATGGCGCCCATGGACGCGTAGGCGACGATCCGGTTCAGCGCGCCCTCGAGCTCCCGGATGTTGCTGACGACCTTGCGGGCGATGAACTCCACGACGTCCGATGTGATCGGGACAGCACCCTCTTCGGCCTTTGCGCGGAGGATCGCGATCCGGGTCTCGAGGTCCGGGGCCGTGAGGTCGGCGATCAGGCCCCACTCGAACCGGCTTCGAAGACGCTCCTCGAGGGTCAGGATTCCCTTGGGCGGTCGATCCGAGCTGAGCACGATCTGCTTGCCGTCCTCATGGATCGTGTTGAACGTGTGGAAGAACTCTTCCTGCGTGCGCTCCTTGTCGGCGATGAACTGGATGTCATCGATGAGGAGGAGATCGATCCGTCGGTAGCGGGCACGGAACTCGTCGATCTTGCCCTGCTGGATCGAGGTGATGAACTCGTTCGTGAACTTCTCCGAGGTGGCGTACACGACACGCTTCCGCGGGAACTTGGCCATGACCTGATTGCCGATGGCGTGCATCAGGTGGGTCTTGCCCAGGCCCACACCGCCATACAGGAACAGCGGGTTGTAGGCATGTCCGGGGCGCTCGGCGACGGACAGACTCGCGGCGTGGGCGAGGCGGTTGGCCGACCCGACGATGAAGTTGGCGAACGTGTAGCGGGCATTGAGGTTGGTGGATCCACCCTCACCTCCGACCCGGGTGGCCTCCACCCGGACGTGCTGTGAGCTCGGCGTGGCCACCGGGCGCTCGGCCGGGAGGTCGGTCTCGGCCGCCTCGTGCTCCGCTGCCTCGTGCTCCGCTGCCGCTTCCGGGTCCGTGCCGACGACGAACTCCACCTGGACGCTGTAGCCAACGATCCGGGCGAGGGTCTGGGAGATCAGCGAGCGGTACCGGCTCTCCAGCCAGTCCTTCGCGAAGCCGTTCGGCACCGCGATCCGGAAGCGGTTGTCGTCCACGTCGACGAGCGTGGTCTCACGGAGCCACGTTTCGAAGTTCGCGGGCGAGAGCGATACCTGAAGCTCTCCGAGGGCGGCGCGCCAGACCTGCTTCGCATCCATTCGTCGATGAGGGCTCGCTGAAGGGTTCTTCGATGGACTGGCGATCGGCCACTCGCTTCTGGGGCGATGGCGCGGCGCCTCGGGTGCGTTCCTGAACCTGCTGGCGCCGGCCGCCCGGCCGACTCCGAACCCGTTCACCCTGGGCCGCGGAGAAGGCGGTTGGGGTGGCGAGGGTTTCGAAAGATAGCACCGCGCTCGCGGGCCTGCAACGCGATTCTGATATACTCCTGGGGAGTATCGCAGCGTGGCCGATCCCGCGACGCGCGCTGGCCCTCGAGTCCGGCGTACGCGCGGGCGCGATGTAAGGTCGCTGGCGCATGTTTGACACTGCTTCCGGGCCCGGCCTATCATCGCCCGGACGAAGAACGCGCCATGCGCCATCGGGTGCTGGGCGCGTTCGTGTGCCTTCAGGGGTCACCAGATTGACCAAGCCCCGAGGCCTGATGGAGAGGATCCCGCGCAGTCCCGATGAAGCAGACCTTTCAGCCCAAGAAGCGCCACCGCGCCAAGGAACATGGCTTCCGCGCCCGGATGAAGTCCTCGGGCGGCCGTCGCGTCCTGGCCGCGCGCCGCGCTCGGGGTCGAAAGCGCCTGTCGGCCTGACGAGTCGGCGGGTCGTGTTACGGCCACGCCTCGTGATGCTCTCCCGCCCGCAGGATTTCACGGCCCTCAAGGAACGAGGGACCATGCGGTCCCATCCCCTCCTGACGGCCCGAATCCTGCGGACCGACCTGGAAACGACACGGTTCGGCATGGCGACCAGTCGGGCGCTCGGCTCGGCGGTCATTCGAAATCGCGTCAGGCGACGCATGCGTGAGGCACTTCGTTCGATGGGCCCGACGATCCAGCCAGGCTGGGACGTCCTCCTCATCGCACGGCGCGGCCTCATCGAGGTCGATTACGAGACATTGGTGAAGACGCTCCGCCGTCAGTTGACTCGGGGCGGCGTGCTGGAAGGGAGCGAAGGGTGAGGCGCATCGGCATCGGGCTGATCCACCTGTACCGATTTGCCTTCTCCTGGATGCCGTCCTCCTGCCGCTATGAACCAACCTGCAGCCGATACACGGAGCAGGCCATCGAACGCTACGGCCTGGTCCGGGGCAGCTGGATGGGGGCTCGCCGAATCGCGAGCTGTCACCCCGGCAACCCCGGCGGTTACGACCCCGTCCGCTGATCCAGAAGGACACGAAGTGACGTTTCGCACCCGGATGACGCGCCTCGCCCCCCTGCTGGGGATCGTCCTGCTGGCCTTGATCGTTGCGGGGTGTGGTATCGGGGGGTCGGCCAGCCTCGCTCCTGGTGTCACCCACCCACCCACGCCGACGCCCCAGGCCGGCATCGCGCTTGCGCCCGCGGAGCTGAAGGCAGATCCGTTCAGCCTGCTGTCGTGGCTGTTCACGCCGATCTTCCAGGTCTTCTTCATCACCCTGGTCCTCCTGGACAAGGCGACCGGCAACATCGCGGTCGCGATCATCCTCCTCACGATCCTCATCAAGATCGTCCTGATCCCCGTCTTTCGAAAGCAGATCGTTTCGACCCGACGGATGCAGCTGATCGGACCGGAGGTCAAGGAGATCCAGCGCCGGTTCAAGGGCGACCGGGTCAAGATCCAGCAGGGAACCGCGGCCCTCTACAAGGAACGAGGCATCTCGCCGGCGGGGTGCCTTCCCGCGTTCAGCCAGATGCTCCTGTTGATCCCGCTCTACTCGGTCTTCAGCCAGGGCCTCCAGAACTACAACCCACAGGCGATGCTCGATGTGTTCGGCCATCGGATCCTCGACCTCGGATGCGCTTCGGCGCCCCTGTTCAACGCGGTCGGCCATGTTACGAATCCGTGCCTCAATCCGATGGCGTTCGGGGTTGACTGGGGCGTGCCCGAGGTCATCCTGGGATCTCCCGGCGCGCTCTTCTCCGGCCTGAGCCTGCTGGCCGTGATCTCGTCGCTGGTCCAGCTCGTCGCGTCGCGGATGACGATGCCGCCGGCCAGCACGACCGGCAGCGACGACGCAAACGTCAAGACGCAGCGCCAGATGGCGATCTTCCTGCCGTTCATCTCCCTGATCTACGGCAGCATCCTGCCGGCCGGTCTATTCCTGTACTGGATCGGCTCGACCCTCTTCTCGATCGCGCAGCAGTACCTGATCATCGGCTGGGGTGGGATGTTCCCCATCTTCGGCTGGACGCCCGGCTTCGCCGTCGGGCACGAGCCGCGCTTCCCGGTCGCCGCAACGGCGCCGAACACCATCTCGCGCACGGCCGGATCGCCGGCGCGATCCACCACTGAACGATCGCAACTTGACCGATCTGCGTCTGCGGCGGCAACGGTCCGCCAGCGCGGTCGACAGGGGCGACGAGGGAGACGACGATGACACGGAGCACACGAAGGTCATGAGCGCGTACCGCGAATTCACCGGAAAGAGCGTCGAAGAGGCCCTCCGACTTGCTCGTGAGGCGTTTGGCGCCGGTCTCGATGACCTCGATTTCGAAATCCTGACCCCCGGCAGCCGGGGCGTCCTGGGCATGGGCGCCGAACCGGCGCGTATCCTGGCCGCACCCCGCTCCGAACTGGGTGGCGCAGCTCCGAAACGAGAAGCCGCGTCCGCACGTCCGCTCCCCGCTCCCCCGGCCCGCGAAGATCACGGCGACCGCCCGTCGTTTGATCGTGGCGCCGATCGACCCCGACGCGACGACGGACCGCGCCGAGATGACCGTGGCCCCCAACGCGATTCCGGTGACCGACCACCCCGACGCGAGGCCGCCGACGATCGCGGACCCCAACGGGATCAGGCGCCGGCGGCCAATGGGGCCGAGTCCGATGCTCGCCCGCCGCGCCGGGATGACCGACCCCGCCGGGACGACCGACCCCGCCGGGACGACCTGGGTCCGCGCGATGAGCGGGGTCCTCGCCCGCCACGACGCGAAGGCGACCTGTCGGCGGCAGAGGCGGCCGAAGTCAATGCCCTTCGCGGCTCCGTTGCCGTGGAACGCGCCGAGCTTGAGGCCGCGGAAGCGTCCCCTGAGGCGCTGGCCGCGGGCAAGGTCATCCTCGAGAAGCTGCTCCACCTGATGGGATTCAAGGTCATCGTGACCGTCGAATCATCCGAGACGAGCCGGCTCAACGTGACCGGCGAGGACGACGAGCGCGAGGCGCTCGGAGCCCTGATCGGCCGCAAGGGCGAGCGCCTCAGCGCGCTCCAGCACGTGGTCAATCTCATGCTCTCGCGCGAGATGGGCGCCTGGACCCGGATCCTCGTGGACGTCGAGGATTATCGGGGTCGGCGCGAGCGCCAGCTCCGCGAGATCGCCGAGCGCGCCGCGCAGCGGGTCATCGAAACAGGAAAGATGCTCCAGCTCGAGGCCATGCCGGCCCTCGAACGTCGCTGGGTGCATCTGGCGCTCCGGAATCATCCGGACGTCGTGACCCAGTCGATCGGTGAGGAGCCCAATCGGCGGATCATCGTCCTGCCGCGCATGGGCTGACGGCACCCAGCCCGTCGGGCTCGGTTGACCGTACCGGTAGGATGGCTGCTCGTCACGGACGATTGGCTGCGCGCGTCTCTTGCGCTGCGTACAGCCGACGGTAACGGCCGGACGATCAGACTCCTTCGAGGATGAACACACGCATGGATGATCAGGACATCAATCGGGATGCCGTGACCGAGGCGGGCCCCGCGGCACAGGAGGAACCGGCCCAGGACGCCCTGGCCGCTTCTGCTCCCGAACGCGATGAGCCGAGCGCTCCTCCAAGGCGTGGTCGGCGACGATCCGTTACCCGATTCCTGATCGCGTTCATGTTCGGCCTGCTCGCGGTCCTGACCGTATCGGCCGGAGCCCTGGCTGCCTACGAGTCGTCCAACGTCGGCCGGATCCTGCCCGGCGTGCATGTTGGGTCGGTCGACTTGTCCGGGCTCACACCGGCTGCCGCCGCTGCGCGACTGCGTACTGAGTACGCCTCGTTCGGCGACGGCGCGCTCGTCCTGAGCGCCGCGGGCGTCGAACGGACTGTGTCCTACGCCGACCTCGGCCGTCGGGTCGACGCCGATGGGATCGTGGCGCTGGCCATGGGCGTCGGGCGCGAAGGCCCGGTCATCGACCGAATCGCCTCGAACGTCCGGATGTTCGTACGTGGAACCGAAATCACGCCATTCGCCATCCTTGAGCGCGCCGCACTCCATCATGAAATCGCTGCTCTCGCCGCCCAGGTCGCGCTGGCACCGAGCGACGCCACTGTCACGCTCGGCGCCGCCGGGTTCGAATTGACGCCCGGCGCCGACGGGCGGATCGCCGACGTCGACTCCACGGTGGCCGCGGCCAACGATCTGCTGCTTGTCGCGACGCCGTCCACGTCGAATCGCGCTGAACTGCCGATATCGATCATCGAGCCGGACGTCACGACCGCCGAGGCGACGGCGGCTCGCGAGGCGGCACTCCGGATCGCATCCGACACGGTCCTCACGGTGGCCGACGAGGAATGGACAATCGACGCGGCCCAGATCCGGGCCTGGATCTCCTTCGAGAAGACGGCCGATGGCGGTTTCGGACCGGTCGTGGCACGCGAGGCCATCGAGGCCGGGCTCGCCCCGATTGCTGCCAAGGTGGCGATCGCACCGGTCAGTGCGACCTATCTGCTGAGCGGCAACAAGCAGGTGGTCGGCGTCACCAACGCCAGGAACGGCCGGGCGCTGGATGTCCCCGGCACCGTTGAATCGGTGATCACCCTGGTCAACGATCGCGTGGACGGGCTGAGCATCTCACGCCTCCCGCTCACCGTGACCACGATCGAGCCCGAGCTCACGACCGCCGAGGCGACCAGGACGGCTCCGCTGATGAAGCCGATCTCCGAGTGGAAGACCTACTTCCCGATCGGAATCAAGAATGGCCAAGGCGCCAACATCTGGATCCCGGCTCGCGAGATTGACGGGTACGTCGTCCTGCCCGGTCAGACATTCGACTTCTGGAAGGCCATCGGCCCGATCACCCGCGCCGCCGGCTACAAGGACGGTGGGGCCATCATCAATGGCAAGACGGAGCCCCAGGGCGCCCTCGCCGGCGGCATCTGCTCCTGCTCGACGACGCTCTTCAATGCGGCCCTACGCGCCGGACTGGAGATGGGTGCTCGTCGCAACCACTACTACTACATCAGCCGCTATCCGCTCGGACTTGACGCCACCGTCTTCCAGAGCGGTTCTGGATCCGTCCAGACGATGTCGTTCACCAACGACACGGCCTACCCGCTCCTCATCCGCGGGACCGGCTGGTCCGTCGGCTCGAAGGGCTACGTGAAGTTCGTGATCTGGTCCGTGCCGACCGGGCGGACGATCAGCTTCTCGACGCCGATCGTGAAGAACATCAGGCCCGCGACGGACACCACGGTCTACACCACCGACCTGGCGCCGGGCGTCCGCGAGCGGCTTGAGTACCCGGTCGATGGCAAGGATGTCTGGGTGACGCGAACGGTCACCGACGCCAGCGGCGCGGTGATTCACCAGGAGACGTACTACTCCCACTACGCAAGGATCACCGGCGTCCTGAGGATCGGGCAGGCGTCGGTCCCGACGCCGACCCCGACGCCGACGCCCACCGCTGCACCCAGCTCGACCTGAGCGGCGGCGCTCCGCGCTCATTTGACTTGCGGCGCGCCCTACGACGAGGGACCGGCAACGACGATGGCCGCCTGCTGCCGACACGTCGGGCACAACCCGAAAAGCTCGAGTCGATGGGCGTCGATCCGATAGCCGCTCTCGGCGGCGATGCGACTGACCACGCCCGCGAGGCCGGCGTCATCGACATCGGCAGCCCGCCCGCAGTTGCCGCAGACCACGTGATGATGATGGGCGGCTGGCTCGCAGGCGATGTAGGCATGTTCGCCTGACGGCAGGTCGATCCGCTCGATCGCCCCGACGCGCTCGAGGGCCTCGAGCGTCCTGAAGATGGTGGCGCGCGCGATCGCTGGACGGCGCCACATCCCGTCGCCGACGAGATCCGCTGCCGTGAAGTGGCCCTGACGCCGCGCGATGAGGTCGGCGACCGCGCGTCGCGGGCCTGTCAGGCGATACCCCGCCCGATCCAGTGCGCCGAGCAGCGGCATCGGAACCTCGGTGATGGCGTGCATGGCCCAAGGATACGGCGGGCCACTAAGTACTCTCCGACGTTTATACGATGATGTATTATAGACTCCTCCAGTGTATGCTCCTCTCGTTCGTAACGGGAGGAGAGCGTGCCGAGACAAAGCC
>JAYTWS010000126.1:0-5598 GCA_043743315.1 Chloroflexota bacterium | reverse complement strand
TCCATGAGGCCGCGCAGCCACCACAGGACATTCAGGTACGGCCAGCCTCCCTCGCCGCCGATCCGCTCGACCTCCGCGAACACGCGGTCGGGGGACGCGGCAACCGTCCGTGCCCGGCGCTCCACGATCATGCCCTCGGTTGACGACAGGCTCGACCGGCTCGCCCGATCCGGCGGAGCGAACGCATCGAACCACGTCGATTCGAGCCCTTCGGCATCGGACCGGTCCATCGCCCGCAGCAGGGCGTCCTCGTACGACACCGGGGCGAGGCCGAAGCGTGCGGCCGGTTCCGGCACCCGGACGACGACCTCGGAACGCAGGCCCTCGATCAGCGGCCGGGCGATCCCGGCCGGTACCGGCGAGACGAGGTTGACCCAGTACGAACTGAGTCGCGGGGTGAGGACGGGCACCGGGATCATCAGCCGGCGCAGCCCGCGAACCCGCGCATAGCCTCGCATCATGTCGCCATATGAGAGGACGTCCGGGCCGCCGATCTCGACGACACCGGTCACCTCGGGCAGGTCGAGCGTCCCGACGAGATAGGCGAGGACGTCGCGGATGCCGATCGGCTGGCAGCGGGTCCCCACCCAGCGGGGCGTGATCATGATCGGCAGGCGCTCGGTGAGGTGGCGCAGGATCTCGAACGACGCGCTGCCCGATCCGATGATCACCGCCGCCCGGAACTCGGTGACCGGGACCCTGTGCGCGGCAAGCTCGGCCCCGGTCTCGTGCCGGCTGGCGAGATGCGGCGATAGCCGTTCGTCGTCGTTCCCGAGTCCGCCGAGGTAGACGATGCGTCCGACGCCCGCCTTCGCAGCGGCCTGCGCGAAGTTGCCGGCGGCCCGCAGGTCACGGTCGGCGAAGCCGTGCTCGCCTTCGCCCATCGAGTGCGCCAGGTAGTAGGCGACCTCGACACCATCCAGCGCAGGATCGAGCGTCGCCGGATCGAGGAGGTCGGCCTCGACGACCCGCGCATCGGGGAACCGCGTCGCCAGCGACCGGGCGCCGCGGCTGATCAGGACGAGGTCATGACCCCGTGCCTGGAGGAGCGGCACGAGCCGACTGCCGATGTAGCCGCTGGCTCCAACGACCAGAATCCGCATTGGTCGAGTATGCGCTGCGTCGGCGAGGAGGCCGATGCGCGGCCCGGTCGCCGACCGAGGCTCGGTCGCTCATGGTCGGGCCCGATCAGACGACGAGGCGCGCGGCCGGTTGCACGAATTCACGCACTTGATCCCGACCCCCATCCTTGGCGGCGTACAGGGCGGCGTCGGCGGCCTGCATGAGGACCGCGGCATTCGCCATGAGCCTGGTGGATGTTGCGACGCCGACGCTGACCGTGAGCCGACGTTGCGGCACTTCCAATTCGGCGACGACGCGCCGGATGCGCTCGGCGATGACCGCGGCCCCAGCGCCGGAGGTCGCAGGCAGCAGGACGGCGAACTCTTCGCCGCCGACGCGTGCCGGGAAATCAACAACCCGGCAGACCTTGGCGATGGCGCTCGCAATGATCTCCAGTGCTGCGTCGCCTGCCTGATGGCCGAACTCGTCGTTGTACTGCTTGAAGCGATCCACATCGATCATCAGCAACGAGAACTGGTCGTGTCGGCGCAGCGATCGCTGCCACTCGTTCGCAAGCGCAGCGTCGAACGCTCGTCGATTTGCGATCCCGGTGAGTGCGTCCGTCGTGCTTTCGCGGGAAAGCTGCTTGTTCGCGACCTCGAGCTTCCGCTGGTACTCCTCGAGCTTGTGCTGATACGCGTCGAGTTCGAGGGCCGTCGCCTGGAGCGCCACCACGGCTCGGCGGAGCTCCATCTGGGCGATCACCTGTCGCGATAGCGCGAGGAGGGAGCCGCGCTGGGCGGCGGTCAGCGCGCGCGGCACGCGGTCGATGACGCAGAGGGTGCCAAGTGCCGCCCCTTCCGCCGTCACCAGCGGTGCGCCTGCGTAGAAGCGAATGCTCGGATCGGACGTGACCAGGGCGTTGTCGGCGAATCGGGGATCCTTCGTCGCGTCCGGGACTTCGAGGATTTCGGACGGCTTCAGGATGGCGTGCGCGCAGAACGCCAGGTCCCGATGGGTCTCCGGAGCGTCGAGGCCGACCCTCGACTTGAACCACTGGCGGTCGGTGTCGATCAGGCTGATAAGGGCGATGGGTGTGTCGCACAGCTGCGAGGCGAGGTACGTGACGTCGTCGTACGACTGCTCCGCGACCGAATCGAGGATGTCGTAGCGGTGGAGTGTCGCGAGGCGCTGGTCCTCGTCGGCTGGAATGGGTGCGCTCATTGACTGATGCCCCGTCGTGCGTACCGGATCACCTCCGTGTGCCGAAGCGTTGCGCGGCCGACGGCGCTTGCGCACCATTCTTTTGGGCATTGGCGATCAGCAATAGTCCTCTCGTCGCCCCTGGCCTAACCCCACGAGCGGGCTTCGTCCCACATCGTTGCCAGGTGGACACACTGCTCCGCGTCACATCTCTTCCGTAACCGTGTGGCTACCCTACGAGGAGGATAAGCAAGGCCCAAGGCTCGGTACAGCCGCGCCTGACGGTGCGCTGGCGCGGCGGGCGCCACGACCTCGATCACGAAGCTCGGGCGGTTGGCGGCCGTGCGTCACCGCCGGCGCCGCCTTTGTACCCGCTTCCTTGGTTGCGCGCACCGGCCCATCGTGGTCCAATGGCCCGCAGCAGCACGTCGTCCCCGCCGGATGGCCCCGCCAAGATCCGTCGCCGAGGGAAGAGATCGCGAACCGGGAGCGAACCCAGCGCCGCCGTGGGTCCTCGAAGGCTCTGGTTCGGGCAGTCATCATCGGTGCGCTGATGTCCACCTTCTGGCAGGCACAACCGGCGATCACCGTGGCGGCATCGCCTGGTTCCCAGTGGTATGCCGCAGACCTCCATACCCACAGCACGGTCAGTGCCGATGCTCGCCCGGACCTTGGCGTCCTCGCCGCGAACGCCCGTGCCGCGGGCCTGAACGCCGTCTTCCTCACGGACCACAATCAGGCGTCCGATTTCCTGATCTCGGGTCGGACCGCCAACAACGCGTTCTTCGACGCACCGACCTCGGACAATCTCAGCCGATGGACGCGGGTCGGATCCGGGATCAGCCAGGTGAGCACCCCGATCCACAGCGGGACCGCCGCGACGCGGATCGTCAGCTCGGGGGGAGTGCAGTACCTCTGGTCGGTGCGTGGGCCCAACTTCCGGGCCGGTAGCGGGGCCGTCTCGACGACCTTCTCGATCTACCCGACCACCTTCGACCCGGGCGCGACGTTCTACGTGTCGGCCTCGTTCGGCGGGGACGCGACCATCCAGAGGACGCTGCCCGGCCTCGAGGGCTACACCCCGGCCGCAACCGGCATCCCGAAGGCGTGCAAGAGCGTCGTCTTCATCTGGTACCTCGGAGCGGCCCCGAGTTCGGCGTCGTACACGCCGACGTCGGCCAACTGCAAGGCATCGACAATCCCGAGCCCCACCGTCCTCGCCTTCCCGATCACAGCCGGCAACTGCGACATCGCCTTCACCCTCGGCACCTGGAACACGTGCACGCTCGACGTCGACGCCGCCGTGGCCACGCTCGCCGCCGCGGATCGACCGTTCGACTACCTCGGGCTGACCAACCTCAAGGTCGCGGCGTCGGGAACCGTGAACCTCGTCATCGACGACTACGCCACAAAGAAGGCGCTGCCGGCCGGTAGCACGGTCGACAGTCGGGCGGGCGCCGAATTCGCCGCCCGGAACGCGCTCCTCGCTGGCTACGACGATCCGGCCGGCAACTTCCGGATCTTTCCGTCGCTCGAGGAGGGGACCGGCGATCACGCCCAGCGGTTCAACTTCGGGATCACGACGGCGGGGCAGTACACGACCTTCTGCGGCGGGACCTGCAACTACGCCTCCGGCGTGAGCGGCATCGCGCCAACCAAGGCGAGCGGTTACCCGGCGCAGCTCAATCACCCGGGCGTGTCCGGTGGCGTGACCGATACGCAGGCCACGACCGCGTGCTCAAACGGCCTGAACCCGGCCTGCGGAGCCGACGTCATGGAGGTGCGCCAGCGCAACATGCTCGCCGACTGGGACACGATCCTCACGACCGGGGTCCCGCTCGTCGGGAGTTGGGGCGCGGACAACCACCTCGGCATCTGGAGCGGCTCGAGCCAGGCGACGTTCCTGTATGCCCCGTCGAACTCGTTTGACGACCTCATGCAGGCCCTCTTCGAGGGACGTGTCTACGACGCGGCGCTGGGCACGAGCTCCGGCCACCTGAGCTTGGTCTTCGACGTCGGATCGACCGCCTCGGAGCCGTATCCCGCGCGCTATCCCGTCTACGTCCCGACCGGTGGGTCGGTGACCGTCCATGTCTCGATCGCCGGGATCAAGTCCGGCAGCTCGGTGCGATGGATCCAGAACGGCGCGATGGGCGCGAACGAGGCGCCGACGAGCGGTTCCGCCTACGAGGCGACACGGTCCGTGACGCTGTCGGGGGCTTCGGCGTATGCCCGCGTCGAGGTCGGAACGAGCGGGGTGGCCAATCCTGACGGGACGACCCAGGCGATCATCCTCAAGCCCGCAGCGGCCGGCCTGCCGGCGGGGATGAGCTACCACGTCGAGCGCGTGACCCCACCCTCCGGACAGCATGGGTTCACGGCCGGGATGACCCGGGGCATCACCGCCTCGACATGGACGGCGACCTCGCAGACCCTGTCGCTCACGCTCCGGAACCCGATCGGCTCGCTGGCCGAGGTGCACGTGGCCAGCGCCGTGGCGCCGACCTCGGCGATCGCCAGCGGCGCCGCCGTGCCGAGCGCCGCGTCCCTCGCGGCCTTCCAGGCGGCGACCGGGCCGAGCTGGTTCTTCGACGGGACGACGGTCTACGTGAAGGCGCTCGCGGACACCGGGACCGACGGGATGGAGATCGCGTTCGGCGGCGGCGGCGGTGACACGACCCCGCCCACGACCCCCGGGACCCCGACCGGCCTCGTCGTGGGGTCGACGACGGCCACGATCGGCTGGACCCGGTCGTCCGACAACGTCGGGGTGGTCCGCTACGACGTCCGCCGGGACAGCGCGCTGCTGGGCTCCGTGCCCCAGCCCGCATCCGGCGATCCGACCTTCGACGACACGGGGCTCGCCCCGGCCACCACCTATACGTACGTCGTGACCGCGGTCGATGCCGCCGGCAACAGCGCGGCCTCGGCCGCCGGCTCGGTGACGACCCAGTCATCCAGTGGCGGTGGCGGCACGTTCACCCTCAAACCGACCGCCGATGCCAAGGTCGATGCATCCACGGCAACCACCAACTACGGCACCTCGGCGCTCCGGGTGGACGCCTCGCCGGACGTCCGGAGTTACCTCACCTTCGATGCCAGCACGATCACCGGGACGGTGGTGAGTGTCACCTTCCGGATCTGGGCGACAAGCTCGCAGAGCGTCGGGATCGACGCTTACCGGGTGACCGACACGAGCTGGACCGAGATCGGGCTGACGTATGCGAACCAGCCCTCGGGCTCGATCGGTGCCGCGCCGCTCGGGGCGTCGGGTCCGGTTGTCACCGGGACATGGGCCACGATCAACGTGACCGGTCTCGTCACGACGCCCGG
>JAYTWS010000125.1:0-6754 GCA_043743315.1 Chloroflexota bacterium | reverse complement strand
GTGAGCGACGGCCACCTGCGCGGCTCGCTGTCGCGGACGCCGACCGCCCGTCAGGTCGACGTCCTCGCGGCCTATGTCGCTGCAGGCGGATCCGTGGCAGCTGCGGGCGAGGCCGTCGGGATCCGGCCGAGCACAGCGAAGCGGCATCTTGCCGACCTGCGCGCCCGGTCGGGGCTGACTACTGAGCAGCTGATCTACCGCGGGCGGGCGGAAGGATGGCTGGTCGTGCCGAGCCTGGACCCCAGCTGAGCGAAGCGAACACAAAGGACCTCCTCGCTGCGCTGGACGAGTCCACGTCGCCACAACCCAGCTAACGTGTCCGCGGGTCTCCGGGACAACTTTGAAGAGATTGCCTTCTGCCCTCCTCATACTCGGTGAGAGCCATAGCAGGGCGCTCCAAGGTTAAGGATGGGCAAGTGTGGATCGGGAACTCGTCGAGCGAGCGGCCAAGGGAGACCAGGAGGCGTACGCTGCCCTGGCGGAACTGTCGGCGGACCGGCTCTTCGCCGTCGCGCACCGAATCCTGCGCGACTGGCATCTCGCCGAGGATGCTCTCCAGCGCACCCTGGCCACGATATGGAACGAGTTGCCCCGGCTCCGTGACCCCGACCGGTTCGAGGCCTGGACTTACCGGCTGATCGCCCGGGAAAGCGTGTCGGCGGCACGCCGGGAAGGTCGCGGCGGACCGGTCGTCCGGCTGCTCCCGGACGACATGGACGTGCTGATCGCGCCCGACCAGTACCGGGCGGTGGCCGACCGCGACCAGCTCGAACGCGGCTTCCGGCGGCTCAGGCCGGAGCAGCGCGCGGTCCTCGTCCTCCACTTCTACGTCGGCCTGTCACTGGCCGAGATCGCCGACGTGCTCGGCACCCCGGTCGGAACGGCCGGCTCTCGACTCCACTACGCGATCCGGGGGCTCCGGGCCGCGCTCGAGGCCGACGAGCGGTACACCGCGACAAAGGAACGACTGGCATGAACGCGTCCGACGACTTCGATCGACTCCTGGGCGAGTGGCTCAAGGACGGGCCGACCCAGGCACCACACGAGTCGATCGAGCGGGCGACCGCGCACGCCCGATCCCACCCGCGACGACCCGACCCGATCGCCTTCCTCAGAAAGGGTGCAATGAACTCTCGAATCACGCCGGCTGTGCTGCGGCCGGCCTGGATCCTTGTGCTCCTGGGCCTCCTCCTGGCCGCGGCGGTCGCAGCGGTCGGGATCGGCTCGCCGAACGACGCCCCCGTGGTGGTCGTGCCGTCTCCGACCGCGGAGGCCTCGCCGATAGCGGCCACTTCGGCCACCACCTCCGCGTCGCCCGCCCCCACGCCGACGGCCGCCCTCGCGATCGTGCTCCGGCGCGCTCCGGACAATCTTGGCTGCGACTCGATCGTCATACCGTACAGCTCTGCCACCATCCGGATCGACCCATCGGCAGCAGAGCAGGTCTGGGCCGAGATCGACACCCTTCACCCGGATACGGCCGGTGAATTTCCGGGAGTCGCGGTCGGCGACCGCCTCCAGGTCTACTGGTCGCCAAGTTTCAGCGGCGGCGACGCGTCCGATCCCACCGTTCGGGACAGCAACGGCGCCGTGGCTGCTCGGGACGGGACGCGGACGGGCGAGCTCCAGCCGCCCTATTACCTTTGCGCCACGAGTGGCGAAGTCCACGTGCTTGACTCCCCGCCAGGCTGACCCCCATTGCGACTGCCCGGCCTCAGTGGGCTCCCAGGCCTAGCACCACAAGCGAATAGACCACGCTGCCCACCCCGCCGACGATTCGAGGGTGAAGCTGTGCACGGTCTGTGGCGTCGTCACCAGCCGCGCGGGGAGTCGCTGCACGACGCACGCCCGGCTGTCCAACCGCAGCCGCCACAACGCCCTGTACAGCACGCGGGAGTGGCAGCACCTCAGCGCCCGCGTGCTCCGCGCATGGCGGGGCGAGCACGGGGAGTGGTGCCCTGGGTACCAGCGCCCCGCCCACGCTGCCGCCGACTTGGCCGTCGATCACGTCGTGCCGCTGGCCGCTGGCGGTGCGCCGTTCAACATCGCCAACACCGCGGTGCTGTGCCGCTCGTGCAACTCGACCAAGGGTGCATCGACCGACCGGGGCGGGGTAGCCCATAGGGCGACGCCGATCAGCCCCGACCGCGCCGGAATGACCAGGGTCAGGAACCTGGGCTCCAGCGCCTTCGCCTGCTCAACGAACTTCTGGTAGATCGGGATGGCGCTCGCGCCGAATCCGCTATCGCTGAGCTGGTAAGGCGGGTTCCCGATGACGACGTCGAATTGCATGCGGCCTCCGAACAGCTCGGCCAATCGAGCCCCGATGTCATCAGTGTGGATGAATGCGTAGGCGTGAGTCTCCCGAGCGGGACCCCGGCTGTACTCGTCTTCGCTTGCGCCGCAGTACCGGCATCGCCGGCCGCCGGGAGGTGCGTCCCCATCCTGCCGCGCCGTGCCGTCAGGCCCGCCACCAACCCAGGTGTGCTCCGTTCGCTCGAACCAGACGTTCCCGGCGCCTGTGGTGAATGACTTGGCCACCGAGTGCTGACCGTTAGCGAACTTCGAGCAGTAGATGCTGCGCCGCGTGAGGAGGCTTGTGAGCACCGTGATGCCGATGCCAAAGACCTGCCTCGTCAGGATGTGGTCCACGCGCTCCTCGAGATCCGGGAGCTTGGTCGCCAGGCCGGCGGTGAGCCGCTGCACGATCTCGCGGAGGAACACGCCCGACTTGCTGAAGGGGTCCAGGAAGGTAACCGTCTCGTCTTCCCAGATGCTCGCTCCATCGTTGCTGCTCGCCCACGCGTCCGCGAGCGCATCGAGCATCCGGTTCGCCAGCTCCGGCGGCGTGAATACCTCGTCGTTCGAGAGGTTCGCGATGCAGGTCAGCACGTCGGGGTTGTGGCCACGCAGCGTGAATGCCGCCTGCGTCACGCGGCGATCTCGCGCACGGTCATCGCCGGGTAGGACCGAGCAGGCGTGAAGATGTCATGTGCCGCCGAGCCTTCCCACAAGCTGCCTTCGAAAGACGACCGCTGAGCGAGGTTGTCGTAGCGGAAGTCGCGCCGCTGGAACTTCCCCTTGCCCAAGTAACCCCACTCGGGGAATGTGATCGGCGTCCCATCCACGGCCGTCATGGTCAATGCATCCCCCTCGACGATGTTGGCCTCGAGGACGACTCGAGCCGCCTTGGACCACTGCCCGTCCTTGTCACTTCCGAGAAACGTCAGGAACATGTCGAGCAGATTCTGACGGCACTCCAGCACGTTGTCGGCAAGCAGTTCGATGCCGTAGATGCACATGACGGCCAAGAGAGCGTAGTGGCGCTTCTCAAATTCACTCTTCCCGTGACGTGCCTGGACGGTTGCGAGCTTGCGTCGAAGCACGGGAACCAGGAGGGCGCCATGGCCACACGCCGGCTCAAGCACGCGTGAATCGATACGTTCGGACTCCGCCTTCACGAGGTCGAGCATGCAGTCGACCAACTCGCCGGGGGTGAACACCTCGCCGTGGTCCGTCACCCGCTGGCGCGTCCTGATGTGTCGATCACCAGAGGTCATCGCGAAGGGGACGCCGTTCTCCAAGCGCCACTTCCGGGAGTCCCTGTCGGGACGTTCTCCAACCGCGACAGCGGGGCAAGCGTCCTCTGGATCCAGCACGACACGGTCGTCCACAACCTCTCGGAGCCCGGCAACCTCGACAGTGGGACCGCGAGGTCGAGCGGGCTCTGCACCCGTGTTTGGCTGCCCGGTGGCGAGTCCATCCTCCTCAACGTGGGTACGGTCCTCGTAAACGAGGCGACGGGCGAGGTCCTCGCTTCCGGCGGTCGCCACCCTTTCGCGACTACTTGGAGCGGGGCGATACCGCGGCGCTGCAGCTGCGACGCGCTCGACTGACCGACGTATGCTGGACGTCTCGGGCGGAGCAGGGCAGCTCCGGCGCCGGTGGTGCATTCGTACACAGACACATCCCCTCCCGGATGTCGACAACGCACCGTAGGAGATACACGTGAGTCTCGGCTTCCGACACGCGGGCCTCGTGGCCGTGCTGATCGTCGCGGTCGGTTGTCAGGCGACGGCGAGTCCATCCATCCGAGCTTCAGCGAGCGAGCCCCAAGCGACCACCCTGGCGCCCTCCCTAGAGGAGTCGCCATCGTCCGTTGCCGTCGCAACCCCGGTGGCGAGCGGTCCGACGACCCTCGGGACCTGCCGTGACGGGCAGCATTGCAACGTTCTCGCGGGGTCCCATGTCACCGGAAAAGGCGGGTTCTTCGATGGTTTGCGGATCACGATCCCCGCGAACTGGTACCTCAGCGAGCAGGACGTTGGGGAGCTCGCGCTCCGGCCGGACGACGAGCATGGGCTCATCCTGTGGAAGGACGTCCGAGTCGTCACCACCACCCGCGCGATGGGCCCGGCGAACGAGATCGTCAAGGGCGTTGCTCAGACGCCCGATGCCTTCGTCAAGTGGTTCACGCACAATGATGCCTTGACGGTGATTGAGCCTCCGGTGGCGGCGTCCATCGGCGGCACGACGGGCGTCGTCTTCGCGGTGCAAGTGTCAAGCTCGGCAACCTACGGGGATGCGGGGTGCCCCGCGAATCCTCGGTGCGCAGACCTCGTGACCGACCCCGCCCATTGGGGACCGAACTTCTTTTCCATCGGCGGGGACGAGTCGGTCCGCGTCTACGTCGCGACTGTTCCATACCCAGATGGCGGTCACCTCTTTGCGGTCGCGTGGGACGCTCCGACTCCAGCAAAGCTCCGCGCGTTCGTCTCGGTGGCGCAGCCGATCGTCGACTCAATCAGGGTGCCGGACCTTTACGTCGCCGACTAGCCAACGACACCCGCCGTGCGCTTGGAGCCGAGGATCCTCGCGTCGGCCGGCGCCGAGATCCTGGCATGAGAGATCAATGCGCGCCTTCTAGGCCTCCGCGGGTCCAGCTCACGCAGGCCGCGATGGCGGTGTCCGGAAGACCGCGACCGCTACCAGCGGCCCTCGCCTGGGCCGTGAGGGCTCCAGCCGTCAAGGTGCGGCCTGAGGTCGTCCGGCTTGGGCTCTCGGACCCTCGGCAGCAGCAGCTCCGGAGTGACGAGCGGGTCGGCCTCGTCGAGCCTTCGCTCGGCGAACTCAAAGTGCGCCGCGAGCCGGTCGCCGTGCGGGCCGTCGAGCGCGCCCGCGGCCTCCCGGGCGGCAGCGAGGAACTCGCGAGGGCGCTGGATCGCACGCCACTCGCTTGACGACTCTGCGAACGCCTCCCAGCGGGCCTGCTCGTCGGTACCTGGTCCTCGCGGCGGCCATCGCGGTCGACCAGCGCCGCCGGCGCTCCGTCGCCACCCGCTCCTGCTCCTCCGCTCGGTGCTCGGCCTCGAGCCGGTGCAGCTCGATGCGCCGGAATACACGGGGCAGCCGCTCGTCGAGCGTTATCGTGACCGAGTCCCGTATGCGGTAGCCGCCGCTGTACCCCGTTCCGGGCCCTCGAGGACCAGCTCAAGGACGCCGCTGCTCACGAACTCGAACTGGCGGTCATCGAGCCACGTAGCGCGGGTGGAGCGCTGGTTCCAGGCACGTCTCGGAACCGGCGTCTTGCTCGGCGCGGAGACCTCCTGGATGCGAAGGGCGTAGGTGTCAGCGGGTGCACGCAGGGTGAGGTGGGCGCGGCTCGCGTCACGCCTGCCCCGCCGTCTCAAGAGCGACGGCGCTTTCGCCGACGGCCGCTACCGCAAGCAACATCCGCGGCCATGCGACGCTTGGGGCAAGCAGGCGAGGTACGGCGACGAGACGTGGGAGCAGCCGATCCTCGCCCAGGTGGCGGGGATCGAGCTCGACCCGCCGACGATCGGCGCGGTGGTCGCTGCCCTCGGCGGCGCGCCGCGGCCGGTCGCGCTCGACCGCGCACGCATCGGCCGCCAGATCCGCGACCTCGCCCTGGAGCACGCGGCGGGCCACCTCGAGGACGAGGTCTACCTCGAGAGCCTCCGAGACCTCCGTGAGGCGAAGGACGACGCTGAGCGGACCAGGGGTGAGCGGGTCGCCGCCGACCGCGCGATCGAGTGGCTTCGCACGTTGTCAGCGACGTGGACCGAGGCTGACGTCCCCGAGGCGAGGGCGGACGTGCTCCACGCCATCTACGATCAGATCGTCGTCACAGGGAGGGAGATCGTGTCGGTGAGACTCACGTCGTCGGCTTATGCCCACGGCCTGGCGCTTGCGCTGCCCACCAAGGTTGCTTTGGCGCGCCCGACAGGAGTCAGACGTGCGTGTACCCACTCAGGAATCCGATTGATTCCGATCGACTTCGCCGGCGACTGGGACGCAGCCGCCCGAAGAAGCGCCTGACCCAAAGCGGTCGTCGAACCAGCGGAGACAAGATGATGGCTGGGATCGCATCCAATGCGCTCGACTCCGTCGAGGAGACCGCCGACACCTTCGTGCTGTACCGGATCGCCGCTCCGACCGCGGTCTCCAGAGCTCGGAACGATCATCCCCGTAGCGCCAATAGCTGCATCAGGCGCTGAGCCACCTGCGAGGCTTTCATGATCGCGAGGACAACTGGATCGTGGTCTACCGGCTCGAGAACGAGGGCGATCAGATCGGACGGCCGGCGATCGCCAGCCTGTTCGACAACAACTCCGACGCGGTTGAGATCATCAAGTGGCGGAAGATCTCGAACGCATCGTCGTCAAGCACGCCTAGCAGGGCACGCCAGATCAGTTTCTACCCGACAGCCATGAGGCTCGTGGCATCTGCGCCC
>JAYTWS010000124.1:0-6738 GCA_043743315.1 Chloroflexota bacterium | reverse complement strand
TGGTCGAGGCCGAGTGACCAGCGAAGCATCATCGCCGCGGACAGGATCGTGCCGATCGGGTTGGCGAGGTCTCGGCCGGCGATGTCCGGCGCGGATCCGTGAATCGGTTCGTACAGGCCGAATCGCCCGTGCGCCGTCCGGCGATCGCCGAGCGAGGCTGAGGGCAGCATGCCGAGACTGCCGGCGAGGACCGCGGCCTCATCGGACAGGATGTCCCCGAACAGGTTCTCGGTGACCAGGACGTCGAACGTCGCCGGCTGCCGGACGAGCAGCATCGCGCACGAATCGACCAGCTGATGGGCCACGTTCACTGCGGGATAGTTCGGGCGCTCCTCGTCAACGACCTTGCGCCAGAGCCGCGAGGTGGCCAGAACATTGGCCTTGTCGACGCTCATCAGGTTGCCACGCCGGCCCGCCGCCAGTTCGAACGCGAGCCGGATAACGCGGCGGATCTCGGCCTCCGTGTACTGGAGCGTATCCACGGCGATTCGCCCGTCGTCGGTCTGGCGCTCCTCGGACGGGCGGCCGAAGTACAGGCCGGATGTCAGCTCGCGGACGATAAGCAGGTCCACGCCGTCGAGCAGCTCCGGCCGGAGCGGGGAGGCCGGCACGAGTGCGGGATGGATCTGTACGGGCCGGAGGTTGGCGAACAGCTCGAGACCCCCGCGCAGGGCGAAGAGCGCCTGCTCGGGGCGAACGGCGGCATTCGGATCGTCCCAGCGCGGGCCCCCCACGGCGCCGAGGAGGATCGCATCGGCCGCGCCGGCGGTCGCGAGGTCCTCGGGCCGGATCGAAACGCCGTACGCATCGATCGCGGCGCCGCCGGCAAGGATCTCGGTCCATTCCACGCTGAAGTTCGCGGCAGCGCCGGCTGCATCGACGACCCGGCGAGCGGCGGCAACCACGTCGGGCCCGACACCGTCCCCGGGCACCGTGACCACGCGGAACGCGGCCTTCACGGGAGTTCCTCGATGGAGCGCTGGGCGACGAAGGCCGGTGACGCGGGCCCGATCTCGGCGCCGTGGAGCTTGTTCACAGCCACGAGGTAGGCCTCCACCGAGGCCTCGATGATGTTGGTCGACAACCCATGCCCAGAAACTACCAGAGCCCCGGGACCTGCGTCCGTGGAACGTCGACAACGAACCAGCACCCGGCCCTGGGCGTCCTCGCCGGCGGACACGGCCTTGATCTCGTAGCTCTCGAGCACGGGATGCCAGCCGAAGACCGGCGTGAGCGCCGCGTCGACCGCCTCGAACAGCGCATCGACCGGACCGTTACCGATCGCGGCCTCGGCGCGATCCTCCCCGGCGATCGACAGGGAGACCGTGCCGGTCGCCTTGCCCTCGTGGGATGAGGTCACGTTCCAGCCCTCGAGGCGGACCGACTGGGGAACCTCGCTGACCCGCTGGTCGACGAGGGCCATCAGGTCCGCGTCGGTGACCTCCTTCTTCGAATCGGCGAGGGCAATCGTCTGCGCGTAGATCACGTCGAGGGCCTCGCCCTCGATCTCGTGACCGAGCTCGCGCAACTTGCCCTGCAGGCCGCGGCGTCCGGACAGCTTGCCGATCGTCAGCTGACTGCCGGTCAATCCGACGGACTGCGGGGTCATGATCTCGTACGTCAGCGGGTTCTTGATCACGCCGTCCTGGTGGATCCCGGATTCGTGAGCGAACGCATTCCCACCCACGATCGCCTTGTTCGGCTGGACCGCGAACCCGGTCAGGTAGCTCACCAACCGCGACGCCGCGGTCAGGTGCTCCGTCGCGACGCCGCTGCCGAGGTCCGGGAACTGTGTGGGTCGCGTCCGGAGGGCCATCACGACCTCCTCGAGCGACGCGTTGCCGGCACGTTCCCCGAGCCCGTTGATGGTCACTTCCACCTGGCGCGCACCCGCCTGGACGGCCGCGAGCGTATTGGCCGTCGCGAGGCCCAGGTCGTTGTGGCAATGGACGCTGATCGTGGCCTGATTGCCGACGAGATTCACAGCCCGCTCCACGAGGGCGCCGAACTCGCTTGGGATCGCATAGCCGACCGTGTCCGGGATGTTGATCGTCGACGCGCCGGCCTCGACCACCGCCTCATAGACCTGCATCAGGAAATCGTTGTCCGTCCGGGACGCATCCTCGGCCGAGAATTCGATCTCGGCGTCGCGCCCGAGGGCCTGCCGCCCGAAACGGACCCACTTCACGGCATCGGCGAGCGCCTGCTCGCGGCTCATGCGGAGCTTGTGCTTGAGGTGGATGTCGCTGGTCGCGATGAAGACGTGCAGGTGCGGTCGCTCGGCCCCACTGATCGCCTCGATCGCGCGCTGCGGATCACCGTCGCGGCAGCGCGCCAGCGCCGCAACCGCGATTCCGCCTTTCGTCTCCTGGGCGATCCGTCGAACCGCCTCGAAATCACCGGGGGATGCCGCCGGGAACCCCGCCTCGATGACGTCAACCTTGAGACGCGCGAGCTGGCGGGCAACCTCCAGCTTCTCGGCCGCGGTCAAGCCGGCGCCGGGAGCCTGCTCTCCGTCGCGGAGGGTCGTGTCGAAGATCCGCACGGATCCCGCCGGAACGAACGGCCCCGACGGGCGGGCTACGGCACTTCCCATCAGTGCGAGCCGGCCGGCTTGGCGGCCTCGGTCTGGGCCTGAGCCTGGGCCTCCCCGGCCCGGACCACGACCGGGTTGAGGAACGGCATCTGGGCCCGGAGCGCGGCCCCGACCTGCTCGATCTGGTGATCGCGGTCCTGCGCCCGAAGCCGCTCGAACTCGTGGCGGCCCGTCTCGTTCTCCCGGATCCAGCGGGTCGCGAAGGAGCCGTTCTGAATCTCGCCCAGGACGTCGCGCATGGTCGCCTTGGCGCCCTCCACGATCCGCGGCCCCGACACGTAGTCGCCGTATTCGGCCGTGTCCGACACGCTGAAGCGCATGAAGTTGAGCCCGCCGCGGTACATCAGGTCGACGATCAGCTTGAGCTCATGCATCGTCTCGAAGTACGCCAACTCCGGCTGATAGCCCGCCTCGACGAGCGTCTCGAAGGCCGCCTTGACGAGCGCCGAGACGCCGCCGCACAGGAGCGCCTGCTCCCCGAAAAGATCGGTCTCGGTCTCCTCCTTGAAGGTCGTCTCGAGGATTCCGGCGCGGGTGTTGCCGAGCCCCCGGGCGTAGGCGAAGACCCGTGCCTTGCCCGTGCCGCTCGGGTCCTGGTGGATCGCAAACAGGGCGGGTACCCCGCCACCGGCCTGGTAGACGCTTCGGACCAGGTGACCTGGGCCCTTGGGCGCGACCATCCCGACATCGACGAAGGCGGGCGGCACGATCCGGCCGAAATGGATGTTGAAGCCGTGAGCAAACATGAGGAGCTGGCCCGGGCGGAGGTTCGGTTCGATCTCCGCGTCGTAGACCGCCTTCTGCGCCGTATCCGGGACGAGGATCATGATCACGTCGGCCGACGTGACCGCCTCGGCGACTGTTCGCACCTCGAGGCCGGCCGCCTCGGCCAGCGCCTTCGACTTCGAACCTTCGGCCAGCCCGACGATCACCCTGGCGCCGGATTCGTGGAGGTTCAGCGCGTGGGCGTGACCCTGGCTGCCGTAGCCAATGATGGCAACGGTCTGGCCATCGAGCGCCGCCGGATCGGCATCGTTGTCGTAATACATGCGGGCGGTCATCGCTTCAGTGCCTCCTCGATGGATCCGGCACCGCGGGTCATCACGACCGCGCCGGTTCGGACAAGTTCCTTGATACCGTACGTGCGAACGAGGGCGACGAACGTATCGACCTCGGCCTCCGTGCCACTGACCTCGACGATGAGGGATTCCGGTCCGAGATCGACCACGCGTCCCTTGCTCAGCTCGACGACCTTGATCAATTCGCCCCGGTTCGCATCCGTCGCCCGGATTTTGACCAGCGCCAGCTCGTGTTCAACGGTCGGCTCGGAGGTGACGTCCTGGACCTTCAGGACGTCGATCAGCCGGTAGAGCTGTTTCGCGGCCTGCTCGACGGCAACGTCGTCGCCGTGGAGGGTGATCGTCATCCGGGACAGGCCCTCCTGGTCGGTGTGGCTGACGGCCAGCGAATCGATGTTGAAGTTGCGTGCCCGCATGAGACTCGCAACCCGGTTCAGGACGCCCGGCTTGTCGAGAACGAGGGCCACCAGCCGATGCTGCCTGGTGTCGCCACTGCCGGGCAGCGCACGCGGAGGCGGGGCCACATGCGCGGGGATGGATCCGTCGCTGCTCATTCCTCGGGCCCGCCCCAGGTCTCGATGAGGTCCGACAAGCCCTTGCCGGCCGGCATCATCGGGAAGACGTTCTGCTCGCCGGCGATCTCGAACCAGATCAGCGCCGGTCCATCGACCCTCTGTGCGAAGCGGATCGCATCATCGACCTCCGATGGCGAGGACGCCTTGATGGCCGGGACGCCGTAGGCCTCCGCGAGCTTGAGGTAGTCCGGGCCCGGAAGGTGTGCCGAATGGTAGTTCCCGGCATAGATGATCTCCTGCCACTGGCGGATCATGCCCAGTTTCTTGTTATCCAACAGCGCGATCTTGACCGGGATCCGGTCCTGGACCAGGGTCATCAGCTCCTGGCTCGTCATCTGAAATCCGCCGTCGCCCGCGATCGCCCAGACCTCGCGTTCGGGTACGCCGAGTGCAGCGCCCATGGCGGCCGGCATGGAGAAGCCCATCGTGCCGAGGCCGCCCGAACTGACGTGGGTGTTCGGATGGCGGAACCCGGCGTAGCGAGCCAGCCACATCTGGTTCTGGCCGACATCGGCGACGTAGATCGCCTCGTGATCGGACAGCTCGCCGATCCGCTGGACCACGTAGTCGGCAGACAGCAGGCCGTCACGCCAGGCCCCCGAGCCGTGCCAAGAGGAGGCCGTCGAATCACGCTTCCAGTCGGCCAGCTCGTCCAGGTAGGCGCGACGGGAGTCCCTGGTCGTTGGCGCGACCATCGGGGCGAGCGCTTCGAGGACCCGCTTGGCATCGCCCACGATCGGAACCTCGACGGCGACGTTCTTGCCGATCTCGGCCGGGTCGATATCGACGTGGATGATCCGGGCGTACGGGGCAAACGTCCGCACGTTGCCGGTGACCCGATCGTCGAAGCGCATCCCGATCGCGATCAGCAGATCGGCGGACTGGATCGCCCGGTTGACGTGCTTCCAGCCGTGCATGCCCATGAACCCATAGGCGAGCGGGTGTTCCTCGTCCATGGCGCCGATCCCGAGGAGCGTCCAGGCAACAGGGATGGACGTCTGTTCGGCGAACGCCTTGAGTTCCGCCTCTCCACCGGCGTGGAGGATCCCGTGGCCCGCCAGGATGACGGGCCGCTTGGCCTGGGCGATCTCGGCGGCCGCGGTCTTGAGCTGGCGGTAGTTGCCCTGCATGTTCGGGCGGAAGCCGGGCAGACCGGCCATGACGTCCGCGTCCGACGGATGCTCGGCGGTGGTCTCCTGCTGGAGCGCGTCCTTGGTGATGTCCACGTGAACGGGCCCCGGTCGGCCGGTCCGGGCGATGTGGAAGGCCTCGGCGAGCACGCGAGGCAGGTCGTCGGCGTTCCGGACGAGGTAGTTGTGCTTCGTCATCGGCAGGGTGATGCCGTTGATGTCGATCTCCTGGAACGCGTCCTTGCCGATCAGCGCGGATGGCACGTTGCCAGTGATCGCGACCATCGGGATGGAATCGAGCTGTGCCGTGGCGATCCCGGTCACGAGGTTGGTGGCACCGGGCCCGGAGGTCCCCATACAGACGCCGACCTTGCCGGTCGTCCTGGCATAGCCGTCGGCCGCGTGAGCACCGCCCTGCTCGTGGCGAACGAGGATGTGCCGGAGTTCCGGATGGTCTCCGAGGACGTCGTAGAGGGGCAGGATCACGCCGCCCGGGTAGCTGAAGAAGACGTCGACGCCCTGGCGCAGGATCGCCTCGCAGACGACATCGGCGCCGATCCGGGCACGCGGCGCGCGCTCCTGCGCGGTCGCGCCGACCGGCACGGAGGCGCTCGAGGCACCCTCCCGCAGCATCTCTCGCTGGGCTTTCTCGACGGCCGCGGCATGCTCGGTGCCGGCGCCCGGGACGTGGCTCCGTCGCGGCCGCGAGGTCCGGTCGGCCGACGGCCGAGGCGACGTGTCGGCCGACGGCCGAGGCGACGTGTCCGCCGACGGCCGAGCCGACGTGTCCGCCGACGGCCGGGCTGACGCGTCGGCCGAACCGGTCTCACCAGTATCGGTCGGTGCGTCCGAACGCGGCGGTTTCGCCGAGTCCCCCTTGGTGATCGTCATGGTTCCTGGCCTCCGTGGCCCGGTCCGCCTCGCCGGCTCCTGCTGCCGTCGCTTGGTCCCGGAGAAATGACAAGACCCTCGCCGCTGGCGAGGGTCCCTCTGGTCTTCGGTGGTCTGTGCACTACGAGCGCTCGTCCCTCCGCGTTCCTCGGTTCTCCCGCCGCCCGACGGTAATGAGGCCGACGAGGCGCTCAAGGCCGCCCAGGAGCGAGCGAATAAGGGAGAGAAGGGTTACCTCGAACGAATCATCCTCGATCGGCACATGGATCCGTCGACCATCACTCGTCACGGCAACGGCGACTCGGCGGCGATCCAGTCCATTCGAGATTGGCACGGCTCGCGCAGTCTACGAGTGAATGGGCCGGAGCGCAATCGTCGGCCGGAATCAAAACGACCGCCGGTTGCCCGACGGTCGTCCTGCTGCCTCGCAGCTGGTCAGCGCTACTTCCAGCGCAGTCCGGCTTCGA
>JAYTWS010000123.1:0-1574 GCA_043743315.1 Chloroflexota bacterium | reverse complement strand
CCCTCGAACGTGGCGACCAGCCCGCCGTCGACCACCCACAGTCGATCGCAGACCGTGTCGAGGAAACGCCGATCGTGCGAGACCACGAAGATCGTGGCGGGGCTATCTCGAAGGAAATCCTCGATGGCCTCGCGCGCACCGACGTCCAGGTGGTTCGTCGGTTCGTCGAGGAGCAGCACATTCGCGGGGGTGATGCCCAGCAACGCGAGTTCGAGGCGGCTTCGCTCTCCACCGGACAGGAGGCGCACTTCCTTGAACGCATCGTCGCCGCGGAACAGGAACCGCGCGAGGTACGCGCGTGCCTCGCCATCCGTGACGGGGGCAGCCTCGAGCATGGCATCGAGTACGGTCGCGCCGGGGATCGCCGCCGCGCGCAACTGGGCGAGGTACCCGAGTTGGACGCCGTTGCCGAACACGAGCGTGCCGTCGAGCGCCGGCAGGTCCCCGGCCACCGTCCGCAGGAGGGTGGTCTTGCCGGCCCCGTTCGGACCGACGATCCCCACCCGGTCCCCACGCTGCGCCGCCAGGAACGGTGCTCGCGCCACCTCCGTGGCAGGTCCTCCGCCTCCCGGTCGCGGCAGGTATCCGACCACCAGGTCGGTCACCCGGACCACGATCTCGCCAGATCGAGCAGGGCCGGCGCCGAGCAGCGCAGCCTGCGGGAGTTTCAACTTGCGCGAAGCCTTTGGCGCGTTGACCTCGGACGACTGCAGTCGTTCGAGACGAGCCTCGTGCTCATGCATCTTGGAGAACTTGCGATGACTGCGGTAACGCTGGATCAGCTCGCGCTCGCGGGCGATCGAGGCGCCGTGCACGTCGGCATCCTTGGCAGCCCGAGCGTCGCGCTCGATGCGCTGGCGATGGTAGGACTGGTAGTCGCCACGGAAGACGGTGATTCGGCGATCCCGCAGCTCCCAGATCCTGGTGACGGTCCCATCCAGGAAGGCCCGATCGTGCGATGCCACCAACAGCGACCCGTTCCGCCGTCGAAGGTGCTCTTCGAGCCATTCCATGGCGCCGAGGTCGAGGTGGTTCGTCGGTTCGTCGAGCAGCAGCAGATCGGGGTTCGAGATCACCAGGCGGGCGAGGGCCGCCCGCGTCTGCTCGCCGCCGGACAGACCGGAAGGCGGTCTGGTGACCTCGTCCGGCGTGAATCCCAGCCCGGACAGCGCCTCGTCGACGCGCTGGTCGAGCGTGTACCCGCCGAGCACGTCGAACCGATGCTGCAGGTCCGCGTAGGCGGGGTCCGCGACCCGTCCGTCGCGTTCCAGCGCCGCCAGCTCGTCGGCCATCGCCTCGAGATGGGCCGCGCCATGACGGACCGCGCTCCGCACATCGGGAGAGGCCATGAAGGCTTCGTCGAAATGCGCTTCCTGGGCAAGGATGCCCAGCGTCAGGCCACGCTTGCGATGGACGGTTCCCGCGTCCGGCTCGTCGAGCCCGGCCGCGATCCGGAGCAGCGTCGTCTTGCCTGCGCCGTTCGGGCCGACCAGGCCGATCCGATCGCCGAGGGCGAGGGCCGCCTCGATCCCGTCGAGGATGACGAACGTTCCGACCTCGCGGGTCACGCCCGA
>JAYTWS010000122.1:0-2311 GCA_043743315.1 Chloroflexota bacterium | reverse complement strand
CTCGCCGGTGACGACATCGAGCAGACGGCCCTCCGTTCGCAGCAGGCGTCGGCCGTCGTCGATCACGGATCCCTCGGCGCGGATTGCCTGGCCCGCGCGTACCGGCCGCTTGAAGTCGACGGCTATGCGCGCCGTGACTCCCCACGTATCACGGCCGATGACCGCCCAGCCCATGACCTCATCCAGGATCGTGCACAGGATGCCGCCGTGGATCACGCCCTCCCAGCCCTGGAAGGATTCGTCGACGGTGAGCTCGGTCCAGCAACCCGTGACGTCCGTATGCAGGACGAGATGCAGGCCATGCTCGTTGAGTTCACCGCAGGCAAAGCACCGGTGGGGCTCGAAGGTGAACCGTCGACCCGCCATCTCCGTGGTCGGCCGGAGATCAGATGTCAAGGTTGCGTACCTTCCGGGCCTCGCTCTTGATGAAGTCCTTTCGCGGCCCGACCTTCTCGCCCATCAGCATCGTGAAGATGCTGTCGGCCTCGGCGGCGTCATCGATCTCCGCCCGCATCAGGACGCGCGTCTCCGGGTTCATGGTCGTGTCCCAGAGCTGGTCGGCGTTCATCTCACCCAACCCCTTGAACCGCTGGACGCTGACGTTCTTGAGATTGATCTCCTTCACGATCTTGTCCCGCTCGCGATCGGACTGTGCGTATCGGGTGACCTTGCCGGTGGAGATGCGGTACAGGGGCGGCTGGGCGATGTAGAGGTAGCCCATTTCGATGATCTGGGGCATGTGGCGGAAGAACAGGGTCAGGAGCAAGGTTCGGATGTGAGCGCCGTCCACGTCCGCGTCGGTCATGATGATGACCCGGTGGTATCGGAGCTTGGTGATGTCGAAGCTGTCGCCGATGCCCTCGATGCCCGCACCCAGGGCGATGATCAGGGGGCGAACGTTCTCGCTGGCCACGATCTTGTCGAGGCGCGCCTTCTCGACGTTGAGGACCTTCCCACGTAGCGGCAGGATCGCCTGGAACCGTCGGTCGCGCCCCTGCTTCGCAGAGCCGCCGGCCGAGTCACCCTCGACGATGAACAACTCGCTCTTGGCCGGATCGCGCTCCTGGCAGTCGGCGAGCTTGCCCGGCAACGACAGGCCGTCCAGGACGCCCTTGCGGATCACGAGGTCGCGCGCCTTGCGGGCCGCCTCGCGGGCCCGGGCGGAGGTGAGGCACTTTTCGATGATCCGACGACCGTCGCCCGGGTTCTCCTCGAGGTACTGGGTGAGGCTGTCGCTGACCGCGGTCTGAACCTGACCCTTGACCTCGGCATTGCCGAGCTTGGCCTTCGTCTGTCCCTCGAACTGCGGGTCGGTCAGTTTGACGCTGATCACGGCCGTCAGGCCCTCGCGGACGTCGTCACCGGACAGATTGCCGTCGGCATCCTTGAGGATGCCGCTCTTGCGGGCCCAATCGTTGAGCGAACTCGTCAGGGCGGCGCGGAAGCCCGTGATGTGCGTGCCGCCGTCGACCGTATTGATGTTGTTGGCAAACGCCAGCACGTTCTCGGTGTAGGTGTCGTTGTACTGGAGGGCGACTTCCACCGCGGTCGATCCTTCGCGGCGCTCGACGTAGATGGGGCGCGAGTGGAGCGCCTCCTTGTTCCGATTGAGATGGCGCACGAAGGACTGGAGCCCGCCCTCGAAGTAGAAGGACCGCTCGCGATCGACTCGCTCGTCGGACAAGGTGATCCACACGCCCTTGTTCAGGTACGCGGATTCGCGCAGTCGCTGTGAGATCGTGTCGAACGAATACTCGGTCGTTTCGAACATCTCAGGGTCCGCATGGAACGTCGTCTTCGTGCCCCGGCGGGATCCTTGCGGTCCGACCTTCTTGACCGCTCCCGTCGGCTTGCCGCGGATGTATTCCTGGGCCCAGATGAACCCGTCGCGCGCTGTCTCGACCCGGAGATGATCCGAAAGCGCGTTGACCACGCTGACGCCGACGCCGTGGAGGCCGCCGGAAACCTTGTATCCGCCGCCGCCGAACTTGCCGCCGGCGTGCAGGACCGTATGCACGACCTCCAGTGCGTCCTTGCCCGTGGCGTGCTTCCCGACCGGGACCCCGCGTCCATCGTCGACGACGTCGACCATCCCGTCGTTCGTGAGGGTCACGCGGATCGTCGTGGCATGACCGGCCATCGCCTCGTCGATCGAGTTATCGACGACCTCCCAGACCAGGTGGTGCAAGCCGCGCACATCGGTCGAACCGATGTACATGCCAGGTCGTCGACGAACAGCCTCGAGCCCCTCGAGGACCTGGATGCTCGCGGCGGTGTAGTCCGAACCCGGAGCCTTCTTGCGGCGGGTCGC
>JAYTWS010000121.1:0-5054 GCA_043743315.1 Chloroflexota bacterium | reverse complement strand
GTGCGGACGAGCGCGACGGCATGGCCGGGGGGGATCACGATGCTGCCCGCCGTGAGGCGCCCGATGAGGCGCCCGATGAGGCGCCCGCCCGATTCGACGCGCTGGTCATGGCGGCCGCGGTCAGCGACTTCCGGCCGACGCATGCCCGAGACCGCAAGCTCGAACGTGGGGCCGGCATGACCCTCGAGCTCGAGCCGACGCCGGACCTCCTGGCCGAGGTGGGGCGAATCACGCACGGGCTCGACAGCTCGGGTGCCAGGACGCGCACTGCCCTCGTGCCGGCGCCCGTTCTCGTCGGGTTTGCCGCCGAGACCGGTTCCCTCGATCGCGCTCCCGACAAACTCCGCCGGAAGGGCGTCGACCTGCTCGTTGCGAATGACGTGACAGAACCGGATTCGGGATTCGGGACCGAAACCAACCGGGTCGTGATCCTGCAGGCCGCTGGGGGAGACGATGGCCTGCCGCTCCTGTCGAAGCGGGAGGTCGCCGATCGGATCCTCGATCGGGTGGTCGGACTCATGGACGCCCGGACGCGCTCGGAGCAAACTGGGACCATGAGCGAGCTAGCACGATGAGCGCCACGGGCAAAGTGGAACGCCGCCTGACGGTCGCCGACATCCAGTCGATGCATGCCGATGGCGAACGTCTGCCGATGCTGACCGCCTACGACTACCCGACTGCGCGGATCCTGGACGACGCGGGCATCCCGATCCTGCTCGTTGGCGATTCGCTTGGCCAGGTCCTGCTGGGCTACGACTCGACCGTCCGGGTCACGATGGCGGAGATGCTCCACCACACGGCTGCGGTGGTCCGCGGATCGAAACGCGCCCTGGTCATCGGCGACATGCCGTTCCTGTCCTACGCATCGGTTGATGAGGCACTTGCCAACGCCGGCCGATTCCTCCGCGAAGCCGGGGCGACCGCCGTGAAGGTCGAAGGCGGTGTCCGCAGCGCCCGGACCGTGGAGGCCCTCGTTCGGGCCGGCGTGCCGGTCATGGGCCACATCGGCTGGACGCCGCAGTCCCAGCACGGCATGGGCGGCAAGGTGCGGGTTCAGGGCAAGAGCCGCGAGACAGCGCGCGCGCTCCTGGCCGACGCCATCGCGATCCAGGAGGCGGGCGCCTTCTCGATGGTCCTGGAGCTCGTGCCAGAGCAGCTCGCCGCGACGATCACCTCGCGACTGCGCATCCCAACGATCGGGATCGGTGCCGGGGCCGGCTGCAGCGGCCAGGTCCAGGTCATCACCGACGTCCTCGGGCTCGGCGACTTCTCGCCCCGCCACGCGCGCCGATACGCCGACCTGGAGGGCACGATCCGCGCGGCGGCCGAGGCGTGGGCCGGCGACGTCCGAGCCGGCACCTTCCCGGGGCCCGCGGAGACCGTCCGGATGGACGACCAGACGCTCGACGAGGTGCTCGGTCGCACGGCCCAGGATCGAGCGGCGGGCGATGCGGTGGACGGCGGTCGCGCCGGCATGGGCTTCGAGGCCGGTATTCCACTGGATCGAGACCTCTGATCGGATTGCCCACCACCATCGTCCGGTCGCGCGCCGACCTGCGCGCGTCCCTCGCGGGTGCTCAGCGTTCTGTTGGCCTCGTCCCCACGATGGGCTGGCTTCACGACGGGCATCGGGCGCTGATGCAGCGCGCGCGGGCCGACAACCGAACGACCGTCGTGTCGATCTTCGTGAACCCACGCCAGTTCGGCGATCCGGCCGATCTCGCCCAGTACCCGCGCAACGAGGCCCGCGACGTCGCCGTCTGCGAGGCGGAGGGCGTCGACATCGTCTTCGCGCCGACCGTCGATGAGGTCTACCCGGCGGGCTTCGACACGGCCGTGCAGGTCGGCGCGATTGCCCGACCGCTCGAGGGTCGCGCACGACCGGGCCACTTTGAGGGCGTCGCGACCGTCGTGGCCATCCTGTTCGATCTCGTACGGGCCGAGCACGCCTACTTCGGCCAGAAGGACGCCCAGCAGGTGGCCGTGATCCGCCGGATGGCCATCGACCTGGCGATCCCGACGGATGTCATCGCGTGCCCGACGATCCGCGAGACGGATGGCCTCGCCATGTCGTCCCGAAATGTGCACCTGTCACCGGATGAGCGCGCCGCCGCGCCCGTGCTCCACCGAGCGCTCATGGCCGCGCGTGGGGCCTGGGAAGCAGACGAGCGCTCCGGCTCGCGGCTGCGGGGCATCATGGAGACCGTCCTCGCGGGCGAGCCGCTGGCGAACGTCGAGTACGTGTCGTGCGCGAATGCGGCATCCCTCGAGGAGATCGACGTGGTCGCCGGGCCCGCGCTACTGTCCCTCGCCGTCGAGATCGGCTCGACCCGGCTCATCGACAACGAGCCCCTGGGCTGACGGAACGCGCCGCACGGCCGGCACGCGCGACACCTGTGTCGGTGCCCGCGACTCAGCTCCGGGGTTCGGTCGCGACGCCCAGGATCCGGTCCACGTCGAGGTTCTCGGCGACGAGCTGCTTGATGAGCTCGATCTTGACCAGGTCCGCGGGGTGGGTCTTGACCAGCAGGTCATGGACCTCGGAGGCAACCGCATAGGTGTCCTCGCTGACGAGCGTGGCGCACAGGTCGGCTCGGCGGATGGCCTCGATGACGGCCGGGCGCGGGCGATACCCGCCGGTCAGGACGAGCCCGATCGCGGCACCGTCATGGTCATCAGAGATGGCCCGATCCTGATCGGAATCGGGATCGGCTTTATCCCGGCTCGATCGGCCGGCCAGTCCGAGCTGATGCGCGGTCGTCAGGGTCAGGATCACGTCCTCGCGATCGCCCGGCACGATGACCAGCGTTCCCGGACCGACCCGCTCGAGCATATGGCGCGGTTCCATCGCGCCAACCGCGACGCCGTCGATGACCCGCTCGAGGTCGGGGCCCTCGTGGAGCACCTCGCCGTGGACCCCCTCCAGGATCATCTCGAGGGTCGGGTTGGAGAGGATCGGGCGGACCGGCAGGACGCCGAGGAGCGGGATGTCATACGGTGCCAGTCCCCCGGCGATGACCCTTGCGATGCCGGGCTGCGCGTCGATGTCGACCTTGTTGACGATGGCGCCCGCCACGTTGACGCCGTTGGCCCGGAAGAGCGCGGCGTTGAGGACGATCTCATCGATCGGCCGGCCGACACCGCCTTCGCTGACGATGATCGTGGGTGCTCCGAGCAGCGCGGCGACTCGTGCATTCGACAGACCGATGACGGCGCCGACGCCGGCATGCCCGGTACCCTCGATCAGTAATACGTCGTGATCCCGGTAATGGGCCTGCGCGCTCAGGATCCGACCGCCTAGGTCGTCGACCACCTCACCGGCGATGTAGGCCTTGGTGAAACCGCGCGGGATGTGGACTGGGCTCATCGCGCTGTAAGGCTCGCGCAGCCCGAATGTCTCGTGCATCAGCACCGCATCCTCGTCGGCGGGCTCGCCATGGTCGATCACGGTCCGCTGGCCGACCGGCTTCATGAACCCGGTGCGCAGGCCACGCGAGAGGAAGCCGTTCAGAAGCCCGAGTGACATCGTGGTCTTGCCGCGGTTCTGGCCGGTCGCGGCGAGGTACAGCTGGCGCATCAGCGCCGGTGCCCGGGCATGTCCGCGGTTTCGCCCCGGCTCGTGACTAGGAGTTCGCCGTGGTCTTGCGCTCGATCAACTGCACGCCGTCCCGGAGCCGGGCCAGCGTGTCGGCATCCACCACGTCCGACTCGAGGTAGGGTCCGAGCCGGTCCATCACGTCCGCGATGAGGCTCAGGAACACCACCGCATCCGCCACGAAGAACTGGGGCTCATTGTTGTAGCGGACCAGGGTGAGCCGGCCCTGGAGCACGCGGCGCTCCTCGACATGGGCGATCTGGGTGGCGAAGTTGTGGCCCTGGATCCCGTCCGGGTTGTTGAGGAAGTTCAGGGCGTTGTCGATGGCCAGCCCGAACCGGGCTCGCCAGGCCACCAGCCGCTCGTGGACCTCGGGCGGGATACGGACCTCGGCGACCTCGTCGAAAACCTCTGGGGCCACCGTGAGGAGGCCGACGAGCGTCGTCCCGGCCCGGGCGCCGAGCATCACCTGGAGGCTGCGCTCGAGGGTGAACACCTCGGAATCGAAGCGGGGGCTCGTGATGACGTCGGTCAGCAGGTCCTCGACGTTATCGAGCGTCCCGGCCTCCGCGACCGCGTTCGCGAGGTGGCCGATCTCCTCCTTGAACAGGAATTTTTCCTCGTGATCAAGCATGGCCGCACTCTAGCATGCACCCGAACGCGATCCACTCAAGTTGACCGGCGCGCTGGCTCCCGATACCGTGCCGCCATGTCGTCCAGACGAGTCACCACCGGCGAGATAACCGAGGTCATCAGGACCATCACGACGGCATTCGGCGACGATCCGGTCTGGGGCCCGGCGTTACGTCCGTCGACCGGTGCGGCGGTCGACCTCGAGCCGTACTGGCGCCTGTTCGTCGAGTCGGCGATGGACCTCGGCACGGCGCGGACGACCGACGACGGTGCGGCGGTCTCGATCTGGCTCCCACCCGGCACTGCCGAGCTGGACGAGCGTCGGCTGTCCCTCCTCGACGCCTTCATCGCGCAGTCCTTCGATGCTCCGGCGATCGCCGCGCTCCACGCGCTATACGACCGCTTCGACGCGAGCCGTGCTGACCAGGTCGAGCATGTGTATCTGAGCCTCCTCGCGACCCATCCGGCGCACCGCGCCCAGGGCCGCGGGCAAATGCTGCTCGCCGAGGATCTCGCGATGTGGGACGCGGCCGGCGTGCCTCAATACCTCGAGTCGACGAATGCCGGCAACAACCATCGATACGCGCGGGCCGGCTTCCGGCCGACGGGCGGATTCAGCGCCACGCTCGACGACACCTGGATCACCGCGATGTGGCGCTCCGTCGGCCGTGCCGCCGGAGCCTGACCGCGACGAGGCGCGGGAGCGAGCTCACGCAAACGGGCGTGAGCGACGGCACCGAAGGCGCCAACGCCGGGATGAGCCAGATGAGGCGAGGCCTTACGGGTAGAGGCCGCGCATCTGCATCGCGTCGGCCACCCGCTCCAC
>JAYTWS010000120.1:0-4251 GCA_043743315.1 Chloroflexota bacterium | reverse complement strand
ATTTGGCAGGGAAACCGATTGCCGTTCCCTATTCCGTCCTCATGGCGACGGGCGTCGTCGAACTCGGCACCGGCAAAGACCGGGTCGTGGTCTTCTGGGCTCCGGGCACGAGGTCGGCGCTCGATTCAGCCGACATCGACGGCGGGCGAGACGTGGGGTCGAGCGGGGTATTCGTGCCGATGGCCGGTGGGCGCGCCCTTACGTTCAGTCGATCATCGGGCGCCGCGGGGCCGATCGTCGACAACGAGACGGGCTCGACCTGGTCGGTCACAGGTCGGGCAACGGCCGGACCGCTGGCCGGCGAGACGCTGGAGCCAGTTATCCATGGGGATCACTTCTGGTTCGCATGGGCGGCGCTCGAGCCCGAGACGACGATCTGGACGGGGCCATGAGGGTGGTCACGGTCGGGCCAGTCACCACGGATATCGGCGCGCCGGCCGCTCTCGTCTATCAGATGCTCGCAGCAATCGGCCAGGGTTCCCAGGAGGGTGGCGAACGGGCCGAGATCATCGAGGCGGAGGGCAACATCCTCGTGTGCGACTTCTGGACGCACGTCGCCATGCCGATCGGGAACGACCGGCTGGTCCGTACCCGCGAGCGCGTGACCCTGCGGCCGCCGGACCGGATCGACTACGAGCACCTCGACGGACCTGTCGCGGGTCTCCGGGAGACGATCACGGTCGGCGAGGCGCCTGATGGCCAAGTCCTCCTCACCTATCGCGGCTCGTACGAGGCGCCCTCGCTGCTCGCCTACCTCCGGGCACGGCAGTTCGCTCGACCGGCGATCGATCGGATCATGCACGAGCACTTCGCTGACGTCCGGAACCGAGCCGAGGCCCGGGCCCGGCGAAGTCGGGTGTTCACGAGTGAGTACTCGAGATGATCGACGACCCGCCGGCGGGCACCCGGCGGCCACCAACCCGTCGGAGCCGAGCGGGGCGTTGGTTGATCGTGGCGGGCCTGGTCATGGTCGCCCTCGCCCTCGGAACGGACGTCCTCGGGTCGGCGAGGCCGCTCATCGGGGGTCTCGGCCTCAACGCCGCGATCGTCGGTGCGATCTTCAGCCTCGAGTGGCTCGTGCCCCGACTCCGGAAGCACCTGCCGCCCTGGCTCGGCTGGTAGCTGATCGGGACGCGACACGTCGAACGCGGTCCGCACCAGCCGATTTCCCAGTCACAGCCGCGTCACGTTATGGGACGATAGTGGCCGCCTCACCCCACGGAGTTGCCCCCCATGTTCGAGCGCCTGTTCGGTAACCAGTCCCAGGATCCCGCGACCATGGAGCGGATCCCGCCGGGCCAATACCGGACCGAAAAGTTCCCCGTCCTCCACTACGGCTCCGTCCCCAATACCGAGCTCGCCAAGTGGGACTTCAAGGTCTACGGCGAGGTGGACAGCCTGTTCACGCTGACCTGGGATCAGTTCAAGACCCTCGCCCGAAAGACGGTCAAGACGGACATCCATTGCGTCACCCGCTGGACGAAACTGGACACCGTCTGGGAGGGCGTCGCGATCCAGGAGATCCTGAACCTCGCCCAGGTGCGGCCCGGCGCTACCCACGTCCTGGCGCACTCCGAGCAGGGCTATACGGCGAACATGCCCCTGTCTGTTCTCGATGACGACGACGTGATGCTCGCAGACACGTTCGACGGCCAGCCCCTCGAGAAGGAGCATGGCTGGCCCCTCCGCCTGTTCGTGCCCAAGCGCTATTTCTGGAAGAGCGCCAAGTGGATCCGTGGCCTGGAGTTCCTGGACCACGACCAGCTCGGCTTCTGGGAGCGGTACGGCTACAACAACAGCGCGGACCCGTGGAAGGAAGAACGCTTCAGCGAGTAGCTTGGAGCGACGCGGCGCCGCGCTGCTGTACGCTCGCATCGACACCAGCAAACACGTTCGGGCGGCCGCCACGCACTTGCCACGTCGCCGCTGCAAACCAAAGGATGGACTGATGCCGCCCATGGATTGGACCTACCCTGCAGGCACCGGCGACGCGGGTGTCTTTGAGATCGCCCGGCGCCTCGCCGCCGCGCTTGGCCACGCGCCCGATGCAACCCGCTTCACCTATGACCCGCGTGCGATGCTCCACACAACGCGAGAGATCGAGGCGGCGGCCAAGGGTGGCCACCTCCTTGTCGGCTTCCAGCTGGCCGACAAGCTCGTCGTCGAGGCCGGCCGGTACGCGGACCTGCTGGCGGCGGGGACGAACCTGACGGTCTGGGCCCGGGGACCGCGGCCGGCGGACCCACGGCTCGCGGCCCTCGACTATCGGGAAGTTGACCTCGACGTCCTCCGACTCGAGGCGCAGTGGTTCCTCGTATCCGAAGCACCCGAGCCCTTGGCGTTCGTGTCATACGAGCTCGGCGATCCGGCGACATTCGGCATTGGAGGGGCAGCAACGAGCGGCAAGCGCTTCGTTGGATTCGTATCGGACGATCCCGCGGTCGTCGCTCTCCTCGTCTCGACCCTTGCGCCGATCGGGGCGCCACCGAAACCGCCCGCGGCGCGGGAGCCGTCGGAGGCCGCGCTCAGCCTGGTGCAAGCAAGCCGCGAGAGCGTTGTCGACGCCCCGCCCGGGACGCCTCCCGGGTCGCTGATCGTCGCGACCGGTCGCGGCGATGACCGCTCGGCGTTTCTGGCTGCTCTCGGACTGGCGGCGAAGGAGGCCCGGGCGCTTGTGCTCGTCGATCGGACGGCTGAGGGTTTCGCAAGCCCGTACGGCGACCTTCGGGGCGAAGACGCGGACCGCCCCTCACCGGATCGGCTTTTCGAGGCGGCAACAGCGCGCCGCGAAGGACGAGGAACCCTCGCGACCTATCTGGAGGCCGCAGCCGCAGCCGGGGTCGATGCCGGCGCCTGGTTCCCGACCCGGGCCGGGGCTGACGGACTCGCGGAGGCCACGCGCCGATTCGGTGGCGCGCTCGTGCTCCTGCCGGCCGGAGCCGAGAAGCCGGGCCTCGCGGAGCGACTTCGCGGCATGACGCCCGAGAGAATACGGGAGGCCGCCGGCGTACAGGTGCTGGTCGCGCCCGCGGACTGACGGTCGGTAATCCGGGGACGCCGGGCGATCGGCCAGCTGGGCCGGACCGAAGGCGGTGCATGCTCCAGCGCAGAGCGATGTCGCGGGTTGGTGCCGCTCGCGGGAGCGCGAACCGGGTCAGAACAGCGGTCGGACCTCGTCGCCAAGCCTGATTCGACCCGGACGCTCGACCTCGGCGAGCACGCCAAGCATCGCCTTCGGCGCGCCGGTCGGGTCGGGCAGGGGCCCTCGGTAGCGGAGGATCGTCCGGAGCGTGTCCAGGTCCCGCTCACCCGAATCGGGATCCTGCGTCGTGATGGCGCACCGGGCGTCCCGCTCGGTCACTCGGAGGACGGTTTCGCCGAGTCCGATCTGCCGACCGATCCAGTCGTCCTCCTCGTATAGGGTCGAGCCATCCAGCTCGATCAGCATCCGGAATCGCCGGCCGTCCACGGACGGCACGGCCGCCTGCCTCGCGAGCTCATCGAGGGATCCCTTGCTGATCAGGGACACCGGGTGGGCGCTGCGCGTCCCGCCGACGCGGTCGGTCCTTACGAGTCGCACGGGGCGGCCGGCCAACGGCGTCAGCGCCTCCGCCCAGGGTCCCGTGACGAGATGTCCGATCGCCGTCCGCCCGTGAATCGGCGTCTCGATCGGGTCGCCGAGCTGAACGTCAGCTTCGATCACGGAGCCGTCCGGCAGGGTCACGCGAAGTATCTGGCCCTCCGGGTCCGTGTGGGCCGACGCCTGGACGAGCCGGCCTACCACGATCCGGTCGACCAGGAACCCGCGCTCGTCGATCAGGTAGAACCGACGGTCTTCGGCGACACCGAGCGCCGTGAGGTCGATCTCCGCCGGGTGCTCGAGCCCGAGGCTCCTGACGGGTGCGATGGATAGGCGGACGACGGCGCTCACGAGGGGATCCTAGCCCAGGCGAGGCCACCGGGGGTCGTTGGGCAACCGAGCCAGGTGCACCTGGCTCGGTCATGCGTTCAATACGGTATCGTTGACACTGCAACGATGAGTGATCTCGCCACCGGCCTGTCTGCCACCCTCGAGGGTCACGTCCGTGACGCCGTCCCGGGCCCGATGCCCGCGCTGTATCTCGGCCATGGCGCCCCGCCGCTGCTCGATGACCCCGAGTGGATGGGCCAGCTCAACGGCTGGGCCGCGGGCCTGCCCAAGCCGAAGTCCATCCTGATCGTGAGCGCCCATTGGCAGACCGCGCCGCTGGC
>JAYTWS010000119.1:0-2914 GCA_043743315.1 Chloroflexota bacterium | reverse complement strand
CTCCGCAAGGACTTCTTCCTGCCCGATGACGCCGCGCGGTCGCCGGGCGGCGGCGTCCGCCACATGGAACGCAGTCACGCTCCGCAGGGTGCGCCGGCCGGCACGATTCGCCGCGTGAAGGCCTAGGCGCCGCTGATGACGACCACCGCCCGACCGCACCAGCACGCCTCGGCCGACGACCCGCGGGTCATGCTGGATGACCAGATCGGGGCATTCGAGCCGATCCCGCCGTACCCGCCGCGGACCGAGCGGGAGGCCGAGTTCTACACCCTCGGCGATGGCGAGATGTTCCTCAACATGGGCCCGCAGCACCCATCCACGCATGGGGTCCTGCGCGTCGTCCTGAAGCTGGACGGCGAGAAGGTCGTGGATCTCGACCCGGTCCTCGGGTACCTCCACCGCGGCGTCGAGAAGCTATGCGAGAACGCCGACTACCACCAGGTCATCAGCCAGGTCGACCCGCTCGAGTACATCAGCTCGCTGTTCTGCGAGTGGTCGCCGGTCATGGCCTTCGAGAAGCTCCTCGACGTCGAGGTCCCGCGCCGCGCCGAATACATCCGGGTCCTGTCCGGTGAGCTGAACCGGATCGCCAGCCACGCGCTGTTCATGGGCTGGTTCGCCCTGGACCTCGGCGGGCTCACCCCGATCCTCTGGTCGTTCATCGAGCGGGACGAGATCGTGGAGATGCTGGCCGCCCTGACCGGGCAGCGGATGCTCTTCAACTATTTCCGGATCGGCGGGGTGAACGGCGACCTCAACCACGACTTCATGAGCCGGCTCGGGGACTGGATGAGCCGCGCGACCGGGCAGATCGAGGCGAACCTCACGCTTCTCAACGAGAACGAGATCTTCGTCCGGCGAGTCCGCGGGCTCGGGGTCATCGACACGGAGACGGCCCTCAGCATGTGCATGAGCGGACCGAACCTGCGCGCCACGGGGAGCCCCTTCGACGTCCGGCGCGCCCACCCGTACTCGATCTACCCGGAGCTCGATTTCGACATCCCGACCCGATCGGAGGGCGACTCGCTGGCCCGCTACCTGCTGCGCATGGAGGAGATCAAGCAGAGCCTCCGGATCATCGACCAGTGCCTCCACCAGATGCCGGACGGCCCGATCATGGCCAAGCTGCCGCGCCTCCTGCGGCCGCGCCCGGGACGTGCGTACGCCGCCATCGAGGGCCCACGCGGCCAGTACGCGACGTATGCCATCAGCGACGGAACGGATCAGCCCTTCCGGATGCGGATCCACGACCCGAGTTTCATCCACCTCCAGTCCGTCGGGTTACTGATGAAGAACAACCTGATCGCGGACACGATGGCCGTGATGGCCAGCCTTGACCCGGTGATGGGCGGGGTGGACAAGTGATGGCCAGCCTGTGACGACCCTCGCGAGAACCTGGGGCCGGCTGACCCTGCCGGGCAAGATCGTGTTCACGCTGGTCCCGCTGCTGGCGGTGCTCACCGCTGGGCTCATCGCGTTCATCGTGGTTCTCGGCGGCCCGATCTGGGACCTGATTCTGGCGAACCTGTGGTTCATCCGTTTCCTCGTGGCCGCCACGATCATCCTGGTCATCACCATCCCGATCGCATTCCTCAACATCTACCTCGAGATGAAGGTCATCGCCCTGATGAACCTGCGAGTCGGACCGGACCGCGTTGGGCCGTGGGGATCGCTGCTGTCGGTGGTCCACGGGCTGAAGGTCCTGATCAAGGAGGACTTCACCCCGACCGGCGCCGATTCGATCGTCTTCACCTGGGCTCCGGTCGTGACCTACGGGGCGGCCGTCATGACGCTCCTGGTCATTCCGTTCGCGCCGGGCATGGCGGGACAGGACTTCAACATCGGGCTGCTCTACTTCTTCGCCGTCGGTGGGATGGGCGTGGTCGGCCTGTTGATGGGCGGCTGGTCCAGCTTCAACAAGTACTCGCTGCTCGGTGGGCTCCGCTCGGCCGCCCAGATCATCAGCTACGAGATCCCGCTCACCCTGTCGGTCGTCGGCCTGCTGATCCTGGCCGGGACAATGAGCCTGAACCAGATCGTCATGCAGCAGTCCGGCTGGTTCACCGACTGGTTCGTATTCCGTCAGCCCCTTGGGTTCGTGATCTTCTTCATCGCCGCGACCGCCGAGGCCAACCGGACGCCGTTCGACCTGACCGAGGCCGACTCGGAGATCGTGGCCGGATTCGCGACCGAGTACTCGGGGATGCGCTTCGGCTTCTTCTTCTTCGCCGAGTACGTGAACGTGTTCATCATGTCGGCGCTCACGGTGGTCCTGTTCCTCGGCGGATGGAACGCCCCGTTCGACATCGACGCGATCGTCAACGCGATCAACGGCGTGGTCGGCGCGGCCATCCCGAACTTCCACATCACGACGCCCTTCACGATCGCCCTGGATCCGGGCTCGCTGGGCATTCCGCTGCTCTTCGTCATCGCCCTCGTCCCGGTCATCGGCACGCTGGTCCTGGCGGCGCCCTTCTACCTGCTCCGCAGCTCGATGCGCTGGTGGGTCACACTGATCATCGGGTTCGTGCTCTTCAACGTCGTGGCCGGCGGGCTCACCTTCGCCTGGGCGTACGTCAGTTTCGACTGGGTCGCCGGGCTGGTCTGGTTCATGGCCAAGACTTTCGGCTTCGTCTTCCTGTTCGTCTGGATGCGCGGGACATTGCCGCGGGTCCGGATCGACCAATTGATGGGCTTTGCCTGGAAGTGGCTCCTGCCGGCAGCGCTCCTCAATCTGTTCGTGACAGCGGCCGCGGTCGTGATCGTCGGATCATGAGACCCACCCGATGAGCCTCGTTCCGGGACTGGGCCTCGTTCGAGGGATGGCGCTGACCCTGCGCCGGTTCTTCGAACCGAAGGCCACCATCCGCTACCCCGAGGTCCAGGCGGACATCCCGCCGAAGTTCCGTGGCCG
>JAYTWS010000118.1:0-19724 GCA_043743315.1 Chloroflexota bacterium | reverse complement strand
ACGGAAATGAGGCGATCCACCTTCGCCTCGCTCGACCCGGCTGCCCGCCTCCGCTGCCTGCCCTCGCAGGCAGCGGCTCGCTGTTGGCTCAAGGGCTTGAAGCGACTCCGCGGGCTCGGCGACTACGCTTGAATCGCTCTGGAGTCCGAGAGCTTGGCGTCCACCTCGTCCTGCTCAGCTGCACCCGCTCGTGGAGCCGCAGTTCAGGCACTTGTAGCAGGAGCCGTTGCGGACCATGATCGCGCCGCAGTCCATGCAGGACGGGGCGTCGCCCTGGGTGGCGAAGGCGACCTTCACGTTCCCGAGCGCGAGCGTGATACCGCCGCCCCCGTTCCCGTTGCCGCTCTTCCCATTCCCATTGGCCAGATGCCCATTGCCATTGCCATTGGTGGCAATGACCGTGAGCTCGGCCGCCTTGACCCCTTCACCCGAAGGAGCGGTGGCGACAGCCGTGGCCCTTGGCTCTTCGGCCACCAGCGCGGCTGCGGTTTCCACGACCGGGGCTGGTGCAGGTGCCGGCTGGCCGAGCCGCTCGGCGCCAATAGCGCCGGGCGAAGCTTCGGCGAGGCCGGTCGGTGACAAACCGGCCCCGGTTGGCGAGTCCCCGTACGAACTCCGATCGATGAGCCCGAGGTTGGCCTTGTCGTCATCGGACAGGAACCGTGACCCCAGCCACCGGAAGATGTAGTCCACCAGCGACTTGGCAATCGGGATCTCCGCGTTGCCCGTGAACCCACTCGGCTCAAACCGGACGTGGGCGAACTTGTTGACGAGATCCTTGAGCGGCACGCCGTACTGGAGCGCCACGCTGACGGTGGTCGCGAAGGTGTCCATCAACCCCGAGACCGTGGACCCTTCCTTGGCCATCTTCAGGAAGATCTCGCCGGGCTGGCCATCCGGGTAGAGTCCAACCGTGATGTAGCCCTCGTGCCCGGAGATATCGAACCGGTGGGTGACCGCGCTGCGCTCGGCCGGGAGCCGGCGCCGGTGCGGCTTGACCGCCTCGGCCTGGGCGACCGCGAGCTGCTTCCTGAGGCTCTCGATGATCGCCGAGTCGGCCTCGATGACGGCGTCGACGTCCTTCTTCTTGCCGGTGCTGAGGGGCTGGGATCGCTTGCTGTTGTCCCGGTAGATCGCGATCGCCTTGAGGCCCTGCTTCCAGCCCTCGAGGTAGACCTGCTCGATCTCCTCGGCCGTGGCGGCCTCGGGCATGTTCACGGTCTTGCTGATGGCGCCGGAGATGAACGGCTGGATGGCACCCATCATCCGGATGTGGCCCATGTAATGGATGGATCGCACGCCGTTCTGGGGCTTGAACGCGCAGTCGAAGACCGGCAGGTGCTCGGGCTTCAGGCCCGGGGCGCCCTCGATCGTCTCGTGCTCGGTGAGGTAGGCGAGGATCGCCTCGACATCGTTCGGTCCGTAGCCGAGCTTGCGCAGGGCGCTCGGGACCGTCTGGTTGACGATCTTGAGGAAGCCCTCGCCAACGAGTTTCTTGTACTTGATGAGCGCGATGTCCGGCTCCACGCCGGTGGTATCGCAATCCATCATGAACGCGATCGTCCCGGTGGGGGCCAGCACCGTGACCTGGGCGTTGCGGTAGCCGTGGACCTCGCCGAGCTCGAGCGCTTCGTCGAACACGAGACGGGCGGCATCGAGGATGTCCTGCGGAACGCCAGTCTCGGTCAGCTGGTAGGCCGCGTCGCGATGCTTGCGGATGACCCGCAGGAAGGGCTCGCGGTTCTCGTCGTAGGTGAGGAACGGGCCGCCGTGATCCCGTGCGACGATGCTCGACTGGCGGTACGCCTCGCCGTGCATGATCGCCGTGAGCCCAGCCGCGAAGTTGCGCCCATCGTCCGAGTCGTAGGCCAGGCCGCGGCTCATGAGCAGCGCGCCGAGGTTCGCGTAGCCCAGGCCGAGCGGCCGGAACTTGTGCGAGTTGTCCTCGATCTTCGGGGTCGGGTACGACGCGTTGTCGACGAGGATCTCCTGGGCTGTGATGGTCAGGCGGGCCGCGTAGCGGTACGCCTCGACATCGAATTCCCCGTCATCGCGGACGAACTTCATCAGGTTGAGGCTGGCCAGGTTGCAGGCCGTGTCGTTCAGGAACATGTACTCGGAGCACGGGTTCGATGCGTAGATCCGGTCCGTGTTCGCCGAGGTGTGCCAGTCGTTGATGGTGGTGTCGTACTGGATGCCGGGATCGCCGCACAGGTGGGCGGCATCGGCCATCCGCCGGAAGATGTCCCGGGCCTTGTACGTGCCCATCGGAGCCTGGTCGACCACGGCGTGGGTGGTCCACTCGCCGTCGTCCTCGACCGCGTGCATGAACTCGTCCGTCACCCGGACCGAGTGGTTGGCGTTCTGGAAGTAGACGCTCGCGTAGGCCTCGCCCGTGAAGCTCGGGTCGTAGCCTTGCTCGATGAGGGCCCAGGCCTTCTTCTCCTCGAGCATCTTGGAATCGATGAAGTCGAGGACGTCGGGATGACTGGCATCGAGGATGACCATCTTGGCCGCGCGGCGGGTCTTGCCGCCCGACTTCACGACGCCGGCGAACGCGTCGTAGCCCTTCATGAAGGAGACGGGACCCGAGGCGGTGCCGCCGCCGGTCATCTTCTCGCGCGCGCTGCGGATCGGGGACAGGTTGCTGCCCGCGCCTGAGCCGAACTTGAAGAGCATCGCCTCGGTCTTGGCGAGGTCCATGATCGAGGACATCGAGTCCTGGACCGAGTTGATGAAGCAGGCCGAGCACTGGGGCTTCGGCTCGACGCCCACGTTGAACCAGACCGGCGAGTTGAACGCCATCTTCTGGTTGACGAGGAGGTGGGTCAGCTCGGCCTTGAACGAGGCGAGGTCCTCGCCTGTGGCGAACGTGTGCTGTGTCTCGGCCCAGGCCGCGATCGTGTTGACGACGCGGTCGATGAGCTGGCGAACGCTGGTCTCCCGCTCGGGCGTGCCGACGTGCCCGCGGAAGTATTTGGACACCACGACGTTGACCGCGAGCTGGCTCCAGGACTTCGGGACGTCGACGTCCTTCTGCTCGAAGACGCTCTTGCCGCTCTCGTTGCTGATGCCGGCGGTTCGCGTCTCCCATTCGATCTCGTCGTAGGGATGGATGCCCGGCGTGGTGTTCCGGCGCGGCCAGGAAAGGCCGACGACGGGCTTGCCGTATCCGTCATCGCCGACGAACGAGGCGCCCCAGGCGCCGCCGAGGTTGCGCTGCTTCCTGCTCCGCGTCGTGCCCGCATCAGCGGGATTCGCCGTGCCGGCAATCTGATTCCCGGTGGACATCGCGGTGGACGTCGCGGGAACGGCCGCGGGAACGGCCGCGGTGGGCATCGCGGGAACGGGCGCGCTCTCGGCTCGAGCCATGTCTGTTCTCTCCTCCATCCCCGCCGTCGGTGCTCCCGCCGGTCGGTTCGCCTTCTCCGTCCATGCCGCCGTCCTTGTTTCGGCGCCACGGCGGGATCCGCTTCTGCCGGTCCCGATACCCGGGGCCGGTTGCTGCAGGGGACCGTCAGGACCGTGGGCGGGTCCGCGACGGCAATCTGCCGACAATCAATGGGAAGTCGAACGTCTTGCCATCGGCCTACCGCTGAGCGGTGCCTCCGGTAGCTGCGAGCAACCCCCTGCGTCCGGTCGCGTCGTGGGCCTCAGATTTCCGGTTGGGGCACCCGTGGGGGCCGGGGTCTTGCGACCTGGACGACCCTGCTGGCGGCCGGACTGAGACTGGACGGCGACGATCGAGCGACCCACGAACATTACGCCGATGGGATGGCACCGGTCAAGCCCAAAAACACAAGATGTAGTGGTTGGAATTGGGGTAGATCCGCTACATGTGGTGTATTGACGGTTTCGAGCTCAGGCGTCGACACGGGCCGATCGGGGGTCCGTAACCGGGCTCCCGGGCCTCGATGTGATCCACCCGTGGCCCGAGGATTTCCACGGTATCCGTGGATTCATCCACCGGGTTCTTGCCGCTTTCCCACGCCGCGATGGCGGGTTATGCACCGTGATCGTGGATAGGTGAGGAGCCAAGAATAGAACAGATGAGCAGTTTGTGCCGGGAGTTGTGGCGGGCAGGGCAGGGCGCGTGACGAGCGCGGCCCGCCTCGATCGCGCGCGGCGGCGCTCGGTGACCCTGGCGTAATCGCCGGATACGTGACCCTGGCGTAATCGCCGGATACGTGACCCTGGCGATACTCGCGCGATGCAGGATCTGGCGTTCGGGATCCGAGTGCGGAGCGTCCGGGTCCGGCTCGGCATGCAACAGGTCGAAGTGGCAAGGCGCGCCGGCGTGTCGGACGGGACGGTCTCGCGGATCGAGCGTGGGCACCTCGACTCCGTCACCCTCCGTGCGCTCCGGGCCGTTGCCTCGGCGCTGGAAATTCGCGTGGACATCGTGCCGCGCTGGCGTGGCGGTGACCTCGAGCGAGCGGTCAGCGCAAGGCACGCTCGCCTTGCCGAGGCCGCCATCCGCTGGCTCGGCGAGTTCCCGGGTTGGGCGGTTCGGCCTGAGATTTCGTTCTCGATCTACGGTGAGCGCGGGATCATCGACCTCCTGGCCTGGCATCAGGATCGCCGGGCGCTGCTGGTCATCGAGCTCAAAACCGAGATCGTCGATGTCGGCGAGACCATCGGAACGCTCGATCGCAAGGCTCGACTGGCGATGACCGTGGCCGCCGATCTGGGTTGGGCGGCGGAGAGTTGTTCCGTGTGTCTGATCGTGGCGGACGGGCGGACCAATCACCGGAGGCTGAGCGCGCACGCTGCCACGTTCCGTTCCGCACTCCCGGACGACGGCCGACGGTTGCGAGGCTGGCTTCGAACCCCGATCTGGCGCGTCCAAGCCCTCACATTCCTGCCAGATCGACATGCCCGTACGGTAAGGCCGACTGGTTCGGCGAGTAACCGCGTGCGGAACCGCCGCGGCGCGGAGGGCGGGCCGCCCTGAGCACGAATCCTGGGGCTAATTCCGCGCCCGTGCCGTGGCACGGCTCCAGATCTGGGTTTCGAGGCCCCCGACCGTGCCCTGGCGACCGGGGGTGTCGAAATGGCAGGAAAGGCGCAGTGGACCAGAGAGAGGTGCAGTGGACCGGGACGCCGCAGTGAATGCGCGCCGGGTGGACGAGCCGGGACGGGGCGCATTGGACCGGGGACGGGGCAGTGGATGCGCGCCGGGTGGAGGAGCCGGGGACGGCGGCAGTGAATGCGCGCCGGGTGGACGAGCCGGGGCGGGGCGCAGTGGACCGGGGACGGGGCGCGGTGGACGTGGACCGGGCCCGGGCTTCGCGGAACCTGGAACTACAGCCCCGAGTAGGCGTGCAGGCCGCTGAACCAGAGCGAACCCGAGTACGTGACCAGGACCATGAGGAAGCCCACCACCAGGAGCATCGCGGCGGGTCGGCCGGCCCAGGATCGCTGGTTGCGGGCGTGGAGGTAGATGGCGTAGATCAGCCACGTGACGAGGGCCGCGGTTTCCTTCGGATCCCAGCCCCAGTAGCGGGACCAGGCAATCGAGGCCCACCACGAACCGAGGATGATCATCGTCGCGAAGATCGGGAACCCGATGATGACGGCACGATAGGCGACCTCATCGAGGACGCGATGCGAAGGCAGCCATGAGAAGCGGTCCTCGCGGCCCTGGATCAGGTAGCCGACCCCGGCCCCGAACGATGTTGCGAAGATCCCGTAGCTGAGCATCGCCATCCCGACATGGATCGTGAGCAGCGGCGGGTTCTGGAGCGCGGGGACCAGCTCGTTGATCGAGTGCGGCAGGGACGACGCATACAAAGCAAGGCCGAGGGCCACGCCGATCGGCACGAACCCGATCGAACGGATGGGGTATCGGCGTGAGAGCACCAGGTAGCCGCCGATGACCGACGTCGCGAACGCGACGCTGAACTCGAACAGGTTGCCCCACGGCCCACGGCCCACGAGGATCGCGCGTAGAAGCAGGGACCCGGCCAGCGAGCTGAACGCGAGCACGGCCAGCCCGTAGGCGGCTCCGGACAGCGCACTCCCGGCCGCAAATGACGGGGGACCGGAGGCAACGGCTGCAGCCCGCGCCTGGACGAACGAGCCGGAGGCCACGCCGGCCCAGGCGGGTTGCGGAGCTCGTGCCGCCAGCGACGTCATCGCGGCCGACGCGCGACGCCCGTTCGCAAGGAGGACCGCATGCCCGATGTGAGCGGCAAAACCCACCGCGAGGATCACGGTGCCGACGGTGAACAGGAGCTGCGAAATTGATTCCATGAGTCTCTCCGCGACGCCAGGACGCTGGCTCGAGTTCCGTTCCGTTCCTTCAAGAAGGGTCAGATCGGCGTGCCCTCAGCTTCTGCACGCCGCACCCGGTCCCGATCCCTTCACCGCATCAGGCGGCGGCTGCGCCTCCGGGAGGCGGACCGACCGGACGGAGCGCCCGGCCGCGATTCTCAATCTTCAGGACGAGGCCACAGTTGCCGCACGTGTCGATTCGAGCGTGACGGCCCGCTTCGCACTTCGGACATCGAACGAGGAGCTCGCGACGGCAGACGTCGCAGCGTGTGGCGCCCGATGGGTAGATGAGCGAATCGTTCGGGCAGTACGGCTCGCCGGAAGGATAGACGGCCTCGCCGCTCGATGCGTCCGCGAGGACTGGTCCTTCGACGATGACCAGCTTGGCGCGCGGCGCCCGGACGACGTAGATGAACCAGCCCAGCAGCAGCAGTGAGATGAGCGGCCCGACGACGCCGATGAGCAGGAAGATCGGCAGCAGTCCGATGAGTGCGCCCCAGTCGGGAATGATGATCCCGGAGAGCGCCGCGAGGATCGCGTGCCATGCCTGCTGGAGGGCTTCAATCACGGCGAAATCCTAGCAGCCGCGATCAATCGCGGTCGGGCAGGTCCAGCGTGCGCGGCGCGCGCCGATGTCCGATGGTCGTGCCCGCCTTCGGGCCGGGGATCGATGGGCCACCGCGCCGGCTCGCGCGGCCATGGCAGGGTCCGTCGCTGGATCCGGCGCCGCGCGGTCCAGGTCCGTCGCTGGATCCGGCGCCGCGCGGTCCAGGTCCACCTCCGCCCGGGCCGCCTCCGCCCGGCCCGCGACCTCCGCGGGCACCGCCTGGCCCGCGACCTCCGCGGGCACCGCCTGGCCCACCACCACCGCTCGGCCGGCCACGCGACGGTGCCTCATCGAACGACTGACCGATCCGTCGTGCGAGCCAGGCCGTGCCGGCGACCCGCGCCCCCTTCGATACAACAAGGTTCCGGAGGCCACGATCGTCGGTCACGACCAGGATCCCCCAGGTGCCGGCCGGCCCGTCGGCATTGAGCTGGGCGAGCACCCCCTCGTCGATCAGTCGATCGGCGGTCTCAGCACCGGAGTACGAGACCCGCAGCCCGGTCGCGAGCCGTCCCTTGACGCCGCCGATGGCGCGTCCGTCGAACACCAGGTCGACGATGACCGAGGGTGGGAACGCGGCCCGGAGCCGCCCGATGACCGCGCCGGCCGGCATCGGTGGGCCGCCACCCATGGCCGGCCGGGACTCACGGGCCGACCCGCGCCCCAGCGCGAAGAGCAGGTTGGACCCATCGATGAACACCCGCTCGACGCCGGCCATCGGATCGGACGTGGCGGCCGCGCCGTAGTTGGCAATCGTGCCGAAGTTGGCTACGGCGCCCGGCGGCAATCCGGCCGAGGCCGTCGGGCGATTCGCGCGGTTGGCGCGGTGCTTCATGCCCGTTCGCCCAGGGGTTTGATCCCGGCGTGGATGAGGATGATCGGCGGACGGTCGCCGTCGATGACGACGTACAGGTGGCCACCGGGAACCGGGATCAGTCGGATGGTTGTCGGCACGGGGTCATCCTACCGGCTAGGATCCGCACCCATGCTTCTGCTCGTTGACCTCGATGGTGTCGTCTATCGCGGAGCCGATCCGGTTCCGGGTGTCGCCGCGCTCCTTGCCCAGCGCGCCGCCGCCGGCGATGACATCGTGTATGTCACGAACAACTCGATGCACTACCGCGCGGATTACGTGACCCGACTCGCGGCACTGGGCGCGCCCGTGACCGCGGATCGCGTCATCAGCGCACCCCGCGCGACGGCGCTGTATATCATCGAGCACGAGCACTCGATCCGGCGGGTGCTGACGGTCGGCGCCTCGGGGCTGGATCGCGAGGTGCGCGACGTGGGCCTCGATGTCGTGACCTCCGCCTATGCCGCTGAACGGATGGCGAAGGAGGGGCTCGATGGATGGGCCGCGGCCGGGCATCCGGACGCCGTGATCGCCGGTCTCGATCCCCAGCTGACCTATTTGCGCCTGGCCGCGGCTGTCGATTGCATCCGTGCCGGCGCGCGGTTCATTGCCACGAACCGCGATCCCACCTATCCGACGGAACGCGGGTTGCGGCCGGGCGCCGGCAGCGTCATCGCCGCGATCGAGGCCGCGAGTGGCGTTTCGCCCCTCGTGATCGGCAAGCCCGAACCGTTGCTTCTCGAGGAGGCGGCGCGTGCCGTCGGCGCCGACCCGGCAAGCGCGATCGTCATCGGGGATGGGCTCTTTACGGATATTGCCGCCGCCCGAGCAGTCGGTGCGAGGAGCGTGCTCATGCTGACCGGAGTCTCGACGCGGGCCCAGGCGGCCGCGCTGGCCGCTGATCGCCGTCCCACGGCGATCGCCGAGGACGCTGCCGAGCTCGCCGCAGCGCTGGAGGCACTGGCCGCCGACGGCTGAGCGGCTTGCTCCAGGTCTGTGCGCCCGCGCATCGGCGCACGGTCGGGGCTAAGGAACGCCGCGCGCCTGAGTCCCGCCCGGTAACGCGTCGCCCGCCGCCCGGTAACGCGCCGCCCCGCCCGGCCGCCTGGCGCCGCCGCGTCGCCCCGCCCGGCCGCCCGGCGCCGCCGCATCGCTCGCCGCGTCGCCCGCCCGCCTGAGTTTCCTGCCATATCGACATCCCCGGTCGCTGAGGCAGTGAAATCGGGCTAGGTTCCGGGCCTGGCGCGTTCGCCCACGCTCAACGGCCGGTGTTCCCTCGCCCTCGTGACCTGAATAGGGCCGAATCCGGGCGATTTGCGTGCCGTGGCGCCCCCCCGTGTCGAAGTGGCAGGAAAGGGTGGCGCGGCGAGGCAAGGGCCGCGGCTCGGCCGCGGCTGGAAGGGGCGGCGCGGCAGGCAAGGGCCGCGGCGCGGCAGGCAAGGGCCGCGTCCCAGCCCCTACCCGGCACCCAGTTCCGGAATGGCAGCCGCCCAGGTGTCGAAGGTGGAGCGGATCGGGGCGAGCGTGGCCTCATCGGCGAAGGCAACGTCAAGCGCGAAGCGATCGATGGCCCACAGCTCGGGCAGGCTGAGCCCGATCCTCTCGACCGCGTTCCGGTACTCGTCGGAGAGTCTGAGGTCGCTGACCGTAAGGTCGTCCGTGTTCAGCGTGACGGGATTACCGGCGCGGTACAGGCGGGCCAGCGGGTGATCGGCAATCGACGGAACGATCGTGGCCTGGGCGTTCGAGGTCGGACACAGGTCCAGGCAGATCGCACGGTCACGCAATTCGGTCATGAGTTCGGGATCCTCTGCGGCCCCGGGCCCGTGGGCGATTCGCTCAGGGTTCATGACCAATGCTCGCCGGACCTGGGCCGCGCCACCCCACTCGCCGGCATGAAGGGTGATCCGGAGGCCGCCGGCACGGGCAGCATCGAAGGCGCGCGAGGCCAGCGTCGGATCCGGGAACCGCGCCTCGGGTCCCGCGAAGTCCCAGCCCGTGAGGCCTCGGTCCACGAATCGCGCGGCGGTCTCGGCGAGGGTCACGTTGGCCTCGGGGTCGTGCGATCGCAGGGCGGTACAGATGAGGCGGACGGTCGTGCCGGTCGCGGCTGCGGCTCGCGCGGCGCCGGTGACGACCGCATCGATGCCTTCGGCCAGCGGCAGCCCGCCGGTCACATGGAGCAGCGGGCCCCAGCGAATCTCCATGTATCGAACCTGGTCTGCTGCCTTGTCCTCGACCAGCTCGGCGGTGATGCGCTGCAGGGCATCGGTGTCCTGCATGAGGGTGATCGGAAGATCGAAGGCACGCACGAGGTCTGCCTGGTCGGGCGATCGAGGCGGGCCGACGAGGGCGGCGCTCATACCGGCCCACGTGGTCGGCGCGTCAATCTCGCGGCTGCGCGCGATGTGCATGGCCGTGTCGATGCGAAGCGAGCCGTCGAGGTGCAGATGGAGCTCGGCCTTCGGCATTCGCTCGATGAGGCGGCCCGTCGCATCGGCAATGGGCGCGCCTGGCGCGTAGGGGCCACGGACGGTCTCGCGCGTATCAACCATCCGTGGTCACCACGCGATCAGTCATTCCCAGCATGCCCCGATGCTACCGGCCGCGGCCGCCGAGGACTCGGTGCGCAGGCACCCGGGGCGCGCGCACCCGGCTCGGCGCCCGGCGCACCCGGCTCGGCGCGCGCACCCGGCTCGGCGCGCCCGTGACCAGGTCCGGCCAGACCCTCCCTCGCGGTCGGGCCGTCGAGCGGCTACGCTCCATCCGTGAAGCCCCGCAAGCTGCTGCGCGCTGCACTCCGGCTCGTCATCTATGGCGCGTTTGGTGCGCTGATGCTTGCCATCGCGGTCGGCAGCGCCGGTATCGTGGCGCTTTGGTCGCATCCGCCGGGGACGGCGGCGCGGGTCGAGCTCACCTGGGCGGGCGACACCAAGTTGAGCGCGTGGCTTGATGCAGCCCAGACCGACCTGGCGGCGATAGCCGCCGACACGGATCGCCTTGCGGTCCTGGCGCGCGGAGCCATCGGGTCGCTCACGGCGGATGACCAGGGCTCATTCGGCGAGGCCCTGACCGAGGGAACCACCGTCGCCGACACCATCGAAACGAGCTCAGCATCGCTCCGCGAGACGCTCGCGAACCTCCCCGGAGCCGAGCCCGTCGACGCTTTGACCTACAACGCCGACGTCCTCGCGAGGCGGGCCGACCTGATTGCGGCACTGGACGCCACCCAAGGGCTCGGGCGATCGTGGGTCACCCTCACGAGCGCCAGCCTCCAGGCCTCGACCGTGATCTCGCTGCTCGCAGCCCACGATTCGACGGTCGGCGCGGCGGCTGCGCAAGGTCGCGCGACCGACTATGTGAGTGCCCTCGCGACCCTCGATTCGGCCGTCGCCCGGCTCGACGACGCGCTCGTCATTCGAAATCGGCTGGCCAACACGACCGACGTCTCGACGCTCGATGACTGGATGCGTCGCAATCGCTTGTATGACCAGGCCCTGATCGCGCTCTATGCGGCCCTCCGCGATTCGGGCGGGGTGATCGATGACGCCGTGCGTGCTGCCTTCCGCGAGGAGAGTCGTGCGAGGGCGGATCTCCCGCCCGATACCCGCGGTCTGGTCGTCATCCTCGCCGACATCGGCAGGGGCGGGCTGAACCAGGCGGTCATCGCGATCGACCAGGCCCGGGCGCGACTCGACCTGGCCCTGAACAGGCTCACCTCGGTCGGAGGCACTGGCCCCGATGCGGCGACACTGACGGCGCTCCGCCCGGGAGCGTAACTGGGCGCGGCGGCTCTCGTTCGCGGCGGTCCGTCCGGGAGCGTAACTGGGCGCGGCGGCTCTCGTTCGCGCGGAGCTCCGTCCGCGAGACCCACGAGCGGCTTCGAGCCTGCACGCCGCCTCGGCTGTCGGATGGCCATCGGCCTGAGATACACTCGGGTTCAACACATCGGCCCCTCCCGGCAGGTTCGGAGCGGCCTTCCGGGAGGTACCGATTCGTGCGCGTGCGCGTGACAGTTGATCAACCGTGGGACATTCCGGGCGACGTCCTGGTGGTGCCGATCGTCGGCGAGCCGGACTGGACCGGCCCACTTGGAGAGCTGGATCGGCGCTCCCGAGGCGAATTGCGGGCGCTCCAGGCGTTCGGCGAGCTGCGCACCAAGCGCTACACGTCGGCGCTCGCGGCCTCTGGCGACGTCAAGGCCGAGCGCATCCTCCTGCTCAGTGTCGGTAGCGCGGCCCACATTGATCGCGAGACCGTCGTTCGATCCGCTGCTGCGGCGATGCATCGCCTGTCCGGGCGACAGGCCAAGTCCCTGGTCTTCTGGCTCGAGCCGCTGGTCGGCATGACGGATGCCGACCTCGAGACCGTGACTTCGCTCGTTGCGCGCGGAGTCGTCGAGGGCAGCTATGACCCGGCGACGATCTATCGCGCCGACGTCAAGACGGCCCCGCCAGTCCTCGACGACCTCGTACTCGTGGCGCCCGCGACGGCCAACACAACGGCCCTCTCCGCCGCCGCAAACCGCGGCCAGATCATCGGCGAAGGTGCCAACCTGGCCCGGACCCTCACCAATCGCGCCGCGAACGACGTCAGCCCCGAGGTGCTCGCCGAGGAGGCCTGGGCGCTCGGCAAGGAACACGGTCTGTGGGTCGACGTCATCGGGCCCGAGAAGGCCACCGAGATGGGGATGGGCATGTTCATGGCCGTCGGACGGGGGAGCGATAACCCGCCCCGAATGATCGTCATGCGCTCCGGTAAGAAGGGCGAGCGCGATGCCCTCGACCGTCATCTCGCGATGGTCGGCAAGGGCGTCTGCTTCGATTCGGGCGGCATCAGCATCAAGCCATCCGACCGGATGGAAGAGATGAAGATGGACAAGACCGGCGCATGCACCGTCATCGCGGCGATCGCGACCGTCGCCCGCCTGGCCCCCGGCACGCCGCTGCTCGCAGTTGCGCCCGCGGTGGAGAACATGCCCGGGCCGCATTCCTCGCGGCCAGGCGATCTGGTCAAGGCGCTCAACGGCAAGTGGGTCGACATCACGAACACCGATGCCGAGGGCCGGCTGATCCTGGGCGATGCGATGACCTACGCGGAGCAGCTCGGCGCGACCCACCTGGTGGACGTCGCGACCCTCACCGGCGCCGTGTCCCGTGCCCTCGGCGACATGGTCGCTGGCGCGTTCGGCAACGAGCAGGCGTGGACGGACCAGGTGCTCGGCGCGGGCACGCGCGCGGGCGAGCGGTACTGGCAGATGCCGATGGTCGAGGACTACTGGGTCGACATGGAGTCGTGGTACGGCGACATGGTCAACAGCGGTAGCGGCGAAGGCGGGCTCATCAAGAGCGCCCTGTTCCTCCGTGAGTTCGTGACCAAGCCGTGGGTCCACCTCGACATCGCGGGCACGGCCTACTTCACCAAGACCAAGCCGTTCGCGGCGCGTGGGGCCAGCGGCTCGTCCCACGCGACCCTGGTCGAACTCGCCCTCGCCGGCGCGCGGGCCGGCTGAGCAGCGTCCGGACCCCGCGATGACCCGGCTGAGCAGCGTCCGGACCCCGCGATGACCCGGCGATGACCCGGCGATGACCCGGCGATGACCCGGCGATGAAGGCACGATGACCTCGCTCGTGGCGATTGCCCTCGTGGTCGGCGGCGCCTGGGGGCTGATCGCTGACCGGATCGCCGCTCGGTGGCCGGCCCACGACGATGGATCCGTCCGGGGCATCGACTGGCGGACCGCGGCGGTCGTGGTGTTCGGCGCCGTGGCGCCTGCGCTGGTCGTCCTCAAATACGAGGCCGAGCCGGGCGCCCTCGCCTATGTCGGGCTCCTCGTCGTTGCCCTGACCCTCCTGTTCGCGACCGATCTCGATCAACGCTTGCTGCCGGACGTGATCACACTCCCGATCGCGGCCTATGCGCTGGTCGGGTTCGTGACCGGGATCGGGCCGTTCGTCGCGTCGCCCGGCTCTCTTCTCGCCGCCGCGATCGTGGCGCTGGCGATTCCCGCGTTGCTGTTCGTCATGGCGATCCCGTTCGGAGCGGGCGCCATCGGGATGGGCGACCTGAAGCTCCTGTTCGGAATCGGGCTGCTGGCCGGGGCGATCCGCCTGGTCACGATGGTCATCGTCGGCGCGCTCGCCGCAGCGGTCGGGATCATGGTCCTCCTCGCGCTCCGGCGAATCACCCTGAAAAGCTACGTGCCCTATGGGCCATTCCTGATCATCGGGGCGGTCTGGGCGCTCACAGTGTCGAGAGCTTCTTAGGGCTGGTCCCGGGGACGCCCAAGCCACCCGATCGGGTCGGTGCGTGACAAGGTGGGGTATGATCCGGCCGTTGCCGGTAGTCGTTCCAACGTGGTGCCCAACGTGGAGCGGCGGTCTCACCCGGCGAGCGAACCGAACGCGAAACCTCGCACGCGACGGAGATCGTTCGCACGATGACGACGCCACTCATGCGCCGCCGAACGCCTGACCAGCGGGGCTGGTCGAGGCCGGTCCACCGTGGCCCGGGCCGAGGCGTCCTCCTGTTCCTCCTGATGACGACGTTGCTGGGCGGCGCCTTCGTGGCCACGCCCGTCCGCCCGGTGTCCGCCGACGCCCTGTCCGACGCGCTCGCAAAGCAGAAGGCTCTCGAGGCGCAGATCGCGAAGCAGAAGGCTCAGGTCACGAACCTGACCCGGCAGCAGAAGGCCCTCGCGACGGCCCTCGCCTCGACGAAGAAATCGCTCGGCAAGGTCAATGCCGACCTCGCGGCCGTACGCGGAGAGGTCGTCCGGGCCACCGTCTCGGTGGCCTCGGCACAGGCCGATGTACAGGCCCTCGACGCCCAGGTCGCCAAGCTCGATCTCGAGCTGACGGACCTCGAGGCGCGGGAGGCGCGCTCGCTCGATGCGCTGACCGCTCGCAAGGCCCTCCTGGCCGACCGCATTCGGCAGGCCTACGACACGGATCGGACGTCGATGCTCGAGACCTTCCTGTCCGGCGAGACGTTCACCGACATTCTGGCCGAGGTCTCGTACCACCTCGACTTCGCCCAGCAGGACCGCGAGCTCGCCGAGCAGATCGTGGCCGACCAGAAGGTCCTGGCCGTGCTTCACCAGACGGTCGAGGCGACCCGAGCCCAGACGGACACGCTCCGCACGGCCGCGTCTGCCCAGCACGAACAGCTCCGGACCCAGCTCGCGTCGCTCGCCGATTCGCAGGCGCGGCTGGCCGCCCTCGAGAAGGAGACCAGGCGGCTCCTGGCGCTCCAGCAGGCGGCCTATGCGCAGACGGCCAGGGACAAGACCAAGCTCGCTGCCGCGATCATCGCCAGCGAGAAGGCCGAGGCCGCGCTTCAGCAGCAGATCGACAAGATCGTGGCCGAGCGTGCGCGGGGCGGGTCCATTCCGTCCATTTACAACGGGACGCTCGACTGGCCGATGACCGGGACCATCACCCAGGAATTCGGCTGCACCGGCTTTGCCTGGGAGCCGCGGGTTGGGAACTGCGCGCACTTCCACAAGGGCATCGACGTCGCGGCACCCCTCTACACGCCGATCCGTGCCGCCGGCCCGGGCGTGGTGGTGTTCGCGGGTCCCAACCCGTATGACCCCGTCCCGAAGGCCTGGATCGTGGTCATCGCCCACTCGTCGGAGCTCATCACCTGGTACGCCCACGTCGACAACAAGTTGCATCCGCCGCGGGTCAGAGCGGGCGACTCGGTGGTGGCCGGCCAGATCATCGCGTATGAGGGCATGACCGGACGCACCACGGGTCCGCACCTCCACTGGATGGTGGAGTTCCGCGACCAGTTCGTGAACCCGCGCCTGTTCCTGTAGGGCTCGAGTGTCGGCAGCGAGCATGGGTGGTGGGCCGCGGCCCGTTCGCCCGCGGCCCGTTCGCCCGCCCTCGTCCGTCGGCGCCTCGTGCGCGTGACGATTCAACGAGCGCACCCGGTGCTACGATCGGCCCAGCCGCCCCAGGGCAGGCTCACCTGAGGAGATGCGCGTGAAGCGAACGCTCGCGATGGTCCTGGCCGGCGGTGAAGGCGAACGCCTGTCGATCCTCTCCTCGGTGCGGGCCAAGCCCGCGGTTCCGTTCGGCGGCAAGTACCGGATCATCGATTTCACGCTCTCGAACTGCGTGAATTCCGACATCAACGACGTCGTCGTCCTGACCCAGTACAACCCCCGATCCCTCAATGACCACATCGGCCTCGGCCGGCCCTGGGATCTCGATCGGGCGAAGGGCGGGATCAAACTCCTCCAGCCGTACATCGCCCGGGGGAAGGTCGCGGAGTGGTACCGCGGGACGGCGGACGCGGTCCTCCGCAACCGGAGCGTGATCGAGCACTCGGACGCCGAGATCGTGCTCATCCTGGCCGGCGACCACATCTACAAGATGGACTACCAGCCATTCATCGCGGCCCACAAGCGCAAGCGGGCCGACGTCACGATCGCCGTTCGCCGCGTGCCCCTCGCCGAGGCATCCCGGATGGGGATCCTGGCCATGGACGACACGGACCGGGTCACCGAGTGGCAGGAGAAGCCGAAGCAACCCAAGAGCGACCTCGCGTCGATGGGCGTGTACGTCTTCTCGCGCAAGACCCTCCTCAAGTGGCTCGACGAGGGACTGACCGACTTCGGGGCCCACATGATCCCGGCGATGCTCGATGCCGGGGCCCGGGTCTACGGCTATCGCTTCTCCGGCTACTGGCAGGACGTCGGGACGATCCAGTCCTACTGGGAGGCCAACATGGCCCTTCTCGTCGACCATCCGGAACTCGACCTGTACGACAAGGACTGGGTCATCCACACGAAGTCCGAGGAACGGGCCCCCGCCAAGCTCGGGCCGACCGCGCAGGTCCATCGCAGCCTCATCAGCCACGGCTGCGTCATCGATGGCACGGTCGTCAATAGTGTCCTGTCGCCGGGCGTGCGCGTCGGCGTCGGTGCCGTCGTCCGTGATTCGATTGTGATGTTCGATTCCGTGATCGGGTCCCGCGCCGTTGTCGACCGCTCGATTCTTGACAAGGAGGTCACGGTCGGGCCGGGCGCGATCATCGGCGAGGGTCCCGACGACCCGCCCAACAAGGCGGAGCCGACCCGGCTCAACACGGGAATCACGGTCGTCGGCAAGCAGAGCGTCATCCCCCGTGGTGCGCGAATCGGCCGCAACGTCCGAATCGGCGGCAACGTGCGGCCATCGGACTTCGCGAAGAAGGTCGTGCCGACCGGGGGCTCGGTCGACGCCGGTCCGTCCGGCCGAAGCAGGTCCCGGAGCCGGGCCCCGGAGGAAGACAGCACCGCGGCGGTCTAGACTGCGGGGGTGCCCGTACCTGCGGCCGCCACGTCGGACGACGTCGCGACCTGGCTCCACGACCTCGATATCGTCCCGACGACCACCGCCGACCGCGACGATGTCTCGGTCTGGGACCTGGTGCTCGATGGCCGCCGCCGGTTCGACATCCGGGTGACCCTGATCCTGGATCCCGCGACGGGGTTGATCGTGTGGGTCCATCTCGCGCCGCCGCTCGGCGATGGCCTCCGGAAGGCCTACCGGACTCTGCTCGGCTGGAACGACGAGTACCCGCTCGCGAAGTTCTCGCTGGCCGAGGACGGCCGGCCGATCCTGGCGGTCGAGATCCCGACGCGCTGGCTGGACGCCGACGAACTCGGGCTGGCCCTCGCGCGCGTCGTCGGGATCGCGGACCAGGTGTTCGAGGCGACCCGCCCGTGGGTCTGGGTCGGGGGCCACGTGCCGGCCGGCTACGCGGCTCGGGAGCGCCGCTCCGACGTGCTCCTCGGGCGCTACGCCGTGGGCCTGCCGGAGTTGTTCGAGGCGTGATCCGCCCGAGACGCGGTCGAGCCGTTCTGTTCGTCCTGGCCGCGATCCTTGCGACGATGGCGCTTGGGGTCGGGGCGACCGGCGCCAGGGCGGCGTCCCCAGCGGTCACGCTCGTCGTGGCGACAACCTACGACGTCCTGCCGGACGAGCACCGGATCGCGGTCACAGCCGGGATCACCGCCACGAGCACGCTCAAGGACACCGTCACCCGCCGGTTCTACACGGATCGGGCCTACCTGGCGGTGCCGGGGTCGGCGACCAACCTGCGACTCGCCGCTGCCACCGGCAAGCCCTCGGTCTCGGTCTCCTCTCGGACTGCGGGGTCGGCCATCCTCCTGATCCGGTTCGGGTCACAGCTCGGCGCCGGCAAATCGATCGGCCTGACGCTGTCCTTCGACATCGTCGATCCGGGCGGCGCACCCGACCGGTCGCTGCGCATCTCGTCGTCGCTCGTCCGCATCTCGGCCTGGGGCATCGGGACCGATGGCGTGGCGGGGTCAACGGTCCGGGTGCGCCTGCCGGACGGCTACGCGGCGTCCATCGCCGGTGGACCGATGACCGGCCCGGAGACAGACGCCGACGGGTACCTCGTCTATGCCAGCGGACGGCTCACGACGCCCGGAACGTTCGCCGCCGACATTGCGGCCGATCGGCCCGGGGGGCTGGTCGGCGGGCGTCGGTCCGTGTCTGTCGGCGCGCAGACCGTCTTCCTGAACATCCGTGCGTGGCCCGACGATCCTGACTGGCGGACGCGGGTATCGGACATCCTCCTCGGCGGGCTGCCGGCCCTCGACGCTGCCATTGGCGTCGAATGGCGCATTGGTCCGACCCTCGAAGTTCGCGAAACGATCCCACGGGCCCAGGGCGCAGCGGGCGGAACCGAGGGGGCGGGCGCGTTCGATGCGGTTGCCGGACGCCTGGATATCCCGTACACCGCCGACCCGACGACCATCCTGCACGGGTCCGCCCACGCCTGGTTCAATGCGACCCTGGTGGGGGATCGCTGGATCGCCGAGGGCTTTGCCGACCTCGCAACGGCCCAGGCGGGGACAACCCTCGGGATCCCGATCCGGTCCCCGGCCATGACGCTCGAGGCCGTCGGTCACGCCATCCCGTTGAACGCATGGGTGGTCGGCGGCCCGGATGACGACTTCGGCTACGCGGCCTCCATGCAACTGGCCCGGAACATCAACGCGAGGGCCGGCGCAGACGGGATTCGAGCGGTCTGGGCGGCCGCGGCCGCCGGCATCGGTGCGTACCAACCGCCGGATCCGCTGATCGAGGGTGCCGTGGCCTCGCCCGAAGTCGGCGCCGGGCCGGTTGACTGGCGAAGCCTGCTCGACCTCCTCGAGGAACACTCGGGCCGCCCGTTCGACGGCCTGTGGCGGGCGTGGGTCCTGCGTCCCGGCGATGCCGCCCTCCTCGATGCCCGTGCCGATGCCCGCGCCCTCTACGCAGCGACCGTAAAGGCCGCCGAGCCCTGGGTCCTGCCACGGGCCGTTCGTGATGCAATGCGGGCATGGCAGTTCGATGCAGCAACATCGGAGCTCCACGGCCTGATGAGCGTCATTGCCCAGCGCGAGAGCATCGCCCGCGAGGCCGCCGCCGCGGGGTTGCAGCCGCCCTCTGCGCTCCGGCGGGCGTTCGAAGGGACGGCCGGTGTCGCGGCAGGGGCCGCGGAGGCCGTCACCGAACAGGCGGTCATCGATGTCTTCGATGCCGTGTCGGCCGGCCGACCGACTAATCCGGGAGCCATCGCCCAGATCGGCATGATCGGTGCGGATCCGCAGGCCGAGATCGCGGCCGCCCGCGCTGCCTTCCGCGCCGGCGACCTGGACGCGACGATCAACCATGCCCAGTCGGCCAGGGCCGTCTGGGCGGATGCGGCCGCGGTCGGCGGACGGCGGGTGATCAGCGCAGCGACGATGGCCTTTGCGATCGTGGTCCTGCTCTGGCTGCTCGTCCGTCGGCGGCGAACGCCGGAGCGCCGGATCGTTCGCCACGCCCACCGAGCGCCGGACTGACGCGTCGTTTGAAGCTCGGCTCCGGTGCCGGAATGGTGTCGAAGCCGAGTGACTCTGTCAGGTCAACTGCCGAGTGATTCTGTCAGTCGTTGCTCGAGCTTGCTGCCGGGTGTGACCCGCTTCCAGGGATGATC
>JAYTWS010000117.1:0-2564 GCA_043743315.1 Chloroflexota bacterium | reverse complement strand
CATCGGTCGGATGCGCGCGGTAGAGCAGCGGGGTATTGGGCAGCACCACCTCGACGGGCACCACGGAGACGGCGTCCAATGCAATGCCGTACGGACCTGGCGACGTGGAATGGAAGGAAAGCGCCGTAGACGTGCCCGTGGCGGTGTAGAGGACCGCACCGGGAGACCAGACGATCGCGGACGTACCCAGAGGTCCCTGGGGGTGCGACACGTTCAAGACGGTCCCGCCGATCGAGACCTCGGCCGTATGCGGATCAGGCCCGCCATCCGGGTTCGACGAATACGAGAAGGTAAGGAGATATTGAGTCCCGATGTTCGTCGCGAGGGACTGCGCGACTGTTCCGGGCGCGCTGCCGGCCAGGTCGACCGACCGAGCGCCGTCGGCCGCGTTCCAGCGGGTTCCGATGTAGTCGATCGCGTCCGTGACGTCGCCGGCGATGGTCCAGCCGGTCAGGTCCGTGGAGCCGTTCCCCAGTGGGATGAAGTTACCGGGCGCTGTGCCTGACTCGAAACTCCCGTTTGTGACGAGCTGAGGACGCGCCGTGGTATCGGCGGTGTAGGTGATCGTCGCATTGAAATCGACGCCGTTCGGCCCACCTCCATCGGCATTGGCGACAGAGACGGTATTGAGGCCGACCTGGAAGTTGCTCGGTGTGTCGTTAAAGAAGGGCCAGATCGAATTGAAGTGTGTCGGATCCACGCATGGATTTTGCGGTTGCCTTCCGACTTCGATCCCGTTCAGGTAGGCGATCGCACAGTTGTCCGACATCAGGTGGATCGAGATCGACGGCGCCGAAAAGCCGGGCGGCAGGACGAACGAGATCGAGTAGGTGGCCGTCTTCAGGATCTCGGGAGTCGCGAGCGTCCCCGCAACACCAGACGCCTGATCCGCGACCGCCGTTCCAGTCGTATTTATCCAACGCGTGCCGATGATTGGTGCCGCGTAGGCACCGGCCACGGGGTAAGTGGTCTGCGGCATCACCTTTGCGCTACCTGACGAGACCTCGGGGATCGAATAGGTGACGTCTGGATCGGATGCCCCGTCGCCGCCGGCGGCGGGATTGCCGCTGACCAGCGTGATCGTGACGGGGGGAATTGGATCGTTCTGGGCAACCTGTGGCGCGGGCGCGGGTGCTGATTCCGCAGCCGCGACGGGCGTGGCGAGACCCAGCATCTGGAAGCCGAGCGTGGCGATGACGAACAGGTAGCCGGCGCGGTTACGCGCGGCAGTACGGGGCGACAGGGAAACGGACGAAGCCATGCGACGTCGGGACGCCGGGACCTCGCGTGCGGGCACTGACACGCTCAGAATCCTCCAAGCTCGCGCATAGGGATTTGGGGCACGCGAGCCAATCAAGGGTATCGTCGGGCCGGGGTGGGCGCAAGTTCCCGGGGGTGCAAGGCCGGTGCGTGGAGGCAACAGTCCGACCCCGGCCCCGCGTTCGGATCAGGGCAGCCGGACCGCACAGTCGCGACGATCAGGCGACGCCGGCGTTGACCCCGGTCGTAACCAGGGCCAGCTCGATGGCGGAAGCGACATTCAGCGCCGCGCCCGCCGCACGCGCTGTTACCGCCGATCCTTGGCCGAGCGCGGAACGTGAAGCCTCGAGCCGCTCCTCGAGGGCGGTCTCGGCCGCCGGTGATCGGGCCGATCCGAGCGCCTCGCGCAGGGCATCGGCCGCGCCGAGGAGCTGGAGCGCCTCCTGGTGCTGCAGCCGGCGCGCTGCCAGGATCGCGACATCCTCGAGGAGAGCCATCAGCGGTCCGGTATCGCCGAGGTCGCGGTACGCCTCGACGGCAGCTCCGTAGGCCGCCCCGGCCTCGTCGAGGCGACCCAGATCGCGGAGTGCATCGCCGATGTTGTTCTGCGCGATCGCAAGGTTCAGTCGGTCGCCCACCTCGCGGGCAAGGCGTACGGCCTCCGCCCCGTGGCTCAGGGCGTCATCGTTGCGCCCGGCCTGCGCATCCATCCAGGCAAGGTTGATCAGGCACGAGCAGATCCACCGCCGCTCTCCGAGGCCGGTGTACAGCTCGAGCGCCCTCTGCCCGAGCTCGCGAGCACGGTCGAGGTCGCCCTCGTGCTGGGCGACGATCCCGAGATTGTTCGTCAGCGCGGCGACCCCGGATACGTCCCCGAGCCGCTCCCGGATCTCCAGGCTTGCCTCATAACTGGCCCGGGCTGCCACGAGGTTTCCGCGCTGGGCGTTGACCGTGCCGGTCACCCTGAGGGTGGTCGCGAGCCCGGCCTCGTCGCCGGTGGCCTCGAACCGTTGCCGCGCGGCGGCCAGGCGATCGGCAGCCTCGTCGAAGCGACCCAGCCGACGGGCCGATTCGGCGAGCGAGTGGTCGCAGCGCGCGATCATCCTGTCGTCGCCGGCCGCAACCGCGAGGTCCCGGGCATCCTTGGCCATTGCCTCGGCGCGCGGGATCTCGCCGGTCAGCTGGAGGATCTCGGCGATCTTGAGGGTCGCCTCGGCCCGATCGATTCCGTCCAGCAACGGGACGAGCCGATCGTAGTAGCCGATCGCGGCGCTATTCGCGAAGTCAGCGCTGGCGGCGTCCGC
>JAYTWS010000116.1:0-17309 GCA_043743315.1 Chloroflexota bacterium | reverse complement strand
CTCGGTGACGTGATCGCGACGTGTGGCTCGGCCCTGTCGCGCAACCACCGGCTCGGTGAGGAGCTCGCGAAGGGTCGCCGCTGGACGGACATCGAGGCGGCCCTGCCGGGCGTCGCCGAGGGCGCGTACACAGTCGATGCGGCAATCGCGCTCGCTCGCCGCCACGGCGTCGAGATGCCGATCGCCCAGGAGGTCCACAACGCGTTGTTCGAGGGCAAGAGCGTCCAGCGCTGCCTGGTGGATCTCCTGGCGCGCGAATCGAAGGATGAGCTGGCCGATTTCCGCGTGTGGGCCGATCGTATCGCGGCCAGTAATGGGGGGGCAGGGTGACCGCGGAGGCCGGCGGGGATGGCCGTCGCAGGACTGACGACCGGCTGCCGGGCCAGGACGCGCGGGCCGCGCAACAACTCCTGGCGGGCGACGGCCGGGGTTACAGCCTGCAGCCGTGGCAGGTCGCTTACCTGTTCGCCCTGGTCGAGGGGCGTCCAGGTGTCGTCCCACCGGGCTGTGGCGTCGGCAAGGGCTGGCTCGGATCTCGGCTTCGGGAAGCGCGCGAGGTCGGGTGACCCGGGTGCCATTCTCGACTGATAGACACCACGTGGCCACCATAGAGTCGCCGGACCGCGTCTCACCGCGTTTCGATGCCTACGAGGCAACGGCGGGCTCACAGCTGGTCGCGCACTGCACGCTGAGCGGTCACTGTTGTCTATCGGCCACGGAGTGCGACCGCCGCCTCCGCCTTGCTCGCGTCGGCCGATCCAGGTCCCTCTGCTAGACTCCACCGGCCTGTCGGGGCGTGGCGCAGTCTGGTAGCGCACCAGTCTGGGGGACTGGTGGTCGTCGGTTCAAATCCGGCCGCCCCGACCAATTCCCCCGTTCAAACGAGCACTCCAGGGGCGGAGTGCGCCCACGTCGGCGCGACCTGGCGGTATCGTTCGGCCATCGCACCGACCATGCGGCTGCCAGACGCCGGCCCCCCGATCTCGGAGATGAACATCGAATGAACGACGCCAGGAAGCCCGCCAGTAAGACGTTCTCGGACGAGGAAAAGGCGGCCATGAAGGAACGTGCTCGCGAGCAGAAGGCGGAGACGCGAGCGATGAGCGACAAGGCTGGCGGGGAAGCCGAAGTGCTTGCCAAGATCGCCGAGATGTCGGGATCGGATCGAACCTTGGCCACGCGCATGCACGCGCTTATCAAGGCCAGTGCACCGACCCTGGCGCCGAAGACCTGGTACGGGATGCCTGCCTATGCCCGGGACGGCAAGGTGGTCTGCTTCTTTCAGCCCGCCGAGAAGTTCAAGACGCGGTATTCGACGCTCGGCTTCAGCGATGAGGCACGCCTCGATGATGGCGCGATGTGGCCGACGTCGTACGCCCTGACGGAGTTGACTCCGGCCGACGAGGCACGGATCGGGGTGCTCGTGAAGCAGGCAGCCGGCTGACCGATCGGCGACGGCCTGCTCGACAACGTGTTCAGCGTGGCGGTCACGGGATTGGGCTCGGATCGGGACTGGGCGTCGCGACCGGCGCCGTTGGCGTCGCTGTCGGCGTGGGGGTGTGGCTCGGGACCACTGACGGGCTCGGCACAACCGACGGCGACGGAGTCGGGGTCGGTATCCCCGTCGGGGATGGCGCACAACTGCCGGTGCCGGAGCCGGACCCGCTGGTCGCTGCTGGCGGTGCCACGAATTCTCTGAGGGGCAACACCCCGGCTTCCGGAAAGAGGCTGGCCGCGAGGGCCCGGATGCCGGCGATGTCAGGGACCTGGATCGAACCGCGGGAATCGAAGGCGGGCTGGACCAGGGGCGCAATGATCACCGTGCGGAAGGTGTGGGCTCGATCGACCTTGGCCATGACATCGGCCAGATCGGGCAGGATCTCGCGCGGGACGTTGGTCGCCATCGAGCGCCCGAGGGCCTGCATGAGCTTGACCGGGTCGCTCAGGAACCCACGCTTGACCACCGCATCGCGCAGCCCGGAGATCACTTCCTGCTGGCGCGCCGCGCGGGTGAAGTCCGATTCGCCGGGGGCCTTGCGAATGCGCGCATAGGCCAGTGCCTGCAGTCCGCTGAGGTGCCGGAGGCCGGCTTTGATCGAGAAGCCGTTGTCAAACCCATACTCGGTGTAGCCCGGATCGCACAGGCTGCGGGTCACGCTGACGTCGACGCCACCGAGCGTGTTCACGACCCGGACGAAGCCACCCAGGCTGACCGAGGCGTAGTAGTCGATCTTGAGGTTCAGCAGGGTCCCGATCGCGGACATCAGGACGTCGTGGCCCGTGCCATCGGACCCCGGGTACCTCGATGGGTGGTGGCGAGCGAACGAGTCAAGGCCGTTCAGCTTGGGCGCATAGACCGACCCGTCGGGCAGGGGCACGTTGACCATGTCCCGGGGGATCGAGAGCAGCGAGACGGTCTGGGTGACCGGGTCCAGGCTGGCGACGATCATCGTGTCCGTGTTGGCCGTCCGGCGGCCCACGCCGCTGTCGATCCCGATCAGCAGGATATTCAGGCGCGGAACGGCAGGCGTTGCCGTTGGTCCGGCCGTATGGGTCGGTATCGGTGACGGCGTGGCTCGTGGTGCGAGCGTCGGCTGCGGGGTCGGCGAGGGTTGCCACGCGCCGCCGGTGTCATCGATGAAGACACGATCGACTTCCTCGCGAGCGACGTTGGTCACGTACCCGAGGTAGGCCTGGGGAAGGACCACGGCCACGGCCACGATGCCCATGGCGAGCCAACGTCGCGTCTTCTGGCTCCGCCAGCCGACGGCCACGAGCCCCGTGGCCACCGCCAGCAGTCGCCAGGCGAAGACGATGCCCTGGACGACCAGGATTGCTCCGAGGGCGTTGACCGCCTCCGCCGCGAGTCGTGGGAGCGACGTCGTGGCCATGATGGCCACGAGGGCCAGGATCGCCGTCAGGGTCGGCAGTCCGAAGAGCAGGGCAAGTCGCCGGCGCCCGGCAACGAGGTGACCCGCTCCCGGCAGGATGGCGTCCACGAGGACCCAGCGGACCTGGCCGGGACGCGCGGTTGAAACAATGGGCGGCGTGGCTCGTCCCTCGTCCGCCGTGGCTCGTCCCTCGTCCGCGGTGGGTTCGGCGGAACCAGCGCTCCCGGATTCGTCCTGTGACACGAGTGCGAGGGTACCAGCGGATCCGATCCGAGCGTGTCAGCCGTGCCCTCCGTACACTCGCCGACATGACATCGGACCAGACAACCCGTCCGGCCGCGACGGATCCAGCCGTCACGTCGGAACAGATCGGCGGGCTGACCGATCTGGATCCCGATGCCCTTCGGGACGCCCTGCACGCCGCGGTCGAGGTCGTCATCGCGCATCTCACGGGGCTACCGGATCGGCCGGTCTTCCCGTCGATCGAGCCGGGCACGCTCGTCGGGCTGTTCCCCTCGGCGGCGCCGGAGCAGCCCGAATCGCTCGAGGCGATCCTGGCCGACCATCAGTCCCTCATCGAACCAAACGCGACGCAGTGGCAGCACCCGGGCTTCATGGCGTACTTCCCGACATCGGCATCGGCTGCCGGGATCGTGGGCGAACTCCTCATGACCACGCTGGCCCAGAACTCGATGCTGTGGCGAACGTCACCCATCGGGACCGAACTGGAGCAGGTCGTGGTCTCGTGGCTCCGACAGGCCGTCGGCCTGCCGGAGTCGTTCGACGGGTTCATCACCGATACCGCCTCGACGTCCTCGCTGATCGCACTCGGCGCGGCACGCGAACAGGCTGGCTTCGAGGCCTCGTCGCTCGGATTGGCCGGTCGAGCCGAGCTGGGCGCGCCGCGCATCTACGCATCGCAGGAAGCCCACTCGTCGATCGAGAAGGCGGCCATGACCCTGGGCATCGGTCGCCGCAACGTGGTCCGGATCGCAACCGACGAGGAGTTCCGCATGCGACCCGAGGCTTTGTCGATAGCGATCACCGCCGATCTCGCGGCCGGCCTTCGGCCGATGGCGATCGTCGCGACACTTGGCACGACCTCATCGACGGCGGTCGATCCCATTGGCCCGATCGCGGACATCGCCGCCAAGCATGGGCTTTGGCTTCACGTCGATGCGGCCTATGCGGGATTCGTGGCGATGCTCCCGGAGCGGCGCGCGGACTTCGCGGGCTGGGAGCGGGCGGATTCGATCGTGATCAATCCCCACAAGTGGCTGTTCGCGCCGATCGACGCGTCGCTCCTGCTCACGCGGCAGATGGGCCGCCTCCGGGATGCGTTCAGCCTCGTCCCGGAGTACCTCCGGACGCTCGACCGCGTCTCGCCGGTCCGCGACGTCAACGAGTACACGCCCCAGCTCGGGCGCCGGTTTCGCGCTCTCAAACTCTGGGTGCTCCTGCGCTGGTTCGGCCTCGAGGGGCTCCGTCGACGGATCCGGCATCACATCGACCAGGCGGCGGCGTTCGCGTCCTGGGTTGATGCCGATCCGCGGTTCGAGCGCCTCGCGCCGGTCTCGTTCTCGACCATCTGCCTGCGGTTTGCCCCGCCGCGTCTGGGCGAGGAGTCGGCGGCCGACTACCACGCCCGCCTCGACGCGCTGAACCTGGCCCTCATCGACGCGATCAACCGGACCGGTGAAATCTTCCTGTCCCACACGCGGCTCGACGGCGCCTTCGCGATCCGGGTTGCGCTCGGACAGATCCGGACCGAGGATCATCATGTCGCACGCGCCTGGGCGCTGCTCCAGCGCGAGGCAGCCAGGCTCGGCTGATCGGGCCAACCGTTTCGTCCCAAGGAGGCGAGACCCCGTCCGTCCGGGTCATCGACGTCGGGCTCGCCGGGCAGGGCGCGCCGACGTAACCCAGCGCCGCACCCGGCCCCGCGTGGACATGGCATCATCGACGCAACGCCAAACCAGGAGGAGGATCCCCGCACGTGCCGCCGATCACCGAGTTGACGCGTATCGAGCCGGTGCACCTGGATCGCCTCGATCGACAGGGGATCTTCACGACCGGACTGCTCCTGGAGGTCAGCGAGACGCCGACGCGTCGCCAGACCCTGGCGGATCAGGTCGACGCTTCCACGAATGATGTCCTGACCTGGCGCGACGAGGCGCTCATGCTCAACCTGGTCGGCTTCGGGCCCTTCGAGCACACCCTGCTGAGCCAGGCGGGCCTTGAGGGTCTTCGTGACATCCTCGACGTGACCCTCGACGACTTCCGAGCCCGGATCGCCCGCGCCGCACAGGAGCTGAACCTCGATCTTCCGAGCGAGCTGACGCTCGAGAGCTGGTGGGAGCAGGCCCGAACCCTCGAGGACGAGTAGTCGGACGGGACCCGCGAGGAGCGGCGGTACCATGCACCGATGCGCCTGTTCCCCGGTCTCCTGTCGACGGTCGTTGCGCTGTCCGCCGGTCTGCTCATTCTGGCCGTTGCCATCAGCCCATTCCTGACGCCGGCCTGGGTGGCCTACGAGCAGGATCGCGCGGATGCCGCCGCCTGGACCGGATTCAGCCCGGTCGAGCTGCGGACGGCCACGGACGCGATCCTCTCGGACCTCGTCGCCGGGCCGCCGGCCTTCGATGTGACCCTGCGCGGCACGCCCGTCCTCACTGATGGCGAGCGCTCCCACATGCGCGACGTGCGCGGCGTGTTCACGGGCTTCTTCAGCGCGGCAGGCGCGGGCCTGGTGCTCCTCGTGGTCGCGCGGCTCGCGGGGCGCCCGTCGGGGCCGTGGTCGCGGGACCGCTTCATGGGGTCGGTCCGGGCGGGTGCGTTCGGCCTGGCGGTCGCGATCGCCGCCGCGGGCGTGATCGCTGCCGTGGCGTTCGACGCCGCCTTCGAGGTCTTCCATCAGCTGTTCTTCGCGGCCGGCACCTACAATTTCGACCCGACCAGCGATCGCCTCGTGCAGCTCTTTCCCGACGTCTTCTGGTCCGAGACGACGATGGCGGTCGGCGGGCTGACCCTCATGCTCAGCCTGGTCGTGGTGATCCTCACAACGCGCCGACTCCGACAGGCCTCCGCGGCGCGGGTTGGCACGGCCGAACGCGTGCACGCATGATCGGCGTACCCATCGCCCGCATCCTCGGGATCGAGATCCGCGTCCAGTTCGGATGGGTGTTCGTGGTGGCCCTGGTCGCCGCGCTCGCGGTCATCCAGGTCGGCACGGCCGTCCCGACGCTGCCAACCCCGGTGCAATGGATTCTGGGTGGTGCCGTCGGCCTCGCGTTCTTCGTGAGCGCGATGCTCCATGACCTGGGCCACGCCCTGGTCGCGCGCCGACGGGGCGTTGCCGTGGAATCGATCCTCGTCTCGTTCTTCGGCGGGACCACACCGGCCGACGCCACGGCGCCGGTGGCCCGTGATGACCTGGCGATCGCGGCGAGCGGCCCCATCGTCAGCGTGATCCTCGGGATCACCCTTGCGGCGATCGCCCTCGGCCTGGATTCTCTCGGCTCGGAGATGGGCGTGGCGCTCGGGCAGATCGTGATCGTGCTCGCCGTCCTCAACGTCCTCATCGGGCTGGTCAACTTCATCCCGGCGTATCCGCTCGATGGGGGACGGATCGTGCGCGCGCTCGCGTGGGGCCGATCCGGGACGGTCAAGGGCGGCTGGAGCGCGGCGGCATCGACGGGTCGCCTGTCCGGCCTCGTGGGCCTTTCCATTGGAGGCGGCTTATTCCTGACCGGCGAGGTCACCAACGGCGCCATGGTGGCCCTGAGCGGCTGGTTCCTCATTCTGTCGAGCAGAGCGATCCGCGAGCGACAGAAGGTTGATGCCCTGATCGGCGATCTCCTTGTGAGCGATGCGATGGAACGGAACCCGACGACCGTGAACGGTAGCCTGACCGTCGACACGCTCGCCGGGCAGCTGCTCGATGGCGCGAGCCCGACGACCGCGATCCCGGTCATGGAAGGGGCCACGGTCGTCGGCATGCTCGGGGGCCGGGAGGTCCGCCGCGTGCGGCGCGGTTCGTGGGGCAGCACCCGCGTCGGCGATGCCATGACCCGGCCCCCTCGCATGGTCGCGCTGGCGCCGGATGCCGGCCTCGTCGACGCCGTCGAACGCCTGCATCGTTCCGGCCTCGATGGGCTCCCGGTCATCCTCGACGGCGCGCTCCAGGGCGTGCTGACGCGTCGGAGCGTCGGGCAGGTCGTGCGCGACCGGACGGCGTCGCTGCCCACCGCCGGTCGTTGATTCAGCCCATGGCTGACGACGACGCCTCCGGGCGGTTGATCAGCGCGGATGCTGCGCTCGCCGCCGTGCTCGGTGCCGTCGCGGGGCCCACAGAACCCGAGTGGGTTTACCTGTCCGAGGCGACTGGCCGTGTCGCCGCCAGCGACGTGACGTCGGCCCTGGACCTGCCGCCCTGGGACAACAGCGCGATGGACGGGTATGCCGTCCGTCACGCGGACGTCGCCGACGCCGGTTCCACGAACCCGATCTTGCTCGAGGTGGTCGGGGACGTGCCAGCCGGAGCCGAATCGCTGCCCGACGTCGGCCGTGGTGCGGCCGTCCGGATCGCCACGGGGTCAAGGGTCCCCTCGGGTGCCGATTCGGTCGTCCCCGTCGAGCTGACCACGCCTGCGACACGCATGGGCCACGCGATGGGGCCCCAGAGTCGCGACGCGACCGGCCCGCTGCCCGAGGCGATCCTCGTCCATCAAGGGGTTCCGGACGGTGGGTCCATTCGTCGCCGGGGCTCCGACCTGCGAACAGGCGCGACCGTCCTCACCGCCGGTAGCCAGATCTGGCCCGCGTCGATTGCCGTCCTCGCCGGATCCGGTCAAGCCGGCCTGCTGGTCCACCGTCGGCCCATCGTCGGGATCCTCGCGACCGGGGATGAGATCAGGTCGCCGGGGGCGAGCCTCGGCCCGGCCGGCATTCCCGATGCCAACGGCCCCGCCCTCCACGCCTACGTGGCGGCTGCCGGAGGGTCGGGCCAGGACCTGGGGATCGCTCGGGACCGGATCGACGACGTGCGTGGGCGGATCGCGGCAGGTCTGGCGGGCCGCCCCGACGCGATCATCGTGTCCGGTGGCGTGTCGGTCGGCCCGTACGATCATGTTCGGACCGCGTTCGCCGAGTTCGGCACGATCGAGCTCTGGCGCGTGGCCGTCCAGCCGGGGAAACCGTTCGTGTTCGGGATGGCGCCGCATCCCGGCGGTGGACCGCCGGTGCTGCTGTTCGGCTTGCCGGGCAACCCGGTCTCGACGTTCGTGACGTTCGAGGTGTTCGTCCGACCCGCGCTCCGGCGGCTCGGCGGGCACAGCGACCTGGGGCGGCGCATTGACCGAGCGGTCCTGCTGGACGCGACACCCAAGAGCGCGGGTCGTCGGGCATTCATCCGCGTCCGGGCGGATCGGGATCGGGAGGGAACGCCCGTCCGCGATGGCGCCGGACGGGTCATCGTCCGACTCTCCGGTGGCGTGGCGGGGCAGGGGAGTCACGTACTCTCGGCACTCGCGGAAGCCGACGCACTGGCGATCATTCCCGAGGATGTCGATACCCATCTGGCCGGCGGCGCCGTGACCCTGTGGTGGCTGGACCGAGGTTGACCACCCGGCAGGGTCGGGCGACATCCGGCGGGACCAACCCGACCAGCTCGAGTCGGGCATCATCAGTACCCACAGGAGGAACCATGGACCGAGGACCTGCTCCCAGGGCCGAGCGCCGCCGCCTCACGCATGTCGATCGGACCGGCCGGCCGCGCATGGTCGATATCTCCGAGAAGCCGGCGACCGCGCGCCGTGCCGTCGCCGAGGCCTTCGTCTCGCTGTCGCCCGAAACCCTGTCCCTCGTCATCGACGGCGGGTCGGCCAAGGGCGATGTTCTCGGGGTCGCCGAGCTGGCCGGGGTGATGGGCGGCAAGCGAGCGTCGGACCTGATCCCGCTCTGCCACCCACTGGCCCTGACCGATCTGGTGGTGGCGATCTCACCGGATCGCGGCGCCGGCGGCCTCCGCATCCGGGCGGAGGCCGCGACCGTGGGGCCGACCGGCGTCGAGATGGAAGCGCTGACGGCCGCCTCGGTTGCGGCGCTGACCGTCTATGACATGGTCAAGGGCGTCGAGCGCGGCGTCGAGATCCAGTGGGTTCGCCTGGTGTCCAAGACGGGCGGCAAGAGCGGGGAGTGGCGCCGGCCGACGGAGCCTGAGTCGGGCCCGACTCCGCGCCCCGGCATCCCGGCCGGTGGTCCCGCTGGCCCGCGGCACGCGGGACGGCGCCCGGGGGATCGATCCGCCGGACGGATCCGGAAGGGCTGATCGTGGGGGAACGGTCCTACGGGCCGACGCTGGCCGCGGGCACGCGTGTCCACGTCCTGACCGTGAGCGATGGCGTCGCGAGCGGTACGCGCGATGATCGATCCGGGGCCGCGATCCGGGCTCGGATCACCGAGCTTGGTGGCACCGTCACCGACGCCGTCGTGCCCGACGACATCGGGCGCATCACGGCCGCGATCCGGGCCGCTGCCGCGGACCATGCGATCGTCCTGACCACCGGCGGCACGGGCCTCACGCCACGCGACGTCACGCCCCAGGCCACGCGCTCGGTCATCGAGATCGAGGTCCCCGGGATTGCCGAGGCGATGCGCGCATCCGGTCGAGCCAGTACGCCCCTCGCCGACCTCTCGCGCGCGGTTGCCGGGATCGTCGGTCGCGCGTTGGTGGTGAACCTGCCGGGGAGCCCGAACGGAGCATTGGAGTCCCTCGCCGCTATCGAGACCGTGCTCGCCCACGCCGTCGAAACGCTGGCCGGCCCGCATGACCATGACGTCGCGCGCCGGGACTTTCCGGTGCCGTACGATCGCCCGAAGGAGGATGCCCGCTGATGTTCCCGGTCTTCGCCGAGGTTCCCGCCTACCCGCTGGTCTTCGTCGTCTTTTGGGGCGCTGCGGTTTTCTTCGCGCTGGTCATGGCCCGCCACCTGCGTGTCTTCGCCGCGGCGCAGGCACCGGGCCCGAACCCCCTCGCCGACATCCCGACCAGGACGATCGGGCTGATCCGGTACGCGTTCCTCCAGGTCAAGATGTTCAAGGATCCGCGCGCGGGGATCATGCACTTCGGCATCTTCTGGGGCTTCATCCTGTTGACCATCGGGACCGCCGACATCGTCACCGGTGGGATCATCCAGACGATTCTGACCCTGCCCTTCGACGGGCTCCTGTGGGCGGCGATCTCGGCCATCCAGAACGTCGTCGCGGTCATCACGCTCGCGTTCATCGTCTGGGCGTTCGAGCGGCGCCTGATCTCGAAACCGGCACGCCTCACCTACAACTGGGACGCGCTGACGATCCTGTTGATGATCGGCGGCGTCGTGGGGACCGAGCTGCTTGCCCAGGCGTTCGAGTTCGCGGCCTACGGTGACAAGCCCGGCGCGTTCATCGCGGCGCTGGTCGCGATCCCGCTCCGAAGCCTCGATCCGGGCTGGCTCGAGGCGATCTTCGCGATTCTATGGTGGGCGCACATCGGGATCGTAGCGGCGTTCCTGTGCTTCCTCCCGTTCAGCAAGCACCTCCACGTCGCGACGGCCTTCCCGAACATTTACTTTCGCAAGCTCGCACCTCGCGGCGAACTGCCGGCCATGGATCTCGAGGTGGAGGATGCGACCTTCGGGATCAGGACCCTCGCCGATCTCGGTTGGAAGGACATGCTCGATGGCTTCACGTGCACCGAATGCGGGCGCTGCCAGGAGGCGTGCCCGGCATGGCATACGGGCAAGCCGCTGAATCCAAAGCACTTCATCATGGGCATCCGTGAGATGTCGGTCGAGGCCGAGCACGGCCTGCCCCTGATCCCGAACTCGGCCATCGTCCGCGACACCTACGGGCTCGATGACACGATCAAGGCGGCCACGATGGCCAGGCCGATCGTTGACGACGCGATCCCGTTCGATGCGGTCTGGGACTGCGTCACGTGTGGAGCGTGCGTCGAGGCCTGCCCGGTCCTGATCGAACACGTCGACAAGATCATCGGGCTGCGCCGCAACCTGGTCCTCGAGGATTCCCGGTTCCCGGCCGAGCTCAACGGCGCCTTCCGGAACATGGAAGGCGTCGGCAATCCATGGGGCCAGCCGCCGGCGTCGCGTCTGGACTGGACGAAGGGCTTGTCCTTCGAGGTGCCGATCGTGGCTGATGTCGCGGCGGCCGGCAGGCTCGGCGAGCTCGATGTCCTGTACTGGGTCGGCTGCGCGGCCGCTTTCGACGAGCGGAACCGCAAGGTCGCTCGCGCCTTCGCAACCTGTCTCGACGCGGCGGGTCTGAACTTCGCGGTGCTCGGCCAGGAGGAATCGTGCACCGGCGATCCGGCCCGTCGGATGGGCAACGACTACGTCTACCAGATGCTCGCGAGTGGCAACATCGACACCCTGAACCGCTACCGGATGGGCGAGAAGACGATCGTCACCGCCTGCCCGCACTGCTTCAACTCGATCGGCAACGAGTACGGCCAGCTGGGCGGCAACTTCCGGGTGATCCATCATTCGGCGTTTCTCAAGGAACTCCTGGCCGACGGGCGACTGCGCGTGATCGACGATGAGGCGGTGCCGCGCAAGTCCGTGACCCTTCACGACTCGTGCTACATGGCCCGCTACAACGATGTCGTCGCCGAGCCTCGTGACGTGCTCGGGGCCGTGCCCGGGCTCGACCTGGTCGAGATGGACAAGAACGGCAGGAACACGTTCTGTTGCGGCGCCGGCGGCGGACGGATGTGGATGGAGGAGACCCGCGGCACGCGGATCAACGCGGCCCGGACCGATCAGGCCCTGTCGACGGGCGCAAGCACCGTTGCGACTGAGTGCCCGTTCTGCATGACGATGATGAAGGACGGTTTGGAGGCCGCCGAGGGCAACGCCGGGGGCCAGGTCCGGGCCGTTGACATCGCCGAGCTGCTCGCCGAATCGCTCGCGCCAAAGGAGCTGTCGGGCCGCCAGCTGCCCGTTCTGCAGTAGGCCCTGCGGCCTCAGGCGTCCGGCAGGCGTGCTGCCACCCTCCGCTGGAGCAGGAGCGGGCGCGCCATGGCGCAGCCTCCGCCTTGGCCGGGGCCCCAGCCTCCGCCTGGCCGCGGCCTCAGCCTGGAAGCGTTTCTCCGCAGCTCGCGCATGTCCGGTCCGACACGATGTTCGCCATGGAGCAGTTCGGGCAGCGCTTCACGCCCTCGGTGGATGCTGCGAACGGACTCTCCTCGGGCTGCTCTCGCCGACGGAGGATCGCCCATGAGGCGGCGAGCCCGGTGACGGCGGCAACCGCGAACACAACCATCGTCACTGGATCCATGGCGACGCTCCCAGAGCGGCGGACTCGTGCCCCCGCGGCAGTCCGACCGGCACGGTCCAGCGTACGCCGCTGGTGACGTTTCGGGAACCACCTCCGGCTGTACGATGGTCACGGTGACCACCCGCAATCCGGCTGATCGGCTGACCGAGGAGCAGATCCTCCTGCGCGACACGGTGCGCCAGCTGGCCGTCGAGCGCATCGCGCCGAGGGCCGCGGAGATCGATCGGACCTCGGCATTCCCCGAAGACATCCGGCAGCTCCTGGCCCAGCAGGATGTCCTCGGACTGCCGTTCCCGGTCGAGCACGGCGGTGTCGGAGGCGACCTCCTGACCGTCTGCCTTGCCATCGAGGAGATCGCGAGGGCGTGTGCCACGAGCAGCCTGATTCTCATCGTCCAGGTCCTTGGCTCGCTGCCCCTGCAGCTGGCCGGAACGCCCGAGCAGCGGGCACGATTCTTCCCGGCGCTCGCCTCGGGCAGCACACTTGCCGCGTTCGCGCTGACGGAGCCCGAGGCAGGCTCGGACGTTGGCGCAGCGCGAACCCGGGCCGTCCATGACGGCGATGCCTACGTCCTGAACGGAACGAAACGCTTCATCACCAACGGCAGCGTGGCCGGGCTGATCACGGTGTTCGCGGTCACGGATCCGCAGGCGCCGCGCCATCGCCGCCTGTCCTGCTTCGCGGTGGAGGTGCCGACGCCTGGTTTCCGGGTCGAGCGCCTCGAGCACAAGCTCGGGATCCGGGGCAGCCCGACCGCAGAGCTGGCGTTCGAGAACGTCCGGGTTCCGGAAGCCAACCGGATCGGGGATGAAGGTGACGGGTTCTCGATCGCGATGGCGACGCTCGATCGCTCCCGTCCGGGCGTCGCCGCGCAGGCGGTCGGGATCGCGCAGGGCGCCCTGGATATCGCGGTCGCCTACGCCCGCGATCGCCGCCAGTTCAACCAGCGGATCGGCGACTTCCAGATGGTGGCCGCCATGCTCGCCGACATGGATTCACAGATCGAGGCCGCACGGCAACTGCTGTACACCGCGTGTGTCGAGATTGATGCCGGCGGTCCTGACGTCGGACGGTGGTCGGCGATGTGTAAACTCATCGCCGGCGACACCGCCATGCGGGTCACCACGGACGCCGTCCAGGTCCTTGGTGGCTACGGCTACATCGACGAGTTCCCCGTCGAGCGGATGATGCGTGACGCGAAGATCACCCAGATCTACGAGGGAACGCAGCAGGTCCAGCGTCTCGTCATCGCCCGGGCCCTGCTCGGGCGCCCGCCATCCTGAGCGCATCGTGCCCCCCTTGAAGGGAGCCTCCTGAACGTCGTGCATATCGTTGTGCTGACCAAGCCGGTTCCGGATCCGGCCGCCGCGGCCGAGCGGCTCGGCCCCGACCGTCGCCTCGATCGAGCTGCATCGCCGGCTGTCGTCAACGCGAACGACGAGTACGCTCTTGAGGCCGCGCTCAAGCTGATCGAGGCGTCGGGCGGCGAAATCACGCTGCTGACCATGGCGCCGGCGGGTGGCGCCGATACGATGCGGAAGGCGCTGGCGATGGGCGCGACGCGAGGCCTCCAGGTGTCAGACCCCGTCCTCGCAGGTTCGGACGTGCGCTCGACCATGGCCGTGCTGGCCGCGGCACTGGGCCAGCTGACGTTCGACCTCGTCCTTGCCGGCGCCGATACGTCCGATGGTGGCGGCGGCGTCGTGCCGTCGGGGATTGCCGCCCTCCTTCGGCTGCCCTATCTCAGCAACGCGGCCCGGATCGAACCGGACGTGGCATCCGGTCGCGTCAAGGTCCGGCGGATCACGCCCACCGGCTACGACGTGATCGAGGCAGCGATGCCCGCCCTCATCGTCTGCACCCAGGCGCTCGGTGAACCACGCTATCCATCGCTCAAGGGGATCATGGCCGCCCGATCCAAGGACATCACCACGCGCACCCTGGCCGATCTCGGCTGCGATCCGGCGGGACTGGGCGGGGCAGCATCGACCACCGCGGTGCTCGAGACGAGACGCCCGCCCGCACGCGCGGCGACGACCGTGGTCCGGGGTACGCCCGAGGAAGGCGCGGCCGCGATCGTCAACGTTCTCGTGGCGCAGAGGATCATCTGATGGCCACGATCTGGGTCATCGGGGAGCTCAATGGCGACGGTTCGCTGGCTCGCGTGTCGACCGAGGCTGCCACGCTGGCCCGGACGCTCGCCTCGGCCGCGGGTGCGGATGCAGCGGGCATCGTCGTCGCTGCGGATCCGTCATCGGCGGCCACCGAACTGGCGATCTACCTGCCACGCGTGGTCTCGATCGCCGATCCGGAAGCCTCGGACCACGTCTGGGCGTCCATCGCCGCGGAGCGGGTCAATGCGGTCATCGGGACCGATCCCACGACGGTCATCCTGCTCGGCGCGGGGCCCGACGGACGCGATGTCGCCGGCGCCGTCGCTGCTCTCTCCGGGCTCGGGGTCCTGATGAACGCGACGGGCGTGATCTGGACCGACGACGGCCCAGCGGTCGAGATGAGCGTGTTCGGCGGCAAGCTCATCACCACGTCGGGATTCAGCGCCCGTGGCGGGATCATCACGATCCGCCCGAATACCGTGACGGCCGAGGCGGCCGCCAGCCCCGGGACGATCGAGCTGGTTGCCCCATCAGGAGCGCTTTCCCTCCCGAAGGTCGCGCTGACGGCGCAGGTCGCCGAAGTGGGCGCGGCGGCCCCGATCGAGGAGGCCAGGGTCATCGTGTCCGGTGGGCGCGGGGTGGGCGGAGTCCACGGGTTCGAGCTGGTCGCCTCGGTCGCGGCGGCGCTCAACGGCGCGGTCGGCGCGACCCGGGCCGCCGTCGACGCGGGATGGATCCCATATGCCCAGCAGATCGGCCAGACCGGCAAGATCGTGAAGCCCGAGCTCTACCTGGCGCTGGGAATCTCGGGCGCGATCCAGCACAAGGTGGGGATGCAGACTGCCGGCACGATCGTCGCGGTCAACCGCGACCCTGACGCCCCGATTGCCGAGTTCGCCGATCTGATCGTGGTGGGCGACCTGTTCGAGGTCGTCCCCGCCCTGCTCCTGGCACTGGAGGCGCGCGCGCGATAGCCTGTTCACGTCGGCGACTCGGGGTCGGCGGCGCACGATCCGGAGCGGCCAGTCGGCCGATCCAGCAGAGGGGGATGCATTGGAGACCGCGCAGGCGATCGCGCTCGTCGGCTTCGTCATCCTCGCTGCGGTCGTTGCCATGTTCACTCGCCGCGCCAGTCGCGTGCTCTATCGCACCCGGATCGCCGAGAGCTTCCGGACAGCGGCCGCGGATCTCGACCTTCGGGTCAACCAGAGTCTCGATGAGGTTGCCAGGGTCATCGATGTCGTCCGTCGCCACGAGGCCGACGCGTCGACGATCCGGGCGAGCCTGGCTGCTGCCCAGGATGCGGCCGGTCGCTACGCCGATGAAGCGCGGGCGCTGAACGGCCCGCCGTCGACCAACACGGACAAGGGCCGCATGGTCGAGGAACTCGAACGGGCTGAGCGGGCGCTGGCCATGGTCGATCATGGCTGTGAGCTGACGGCCGATGGTTCCCGCATGGAGCGTGGACCCGAAGCGGACACATCGATCAAGCGTGGCTATCTCAACCTCCTCCACGCCCGCGAGTCATTCTCGGAGCACGTGCGGTCCGCCATCGAGGCGGCCGAGGCAGCGTCGCCGGCGCGCCGGCTCGGCCGACGCTCGAACTGATGGTGTTGATCCCGAATCGACACAGCATGTAGTGGTATGCTCCCAGAACACCACAACCCCTAGTGGTGTCGAGGAGGTTGGATGCGCTGTCCCCAGTGCGCTGAACGGGACACGAGGGTCGTGGATTCGCGGGATCTGGATGACTCGGCGACGATCCGCCGACGCCGCGAATGCGGGTCCTGCAGCCTGCGCTTCACGACCTATGAGCGGATCGAGGCACCGCGCCTGGTGATCGTGAAGCGCGACGGTGTCCGACAGGAGTTTGACCGGGAGAAGCTTGCTTCCGGACTGCGGAAAGCCCTGACCCGCCGGCCCGTGGCCGCATCGGCTGCCGAGCAGGCAGCCGATGTCATCGAGGCGACCCTCCGCGCCGAGGGCATGACCGAGGTCCCATCCTCGCGGGTCGGCCAGTTGGCGATGGCCAGCCTGCGCGAGCTCGACCAGATCGCCTACATTCGATTTGCGAGCGTGTATCAGAGCTTCGACGATTTGGAGGACCTCAAGCGCGAAGTGGACACCCTGTATGCCCAGTGGAGCCCGAAGGACGGCATTCGATGAGCGTCTTGTCCGACCGCGACATTCGAGCCTCGGTCGACGCCGGGATCATCGGGATCCGCCCGTTCGACCCCGCCGACATTCAGCCCTCGTCGGTGGATCTCCATCTCGACCGCAGCTTCCGCGTCTTTCGGAACAATCGCTACGCGTACATCGACGTCCGCCAGCCCCAGCCGGACCTGACGGAGCTGCTCCACATCGCCGACGACGAGCCGTTCATCCTCCACCCCGGTGAGTTCGTCCTCGGCCAGACGCTCGAATGGGTGGAGCTGCCGGGCGATCTCGTCGCCCGGCTCGAGGGCAAGTCCTCGCTCGGTCGCCTCGGGCTGCTGATCCACTCGACAGCCGGGTATGTCGACCCGGGTTGGAAAGGCAACCTGACGCTCGAGCTGTCGAACGTGGCCAACCTCCCGATCGCCCTCTATCACGGCATGAAGATTGGGCAGATCAGCTTCTTCAAGATGTCCAGCCCGGTTGATCGCCTGTACGGTAACCCGGAACTCGGCTCGAAATACCAGGGTCAGTCCGAACCGACCGCGTCGGCCTTCCACCGCGACTTCGGCGCCGACCGGAAGGGCTGATCCGTGGCCATCAACGACGCGGTCCACTGGTCGGTGGACCTCGGTGGCGGGACGACGGTGGCGCTGATCCAGGCCGGCACGTTCCGTTCTGATGCGGGGGCGCTGTTCGGGCCGGTACCGCGCCTGCTCTGGGATCGCTGGGTCGCCGAGGAGATCGACCATGAGCACCGCCTGCTCCAGGCCCTGAACTGCCTCCTCGTCGATACACCGTCAGGCCGGGTTCT
>JAYTWS010000115.1:0-5181 GCA_043743315.1 Chloroflexota bacterium | reverse complement strand
GTGGCCGCTGAGACGGATGACCCGGCCAACCCCAACGGGTCGCTCCGGGCCATCGCAGGAGTCCGCAACGCCGCCGGGAACGTGGCGGGCCTGATGCCGCACCCGGAGCGGGCATCGGAATCCGTGCTCGGATCCGACGACGGGTTCGGAATCGTCCGCTCGTTCGTCGAGAGTGCGGCGGCCATCGGTTCGGGTGCGCGAAGCGCGGCGCTCGCCCGGTGACGCTCCTTCACGAAGATCCCTTGACCTCGGCGCCGCCGTCGGCCGCGGTGCCACTCCACCAGACGCTCGGCGTGACCGACGAAGAGCTGGACGGCATTCGAGATCGACTGGGCCGGGACCCCAACGACGTGGAACTCGCGATGTTCAGCGTGATGTGGAGCGAGCACTGCTCATACAAGAGCTCGAAGCCGCTCCTCAGAACCCTGCCCACGGCCGGTGAGGGTGTGATGGCCGGCCCCGGCGAGAACGCCGGCGTGATCTCGATCGGCGACGGGCTGGCCGTCGCGTTCAAGATCGAATCGCACAACCACCCGAGCGCGGTCGAGCCCTACCAGGGCGCCGCCACGGGCGTCGGGGGGATCCTGCGCGACATCTTCACGATGGGCGCGCGCCCGATCGCCGTTCTCGATGCGCTACGGTTCGGTGATCCGGCGGATCCCAGGACGCGTCACCTGGTCGATGGCATCGTCCGCGGCGTCGGCGGCTACGGGAACTGCGTCGGGGTCCCGACGGTCGGCGGCGAGTTGGTCTTCGATCCGTCATACACGGGCAATCCGCTGGTGAACGTCATGGCGATCGGGATCCTCGAGGAACGGCTCCTGACGCTGGCCCATGCCCCGGGCCCGGGGAACCTGGTCGTCCTCTTCGGAAGTGCCACCGGCCGCGACGGGATCGGCGGCGCGTCGGTTCTGGCGTCGGCCACGTTCACCCACGACGATCCCTCCAAGCGCCCGTCCGTGCAGGTCGGCGATCCGTTCGCCGAGAAACTGCTCATCGAAGCCTCACTCGAGCTGATCGAGGGCGGCCTGGTGGAGGGTCTTCAGGATCTCGGGGCCGGCGGGATCACCTGCGCGACCTCGGAGACCGCGGACCGCTCGGGGACCGGCATGCTGGTCGACCTTGACGCCATCCCGAGGCGCGAATCCGGGATGGAGCCGTTCGAGGTATTGATCTCCGAGAGCCAGGAGCGGATGCTGGCCGTCATCCGACCGGATCGCGAGGCGGCGGTCCGAGCCGTCTGCCAGCGGTGGGGCCTGGCATGCGCCGTCATCGGACGGGTCACCGCGGCACCCGACATCCGGGTCATCGTCGGGGGCCTGATCGAGGACGCCGCCGCCGATGGTGGGCTCGCGCCGGCCCAGGGGGCGAGCGAGGTCGCCCGCATCCCGGCCCGTGCCCTGACGTCGGACGCGATCGTGCACCAGCGGATCGCGGCCCCACCGCTCCGTCGCCGCGAGGCACCTGCTCCGGGCAGCCCGACCGTCCCGACCGAGACCCTGCCGGAGCGGGGTATGGACCCCGGGGCCGTGCTGCTCGCGCTGCTCGGCAGCCCCAACCTCGCATCACGACGGCCCGTGTTCGAGCAGTACGACAGCACCGTCCAGGTCAACACGGTCACCGGGCCCGGCCACGGCGCGGCGGTGTTGCGGATCAAGGGGACCACCAAGGGCCTGGTTGCGACCACGGACGCGAATGCCCCCGTCGGCGGGATCGATCCATGGCTGGGCGCGGTCCTGAGCGTGGCCGAGGCGACCAGGAACGTGGCGATCACGGGAGCCAGGCCGCTCGGGGTCACGAACTGCCTGAACTTCGGCGACCCGACCCGGCCGGAGGCGTTCTGGCAGCTCAGCGAGGCAGTCCGGGGCCTCGGCGATGCCTGCCGTGCGCTCGGGCTGCCGGTGACCGGCGGGAACGTCTCCCTGTACAACGAATCGCCGTCCGGAGCGATCCTGCCCACCCCCGAGATCGGGGTCGTGGGCCTGCTCGACGACGTGGCGGCCGCGGTCGGGCCGGCGTTCGCGGCCGACGGCGACACGATCCTGCTCCTCGGGTCGGCGACGCCGGGACTCGCAGGCAGCGAATACGCCCGGCTCGGTGGCTTGACGATCGACGATGACCCACCGTCGATCGACCTGGGCGACGAGGCCCGATTGCAGGTCTGCATCCGTGAAGCCGTGGCGCGGGGGCTGGTCGCGTCGGCGCAGGACGTCGGCGCCGGGGGCCTGGCGGTGGCCCTGGCCGAGTCCGCGATGTGGAGTGGTCTCGGGGCGCAGACGCGGATCGCGATCGCCCACTCACCGGCGGTCGACCTCTTCGGCGAGAGTCCGACCCGGATCGTGGTCACCACGCGGCCACGGCACGCCTCGGCATTCGAGCTCCTCGCCCGCCAATACGGCCTGCCGACCGAGCAACTCGGCTCGGTCGGGGGAACGCGACTCGTCATGGAGTTGATCGGAGCCGGAGCCACCGGCGCCTCCGAGGCCCGCGGGTCGCGAGTCGCGGACCCCATCGACCTGCCCCTCACGGAACTCGAGCACACCTGGAATCACGGTCTCGCCCGCGCGCTCGAATGGGAAGCTCCCGCCTCGGCTCCGGAGGGTCGCTGACATGTGTGGCGTGTTCGGGGTGGCGATGCCCCACGGCAGCGGCACCGAGGCCGCCCACGTCGCGGCCCTCGGCCTGTTCTCACTCCAGCACCGCGGCCAGGAGTCGGCGGGCCTCGCGGTCAGCGACGGCGCGGAGCTGTTCCTCTACAAGGACCTGGGCATGATCTCGTCGGTTCTCGACGAGCGACGGCTCCCGTCGTTCCATGGAGACCTGGCGATCGCGCATTGTCGGTACTCGACCACCGGTTCCACGGTCTGGGAGAACGCCCAGCCAACGCTCCGCCTCGGACCGCGGCGGGCGGTCGCCATCGGGCACAACGGGAACCTCGTGAACACCCGCGAGCTGCTCGGTGAGCTGCGCGGTGGGCGGGGCCGCCTCCCCGCCAGCACCGACACGGAGCTGCTGACGGCGCTGCTCGCGGACGAGCCCGGCGAGGACACCGTCGCGGCGCTCGTGAGCCTCCTGCCGCGGGTCCGCGGCGCCTACTCGCTCGTGATCCTCGATCGCCAGCGGATCATCGGCGTCCGGGATCCCTTCGGCTTCCGGCCGCTCTCGATCGGGCGCATCCGGAACGTTCCCGCGGCTCCGATGGCGGCCCCGGGCGGCTTGTGGGGCGACGATGACCCGCCGGATGATCCCGGCGACGCGTGGGTCCTGTCGTCGGAGACCACGGGGCTGGACATCGTCGGCGCGGAGTTCGTGCGGGATGTCGAGCCGGGCGAGATCGTCGTCCTCGAATCCGGCAAGGAACCCCGGTCGGTCCGTTTCGCCGCCGCGACGCCCGCGCTGTGCGTCTTCGAGCTCATCTACTTCGCACGCCCGGATTCCTACCTCGAGGGTCGCAGCCTGTACGAGGCACGGCGGCGGATGGGCGTCGAGCTGGCCCGCGAGCATCCCGCCGACACGGACCTGGTCATGCCGGTGCCCGACACCGGGGGCCCGGCCGCAGCCGGTTACGCCGAGGGATCCGGGATCCCGTATCGCGAGGGCCTCGTCAGGAACCGCTACACGGGACGGACCTTCATCCAGCCCTCGCAGACACTGCGACATCGCGGCGTGACGATGAAGCTGAATCCACTCCGAGAGGTGGTTCGGGGGAAGCGCCTCACGGTCGTGGACGACTCGATCGTCCGCGGGACCACCACCCAGCAGATCGTGTCGCTCCTGCGCCGGGCGGGTGCGGCCGAGGTCCACGTCCGGATCAGCGCACCGCCCATCTACCACCCCTGCTTCTACGGGATCGACACCCAGGTCGAAACCGAGTTGATCGCCGCCACCCACGACCTCGAGCAGATCCGCTCGTTCATCGGGGCAGATTCCCTCGGCTACCTGTCCATTCGGGGCGTCCTGGCGGCACTGGACCTGCCGTATGACCGATTCTGCTTCGCCTGCTTCGATGGACGCTATCCGGAGCCGGTCCCGTACGACGTCGAGCGGCGCAAGTTCCTCCTCGAGGAGCCGGTCCTCAGCCATGGCTGATCAGGGCGCCAAGGGCACGGCGGCGCGTGATGCCTACGCCCGCGCCGGCGTCGACGTCGCGGCTGGCGATGCCGCTGTCGAGCGGATGCGTGCCGCGGTCGATTCCACGCGGCGTCCCGAGGTCGTCGGCGGCCTCGGTGGGTTCGGGGGTGCAGTCGCCATCCCGGCCGGGTACCGCGAGCCGCTGATCGTGTCCTCGACCGACGGTGTCGGGACGAAGACCGCGCTCGCCACCGCACTCGGACGCTGGGACACGATCGGGATCGATCTCGTGGCGATGTGCGCGGATGACGTCGTCTGTTCCGGGGCCGAGCCGCTGGCCTTCCTCGACTACGTGGCCGTCGGTCGCGTGGACCCGGATGCGGTCGCCGCGCTCGTTGGCGGGGTTGCCGATGGCTGCCGGCAGGCAGGTTGCGCGCTCGTGGGCGGCGAAACAGCCGAGCATCCGGGCCTCATGGAAGCGGGCACCTTCGATCTCGCGGGAACGTGCATCGGCGTCGTCGAGCGAGCGGATCTCCTCGACGGAACCGCGGCACGCGCCGGCGACGCGATCATCGGGCTGCCGTCGTCCGGTCTCCACGCCAACGGCTTCTCGCTCGTCCGTTCCCTCCTCGCGCGATGGGCCATACCCCTGGATCGGCCATACCAGGAGCAACTCGCGATGACTCTCGGGGACGCCGAACGGGACCGGGCGCTTCGCGCCGAGCCCATCCATGCGATGGCGACGGTCGGCTCGGTCCTCCTCGAGCCAACGCGGATCTATGCACGGGCGGTCCTCTCCCTGCGCTCGGCCCTCCGGGCCGCCGGTGGCGACGTCCGGGGCATCGCCCACATCACGGGCGGCGGCCTGCCCGGCAATGTTCCCCGGGCCCTGCCCGCAGGACTGGCAGCCAGGATCGACCCGACGAGCTGGTCGATGCCCTCGGTGATGCGCCTGTTCGGCGCCCTCGGCGGCATCGACGACCTCGAGATCCGGGCGACGTTCAACGGCGGTATTGGCATGATCGTGATCGTCGCGCCCGGCCTGGTCGACCTGGCGCTCGGGTCCATCCCCGGGGCCCTGGTGATCGGAACGGTCGTGGCGGCCGGGCC
>JAYTWS010000114.1:0-4375 GCA_043743315.1 Chloroflexota bacterium | reverse complement strand
AACTCGCCGCCAGACCCTGCCCAAGCGTACGGGGGTGTCGAAATGGCAGGAAATGGGACTCTGAGTGCCCCGATCGGCCCTTGCGCCCCACCGGCCGCGGGCCGTGCCCCCCCACCGGCGGTGCCCCCATCTGGCCGCGCGCCACCGGCCCCTAGTCTCGGGCGAGCGCTCGCAGGGCCGTCTTGACTCGATCTTCGAGCGAACCGGCAGCGGCGACGCCCGAAAGCGCGGCGCGGGCGGCGTCGCGGGCCTCCCCAATGGAGTAGCCCAGGGCCTGCAACGCTGCCACGACATCGTCGCTGCTGGCCACGCCCGGCAGGATGGTGCCGGCGGCGGCAATCCCCGCGGCCGTGACCTTCTCCTTCAGTTCGAAGATCACTCGCTCGGCGAGCCGCTTGCCGATCCCCGGGATCGACACGAGCACGGCCTGGTCCTGCTGGAGGATCGCCAGCTGGAGCTCCGCGGTTGGGCGACTCCCGACGATCGCCAGGGCCACCTTGGGACCAACGCCGGTGACCGTCAGCAGGAGATTGAAGAACCCGAGTTCGTCCACCGATCGGAACCCGTACAGCGACTGCTGATCTTCGCGGACCAGGTGATGGGTATGGACCTTCAGGCGCCCGCCGGTCGTCGCGCTGGCAAGGACCGAGGGCGCCGCGAACACCCGATATCCGATCCCGCCGACTTCGATGACCAGGGAATCAGTTGCAATCGCCCCAACGATGCCGTCGACCGAGGCGATCACCGTCGCGACCCTGTCTTGCGCTCCTGCGCAACCGCCTCGCGCACCGCCCGGTCGTACGGGGTTTCGCCGCGTGCCATCGGCGCCACGGCCGCGCGGTCCATGACCGGAGCGCCCGGCACCTCCCGGCCATCGGACCGTTCGCTGTTGGCGGCCCAGATCGCGACCGCGAGCGCGTCGGCAGCGTCGTCGGGCCGCGGAACGGACGCGAGCCCGAGGCACACGGCGACCATTCGTCCGACCTGGTCCTTGTCCGCTGTGCCGGATCCCGTGACGGCCGCCTTGACCTCGCTCGGCGTTGCTTCGCGCACCGTGCATGCAGCCTCGGCGGCAGCCAGCAGCACGACGCCGCGCGCCTGGCCGACGGCAAACGCCGTCTGGGCATTTCGTGAGAAGAACAGTCGCTCGACCGCAACGATGTCGGGGTCATGACGGGCGATGAGCTCCACCAGGAACCGATGGATGGCCAGGAGCCGATCTGGCAGCCCGAGCGCGGAACTGGTTTCGAGACAGCCAACGTCCACCATGCGAAGCGTGGCGCCGGTCCGGTCGATGACGCCCCAGCCGAGGGCGGCTGTCCCTGGGTCGATCCCCAGGACGATCATCCGGCGAGCTCGGCGAAGACGTCCTCGGGGATATCGAAGTTCGCGGTCACTCGCTGGACGTCATCGAGGTCCTCGAGGTTCTCGATCAGGCGCAGATTCTGGCGCGCCCGATGGGCATCGAGTTCGACCGTCTGCTTCGCGATCATCGTCGACTCCGCCGACTCGATACTGATCCCGCCGGCTTCGATGGCCGCGCGCACACGCTCGAGATCGGCCGGCTCCGTGTAGACCTCGATGACGCTCGGATCCGATGTATCCACATCGGCCGCGCCGGCGTCGATCGCCGTCAGCGCGACGTCGTCCGCGTCGAGGCGGCCGGCCGGGATCGAGATCAGGCCACGGGGTTCGAACTGCCAGGCAACGGCTCCGCTCCCGGCGAGCTGGCCGCCGGCCTTCGCGAACATCGAACGGACATCGGATGCCGTCCGGTTGCGATTGTCGGTCGCCGCCTCCACTAGGATCGCCACGCCACCGGGACCGTAGCCCTCGTACACGATCTCTTCGTACTGCTCGCCTTCGCCGCTGCCGGTGGCCCGCTCGATCGCCCGCTTGATGTTGTCCAGCGGCATGTTCACGCTGCGGGCCTTGTCCATCGCCAGCCGCAGACGGAAGTTAGCGTCGGGGTCACCACCGCCCGCGCGAGCCGCGACCGCGATCTCGCGGGCGACCTTGGTGAAGAGTGCCCCGCGCTTCGCGTCGTTGGCACCCTTGGCGCGCTTGATCGTGGACCACTTCGAATGACCTGACATCGGGCGGGAGTATAGCGGACTATGATGGCCGGACCGCCCGCGGCGCGCCCCCTCCGCGGCCTGCTCCGACCCATCGCCAGCAGAGAGGACCGGCCGTTCATGACGATGAAGAACGTCGACCTGCCCCACCTTCGAAGCGTCGTCCTGGCCGGCCATGCCGGTTCCGGCAAGACGACGCTGGGCGAACAGCTGCTCTTTCGAGCCGGTGCGATCCCACGGCTCGGACGCGTCGACGACGGAACATCCCACCTCGACTTCGAACCCGAGGAGCAGAAGCGGCGCGAATCGCTGAGCCTCGCGGTCGCGACCTTCGAGACCGATGGGACGCGGATCACGATTCTCGATACCCCCGGCTACCTAGATTTCGCGGCCGAGGTCGTGTCCGGGTTCCACGCCACGGATGGCGCGCTCCTGGTCATGGATGCCTCCACCGGTGTCGAGGCGGGCCTCGAGAACGCAGTTTCGCTGGCGCGGGCGACCAATACCGCCACGTGCTTCTTCATCAACAAGAGCGATCGCGAGAATGCCGATCCCGCCGCGGCACTCGACGCGCTCCGCGCCGCGTTCGGCAACAAGGTCGCGCCGCTCCAGCTCGCGATCGGGGCTGCGGAATCGTTCACCGGGTATGTCGACCTCGTCCATCGTCGAGCCTATCGATGGGATGGCACGAAAGACGCCGAGATCGACATCCCGGACGAGCTCCAGGCCGAGGTTGCGCGACGGCGGGACCAGCTCCTCGAGGCAGCGTCCGAGGCTGATGACGAGGTCCTGACCAAGTACCTCGAGGGCGAGGAGATCACGGACGCCGAGCTCGAGGCGTGCCTCCGCAAGGGCGTCAAGGAATCGGTCCTCGCGCCCGTCCTCGTAGGCAGCGCCCTTGTGGGGATCGGGCTGCGCGCACTCCTCGATGCCTTCATTCGCTACCTGCCGTCCCCTGCCGACGAGCCGGCTGCGGCCGCGACCGACAAGGCCGGTGCCTCCATCGAGGTGTCACCCGATCCCGACGGGCCGCTTCTCGTTCGAGTCTTCAAGACCGCGGCGGATCCGTTCGTCGGCCGACTCACCTACCTGCGCGTACTCTCCGGAACGCTGCACTCTCAGGCCCATATCTGGAACGCCAATCGCAACGAAGACGAGCGGATCGGCCAGCTGCTGCTCCTGCACGGCAAGGAACAAGAGGCGATCGGCGAGCTCAGGGCCGGCGAGATCGGCGCTGTCGCCAAACTCGCCGCCACCGCGACCGGCGACGCGCTCAGCAACAAGGAGCGACCGTTCATCCTTCCCGCCCTGATTTTCCCCACCCCGACGCTGATGGTGGCCATCGAGCCACAGACGAAGGCCGACCTCGACAAGATGGGTCCGGCGCTGCAGCGGATGCTCGAGGAAGAAACCACCGCTCGTCTCGAACGCGGCGATGCGGGCGAGCAGATCCTCGTCACGATGGGCGAAGCCCACACGGCCGTGATCATCGAGCGGCTGAAGCGCAAGTTCGGCTCCGCCATCGTCACCAGGACGCCACGCGTTCCGTATCGCGAGACCATCCGGGCCAAGACCCAGGTCCACGGCCGGTACAAGAAGCAGACCGGCGGCCACGGGATGTTCGGCGACGTCTGGATCGAATTGGAACCGAATCCGGGTGCTGGTGTCGAGTTCGCCGAGCGCGTGGTCGGCGGCTCGGTGCCGAAGCAATTCTTCCCGGGGATCGAAAAGGGAATCCGCGAGACCGCTGCCGAGGGTGTCGTCGCCGGATATCCGCTGTCCGACTTCAAGGCCACGCTGTACGACGGCTCGTTCCACAACGTCGACTCCAACGAGCTGTCATTCAAGATCGCGGCCTCGATGGCCCTCAAGGACGGCGTCCACCAGGCCAAGCCCGCACTCCTCGAACCGATCATGACCGTTCAGGTCCGGATTCCGGAGGCCTATATGGGCGAAGTCAATCGCGACCTCAACGGACGCCGCGGCCGAGTCCTCGGGCTCGATGTCAACGACGGGGTCCAGATCATCACGGCCAACGTGCCCCAGGCCGAGCTCTTCTCCTACGCCACGGAACTGCGCTCGATCACCGGCGGCCGGGGCACCTTCACCGCCACGCTGGATCACTACGACGACGTGCCCAGCCACCTCGCCGAGAAGGTGATTGAAGATCACCGTAAGCACGCCGAGGCCACCGGCGGGCACTAGTAGAGCGTTCCACCAATACGCTTACGTCATGATCTATACTCGCCATGCTGATCAGCCCCACCGCTGTCGGAGGCGAGCATGGCCGGAAGGACGAA
>JAYTWS010000113.1:0-8627 GCA_043743315.1 Chloroflexota bacterium | reverse complement strand
GGCGGAGCCCGGTCCCGCGCCTAACACCGGGTCTGGCCGCCCGCTGGGGCCGGTTTCCTGCCATATCGACACCGGGGGTCGCCTGGGCTGGCTCGGATGGTCGCTCGGGGCATCTGCGCCGGACCGCTCCGACGAATCCGTCCCGAGCCACGCTCGTGGCGGTATGAATCTGTACGCTGGACCTTGTCCGGTCGACGGCGACGGGCTCGCGAGCCTGCCTTGTCGACCGTGGGTGTCGATATGGCCAACTCCTGGCTCCGGGCCAGGAGCGCCACGTGCCGGCGGCCCATCACGTCCCCCACCGCGTCGGACGTTGAGCTGCCCCATCCCGTCGGTGGAGCCGCGTTCGCCGGCCCGCGCCGCGGCCGCCGCGACTGCCTGATCCGCGGCCGCCTCATCCGCGGCCGCCGCGACTGCCTCATCCGCGGCACCCTCGCTCCCAGCGCCCCTCGCCTCGTCGCCCGGGCGCCGGAAAAACTCCGCGAACCCCCCGTCGGCCTCGAGGTCCCGTCGGACCATCACGGAGTCGTACGTCTCGAGTGCCTTGGCCACCCGATCGACCAGCGGCCGCGGGAACCCCAGCGCATACCCGACCTCGCGGACAGCGGACCGGGCCCGGTACGTGACGAGGTTGCAGACCATCCCCGTGTGCTCCGGCCCGTAGCGTGCATAGACGTACTGGATGACCTCCTCCCGGCGCGCCGAGGAGAAGTCGATGTCGACATCGGGGTACGTCGTTCGGCCTTCGTTGATGAACCGTTCGAAGAGCAGGTTGTGGCGGATCGGATCGACCCGGGTGATCCCGAGGGCGTAGGCGATGATCGAATCAGCGGCGCTGCCCCGGCCCTGGGCCGGGATCCCCCGCTCCTTTGCGAAGCGCATCAGGTCCCAGCAGATCAGGAAGAACTCGGCGAGCCCGGTCTTCTCGACGACATCGAGCTCGTGGGCGAGCTGCCGGACGACCGGCGGCGAGATCGGGTGGTATCGGCGCCGCACCCCGGCCTGGCAGAGCTCGACGAGATAGCTGAATGCCGTCTCCCCGGCGGGCACCGGGAAGCCCGGAAAGCGATACCGCTCGAAGCCGAGGTCGACGGCGCACGAGGCGACGACCTCGGCGGCGTTGGCCATCCCCTCGATCCAGGCCCGGGCCGTGACCGGGTCCGCCCGGGCGAAGGCCGCGTCCCCCGGCGGCATCGCCATCAGGTCCGCACCCGACTTGAGATGCGATTCCCCGTTCGGGCGGCGCAGGTCGGCGAGCGTGTCGAGCGTGCGCCCATGCGCGATCGCCGTCAGAACGTCGCCGAGCTCGCGATCCTCGGGCCGAGCGTGATGGACGTCGTTCGTGGTGACGATGGGCAACCCGAGGTCGGCGGCGAGCGACGCGGTTTCGGCCACGAGCCAATCGTCGTCGGGAAGCAGGTGGTGCGACAGCTCGAGGAAAAAGCCGCTCGTGGCCGGTGAGTCGCCGCCCAAGCCAGCGTCGCCACTCCCCGCCCGTCCGAACATCCCCGCATACCGCTCGGCCACCGACCGTGCCCCCGCGCGGTCTCCGACCAGGAGTCGCCGCGCGATCTCGCCGTCCCGGCAGCCTGACAGCGCCACAACGCCTTCGGTATGCTCGGCGAGCAGGGCCTGGCTGAACCGCGGCACGCGCTTGGTGCCGGCCAGATTGGCGTGCGACACGAGGCGACACAGGCTCCGGTACCCCGCCGCGTCCCGCGCCAACAGCACCAGATGCGGCCCCCGTTGGCGCTCCCCGATCCCTCGCAGGTCCTCCTTCACGATCGATCGATGACCGGGCAGCCTGGTGCGCTCCGGGCGCCGCCGCGCAGGCAGACCCTCGACGGGTCCGGCCGCGCCGATCGTGCCGAACGTCGCCATCGGCGTGGTCGCAGCCGGACGTCCGCGGCGTGCCGGTCGGCGCCCCGGGACCACGATCCCGGAGGGATCCGCAGCGGCGGCGTCGAGCAGTTCGACCTCCAGCCCGATGACCGGGTGGAGCCCTGCCGCCTCCGCTGCCGCCGCAAACCGCACCACCCCGTACAGGCCGAGGTGATCGGTGATCGCGAGCCCGGTCAGGCCAAGTTCGACTGCCCGCTCGACGAGATCCTCGACCGGCGACGCCCCGTCGAGGAACGAGAAGTTGGAGTGGCAGTGAAGCTCCGCGTACGGGAATTGAGCCACGGTAGGTCCCGGTGTCGGGGGGGGCAGATGGACGAACATACTAGAACATCTGTTCGATGTTGTGCAATCGGGCCGAAGCCACAGCAACTCATGGTCCGGGCGCGCAACAACGCAGGGCCCGGCGGCGTCAGAAGGTCGTGGGAACAGGCCTCCGTTCGTTTCGCAGCCTTGCCGTCGTCCTGACGAGGATCGTCGCGATGATCACCATCGTGAGTCTCCTGATCCTCGTCTTCCTCCCGGCGGCCCTGGCAGCCCAGACCGGATCCTGAACTCGCAACGCACCGCTCCGGCGTGGTGCCGGAGTGAGGCTCGGGGATCGGTACCAAGCCGGTCACCGATCGGCCGGCACCTGGTGAGCAGGTGATCGGACCACGACAGGACCCCGTCGCATCTGGGGGCGGCGGGGTCCTGCCACGCCCGGGGGTAGGATTCCCCGATGCACCAGCCCCACTTGAACGATCCGCGCCCACGCGCACGGATGACGCCGCATCCCGGCCATGCGGGCCTGCTCCGCGTCCTGGTTGTCGTCGTCCTGGCTGCATCCGTGATCGGTGGGTGCTCAACGCTGAAGGGCACGATCGGGCCAACCGCGATCCCCACGACCTCGACGGCGCCCACGCCCTCTGAACCGACCGCCACGCTCACCCCTGTCCCCACCAATCCGGGAAGTACGACTGAACCGGCGCCGAGCGGACAGACGGACACGGACTGGGGGCGAATCTGGGACGGGCTCCCGACAGGGTTCCCCGCCTTCCCGGGTGCGCATGCGACCGAGATCGGAGCGGGCCCGGCCAGCGCCACGCTCGACGCGGGGTCGACCGAACCCGCTGCGGTGATGAACTTCTACCAGACCGCACTCCAGGCGGCCGGCTGGATCATCGTCGGCGTTTCGGGACCTCGCGAGGACGGCAGTCTCGAGCTTTCGGTGGTCGACATCCATCCCGCGTGCCAGCTCCGCGCCACGGTCACGCCCCTCGGTGGCAGTACGATCGTGACGATCCTGTATGGCGCCGGCTGCCCGTTCACGAGCTGATCTGCAGAGGAGATCCGAGTTGGAAATCAGGGTCAGGGACATTGTCGGCGCGGCCCTTCTCACGGCCGGGCTGATCGGCCTCGTGGCCGTCCTGTTCTTCTTCACCTGGCAGCATGCGGCCTGACCGAGGCTTCGGAACCCGTCGATGTCGAACGGGCGTTCAACCGAGTGAACAAAGTGCTCGCGCGTTGCACCATTCGCAGCTACACTCCCTCGGGCGAACCGACCGGGACCGGTTCGACGGTGATGGGGAGATGTTCGGTGCAGACGGCTCAACCGCGCGATGTCGGGGCGTTGGTGTTCGTGGTCGGATTGTTCGTGATGCTGTTCCTGACGACGGTGCTCGTGCCGGCGCACTGAGCACTGGCCACAGTTGAGCATCTCGGGACGACCTGCGTCAGGTCAGTCGTAGAGCCGCTCGAGGTGCCATGAGCCGTTGACGCGGTCGTGGTAGATGAGTGCGAGCCAGCGTGTTCCGACGACCTTGAAATACTCCCGCGCGATCGGCTCGCGCCACCAGGTCTCCTCGACCCGCCAGCGATTGCAGACCTCGACGGGTTCCCGGCGACCTGCCCAGTGGATGGCGACGAGCGCTCCGCCATCATCGAGTTCCGGCTCGATGGCCGGATGCGCGTGGAGGAGCCTCGTCATCGGAGGGTCCCGCCTGCGCCTGTCACTGCTCGCCATGCCCAGCGATGTTCCGACAGCGGCGCTTCCGGATCCGTGATGATCACGCTGCGAATGCGATCCTCGCCATAGGTCATCGCCAATCGGGCAAGCTGCCAACGCAGCCGTGCGCCCCGCAGGGCCTGCGGGATGAACAGCGGCAGCTGCTGGCCTTCGGCCGGCTCGGCACCGGACAGCTCCAGCTCGAGGCGGGCGACCGGGGCCGGTGGTGGGGTCCGCTCGAGTTGCGCCAGGAGCAGCCGCTCGATCGCCTCCGCATCGGCGGTCGGCTCCGGGAACCGCGCCTGGACGATCACCTCGCCGGGTGTCCCCCCGCGGGCGAAGGCGAGATCCAGCTCCAGGCGCACCTGCCCATGGGCAGCCGCGAGCCCCCGCGCAGCGAGATTCGCGGCGAGCGCGGTGGCGATCCGTCGCAGCACGAACCGAACCGCCTCCAGCTCCGCCACCGGCGGTTCAATCGAGAGTGACAGGAGCAGTCGGATCGGGGCCCGGCGCGACCGGAAGGGATCGGTCTCCGCGCCCCTGGCCCGAGCCCCGATCCGGGCGCCCTCCTCCCCGAACCTGGCCACGAGCGCGGATGCGGCAAGCTCGGCGACCTGTCCGATCCGCCGGAGTCCGAAGCGCCACAGGCGGGCCCGGATCTCGGGGTCCTGGGTCAGCAGCGTGGTCGGCATCGATGCCAGGAAGGCCGCCTCTCCACCGGGTGGCACGGACATCAGCGCCCCGGGTTCCGCTGCCGCTGCCGCGACCATCGCGGCGAAGCGCGTCCCGGCAATCCCGTTGCGCGGTCTCCCGGCGAGGATCGGAGCCAGCGTCGCGCCGATCCGCTCGACGAGGACCGGCTCCGGGCCCCACAGGAGCTCGAGGCCGTCGACCTGAGCCTCGAGCAGGCCAAATGCCTGGTCCGCCGGATCGGCCGACCCGGCGATCGCCGGACTGAAGGTCCCGAGCGTCTCGAGGGCGGCCTCGACGGCCGCCCGGTCAGCTTCCGGCTCCGGATCGAGGAAGGTCGCCTCCGGCGCCAGCCGATGGGCCGACCCGAGCGGCATCCCGCGCCGGACCCCGAGGTGCCGAGCCGCGGGATCCGCGTCCAGCACGGTCCCCGCGATCCACGGCTGGCCCCCGAGCACGATCGGGCCCGCCGGCCACGAGCCGGAGCCCCGGCGATCTTTCGCCAGGTCGAGGAGGAGGTGCGGTCGATAGAGATGAAGCAGTCGCATGGGTCGTCCCGGACACTGGAACGGGGGCATGAGTTGGAGCGGCAAGGGTGGGCTGGGCGGAGGCACTGCCGGCGCGGGGGTTGGCCCGGATGGGCACGACCTCGGCCGGCAAGCCTTCCCTGAGGAGGGCCTCCTGACGGAGGCACGCATCCCGATCCCCGCCATCGGCATACAGGATCCGGAGCGTTGTTCGGCGACCCGGCGGACCGGCCCGACTGCGCGCGACGACGACATCGGTGGCCTGCCCGACGACATCGCGTCCGAGCCGGATCCATGATCGTCGCTCGAGTTCGAGGCGAATACCCGTTCCTTCTCCGACCGCGGCGGCCACCGAGCTCACGAGTCCCGACGGTTCGAGGACGAGCAGGGAGATCCCCGTTCGCCGGGCAAGGGCCGCGAGCCGCCCGAGTCGATCGGCAAATCGCGCTGCCCCGTCCGGGCGAGGCGGCAGGTCCATGACGAGGAGGTCGACGGTCCGACTGGAGAGGAGCGACCCCGCGATCGCGAGGCCCTCCTCCGGGCCGGCCGGGGTCAGGACCACGAGCCACTCCAGCTGCATGCCGCGGGCCACGGCCTCCACGGGATCGAATGCATCCGCGAGATCCAGCCAGGCCACGATGGCCCCGTTCGCCTGAGCCTCCGCTGCGAGTCGCAGCGCAATCGTCGTTCGCCCGCTCGAGTGGTCGCCGCGAAGTGAAAGACCCATCCCGCGCGGCAAACCGCCCGGTCCGAGGATGGCGTCCAGTGTCGGGAACCCGGTGGAGTAGATGCGCGCGAGGTCGCGTGCCGTGTCGTGCGCGGGATCCGGTCCAACATCGGTGCCCGGCGCGCCCGGCGCGCCCGACGCACCGGCTGGCCCCGGTGCCGAGACCGTGGCCGGTGCGGGCGCCAGCGCGAGTGCCCCCATCACTTCCCCGGTGCGCGGCGCAGCCGCTCCCCAGCGCGATTGCAGGGTCGCGAGAGCGGTCGTCACATCCGGAGAGAGGGTCGCCATGAGATGGTTAGTATCGAACATCTGTTCGAATGAATCAATGGGGCAAAAGACCCGATCTCCGGATCGCGCGGGGCATGGCGGCCACCCGGAATTCGCCCGACCTCGTGCTACACTCTCGGCCCGTCCAGCCGCTCGGCGTGCTGCGACGCCCCCGTGGGGATGTAGCTCAGCTGGAAGAGCACCGCGTTCGCATCGCGGGGGTCAGGGGTTCGAGTCCCCTCATCTCCACCACCTCCCCACTCACCCGTGAACGACCGTTCGGATTCACGCCGGGCTGCTTCCCTGCATGCCGAAGGCACGAAAGAGCCGCCCGCCGAGGCGAGCGGCACTTTCCTGGAGCCGAGTCAGTCAACGGCGGTCAGCGGACCGACGCTCCCGACAGTGGCGCTTTGACGCTGCCTGGTCAGTTGACGCTGTAGTTCGTCAGGGTGAACGTCGCACTACCAGCCGACATCCCGACGCCGTTCGCGAAGAAGCAGCCGCCCCCGAAGGACAGGCCGACGGCGCTCACCTGCGCGATGGCAGCCGCGAAGTACGTGGGCACCGAAGAGGCGAGCTCACCGCCCCAGTCGGACCAGTTGGCGGTGGTGAGAGGGACGGCAAGCGTTACGCTCGTGGAACTGACCGCGAGCACTGTTGCCGTTGGGTTGGACCACCAGTACTTCGAGTAGCCCGCGGTGTCGTAGGTGAACTTGCCGGTCGTGTTGCCCTCGAAGTAGAGGCGCACGTTCGGTCCGTTGAGCCCGCACGCCCCGGGCGCGCCGTAGTAAGTGAAGGCTGCGTCCGTCGAGCCGGTGATGGTGAACGTCGCCGTGAGCGTCTTCCCGGTCAGGTCGCCGAGCAGGGACTTGTCCTGCTTGTTCGCGAAGAGTGCTGCGTCGGGGGCCGCGGTAAAGGCGAACCCGTTCGCCGCCGTAGCGGTCTTCGACGCATATGCCTGACCGGACGCGTTGAACGAGTAGACCTTCCAGCCCGTGGCTGGTGCAGCGAGTGTGGTGCCGCCTGCGAGGGCGAAGCTCGCGAAAATGGCGAGCAGGATGGATAGACGTCGCATGAGCGAGGTCCTTTCCGCCTTTCGGCTGGATCCAGATGGACTCAGGGATGGCTGGGCGCCCGCTCCGGGGCGAGAGCGGCGGGATGCCGCTAGGCCAAGACCCCTTCCGCCCCCAGTGGAGCTGAGTGGGCTGGTCCAACCGCGATCTGGTGCCCACGTCAGGAGTCACCGACGGAGTCCAGGCACGGTCCTGATCCCAGAGTAGCGCGCATCAATCCTGTGTTCTTGTGCCATAAGTCACACGTATTCGAGTGCGACACAATTTCGGTGAAGAATGGCGGCCAGAATGGCTACATTCCGGCCGATTCGTGCGTGGTGGGTGCAGAGTCCCCTCATCTCCACCGCCTCCCCACCGGTCAGCGGAACAGATCACGCATCGCTGTTGCCTTGCAGGCGTTTGCCAGGCAGGGCATCTTCCAGAGCGTTTCGATGGTCCGCAATACCGAGTAGTGGTTGTAGGCGACGTTCGAGACGTAGCCGGCCTTGCCCTTCGGGCTGATCACGATCGTGACGACCTCGCCGCCGCCGCCTTTCTTCGACGAACCCTCGTCGAAGGTCAGGAAAAGGAGGCCGTCCTTCCGGAACGCCGTTGAGTCCAGGATCGTGGGCAGGAACGACTTCAGGAAGGTGTCGCCGGTCGCCACCGGGCAGTCGTGCATGTCGTTGCACAGGTTCGGGGAAATGAACCAGTAGTTGCCAAGATTCGGATCGAAATGCGCGAAGTCGGTGATCTTCGCGCAGCGCGCCGCGTTCGTCGCGATCTGGCTGAACATGATCGCCGGCTCGTGCTTGCGAACGTAAATCCCGGTCCCGTCCGCTCCGCCCGACGCCGACCCTCCGGCGAAGCAACCGAGTTTCACATTTTGCGCCGCGACGTGCCAGTCGCGCCCGGAGGCCTCGATCTGGTCGGCCAGGTTCGGCACGTTCGTGAAGGTGTGCGGGGCATCGTCGGTCACGCCCTGCGTCGAGCCCGAGAACATCGCGACGTAGTTCGGTTCGGACGGATGGGCCACCGCCGTGAAGTTCGCGGCGAGCCCGTAGGTGGCGGCGAGAGTGTTGATGTAGGGCGCGTTCGCACTGCCGATGATCGAGGTTGCCTCCTCGTTTTCCATGACGATCGTGTAGATATGCCCGATCACCGGCCACGCGGCGGGCTCTGCCGTCGGCGTCGGGGTCCGGCCCGGCGCCTTGGTCGCGGGTGGCGAGGACGGGCCCGTCGCGGTCGGATCGGCCGTCGGACTCGGGATGCCGGACGGGTCGCCTGAAGGTGTGATGACCGGACTGGGCGAAGGCCCGGGCGAGCTGCTGGCCGTTTCGGTGGGCGAGCTGCTGGCCTGAGCCGTGAGGGCGTTCCGATTCTTCGACACGAAGCCGATCGCAATGACCATCGCGGCGATCGTCGTGGCGATCAGCACGTTACCGACGAGGCGGCGCTTGCTCACACATGGTCCTCTC
>JAYTWS010000112.1:0-1637 GCA_043743315.1 Chloroflexota bacterium | reverse complement strand
GATCGAAGGGCGACCGGATCGATCCCGGCGGGGGCGCGACCCGATCCGTTCAGGGCGACCTGGCGTCGCGCGGCGGCATCCCAGATCAACCAGAAGGCGTCACCGCCGATGCCGCAACCGTTCGGCATCACCACGGCCAGGACGGCATTCGTCGCGATCGCCCCGTCGACCGCGTGGCCGCCCTGGCGAAGGATCGCCAGTCCCGCGGCCGTTGCCAGGTGATGGGGCGCCACGACCGCACCGTGAGCGCCGCGCGCCAGCGGGACGGGACCCCACGGTGATGGCGACTCGCCGGTCAATCACCGTCTCCGAGCACGACCGGTGCCCCGGGCCCGAAGTAGTGCTCCATGCCACGCAGCCTGGTGAGTGGGACGAGGGCAAGGAGGAGCAGCCCGCCGGTCGCCAGCAGCAGCCCGTCCATGCCGAGGCCGTCGGCCACGACGCCGCCGATCAGGCTGCCCCCGATCTGGCCGATCGCGAGGAAGACGGAGTACAGGCCCATGATCGCGCCCCGATCGGCCGGGAACTGTTCGCTGACATCGGCCAGCAGCCCGACAGCCGCCGGGGTCGCTCCTGCCAGCAGGAACAGGCCGACCCCAAAGCCGATCGCCGCGGCGCCGACCGCCACGGCGACGACGGCCGACTCGCCCGCGGCGAAGCCCGCGTGATTGACCACCAGCCCCGCCGCGACGAGGCCGAGTCCGCCCAGGACCCCGAACAGGATGATGGTCGTCCGCCGGAACCGATCGAAGCGGTTGCCCCACCACAGGATGCCCGCTCCGAAGACGATCGCGATGACGACCGCGCCGAACGTGATCTGCTCGGCCGAAAAGCCCTGCAGGAGCCACTGGCTCGGGAAGGCCGGGTTGTGCTTCGAGAACTGGAAGAGCGACTGGCTGAACCAGAGCCCGATGGACGCGTTCACGGCAATCCATGTGGGCGCGAGCAGCAGGACATGGGAGTTCCCGATCAAGGTGAGGTACCGTCCCAGTCCCGTGGTGCGCGCGCGTCGCGCCGTGCGTGCGCCGTCCGTATCGGCCACGCCGTATCGGTAGATCAGGAATGAGCCGACATAGACGACGGCGTTGAGCAGGAACGCGTTGGCTCCGATCGCCTTGAACAGGAGTGGCGCGACGATGAAGCCGGCCCCGAGGCCGGCCAGGGTCGCCCCTTCGAACCGTGCCGAAGCCTTGCCCCGGAGCGCCTCGTCGCCGGCCGTTGCGAGGGCGATGAACCCGAGAATCGCCGGCACGGACGCTGCCGTCGAGGCGCCTTCGAGGAGCCTGGTGCCGGCCAGGACACCGACATGCGTCGTGAATGCGGTGAGCACCACGGCGATCGCGCCGAACGCCGGCCCGAACAGCATGACCCGGTGGTGGCCGAACCGATCCGCCAGCACGCCGAAGATGGGGGACAGAACCAGTTCGGCCAGGTAGAACATGGCGGATAGGGCACCGACGACCTTCGCGTCGATCCCGCTGGTTCCCGCGGTCGCCAGGTCGGCAAGGTAGAAGGCGAGCATGGCGCCGGTCAATCCGGTGCTGAAGCGCAGGGTGAAGGTCCCGATCAGGACGGCCCGGAGAGATCGTTCCATCCCGCGAAGGGTAGCGGGTCCCCGGCGGGGAACGGCGTGACCC
>JAYTWS010000111.1:0-7216 GCA_043743315.1 Chloroflexota bacterium | reverse complement strand
CCGAGCTCGAGGCTGATCTTCTTCACGTTGTTCGACGCGAGTCGCATGATCTCCTGGCCCGTGGTGGTCTCGCCGGTGAAGGCGACCTTGCCGATGCCGGGATGGCCCGCGATGGCCGCCCCGGCCGTGCCACCAGGCCCGGTGACCACGTTCAGGACCCCTGCCGGGATCCCGGCTTCGAGTGCCAGTTCACCGACCCGCAGTGCGGTCATCGGGGACAGGCTGGCTGGCTTCAGGATGCAGGTATTGCCCGCGGCGAGGGCCGGTCCGAGCTTCCAGCTGGCCATGAGGAGCGGGAAGTTCCACGGGACGATCAGGCCCACGACGCCGATCGGTTCGCGCAGGGTCAGGTCCAGGCCCGGCTTCGAAACGGGGATCGTCTGGCCGAAGACCTTGTTCGCGGCACCGGCGTAGTAGTCGAAGACCAGGCTCGCCCCGATGATCTCGCCGCGCGACGAGCCGATCGGCTTGCCGATGTTGCGCGTTTCGAGCCAGGCCAGCTCCTCGCTCTTGTCCTTGATCAGCGCGGCGAACTTCGCCAGCGTTCGGCCGCGCTTGCCGGCCGCCCATGTCGCCCAGCCCTTGGGGTCCTCGAAGGCCTTCTGGGCCGCGGCGACCGCAAGGTCAACGTCGGTCTTGCCGCCCAGCGGCGCCGTGGCGATCACGGCGCCGGTCGCCGGATTCACGACTTCGAAGGTCTGCCCGTCGGCGGCATCGACGGACTGGCCGCCGATCATCATCTTCATCGCGCTGACGGCAGCCGCGGTCTGGTCCAGGGTCATGTGACGGAACCTCGGTGGGGCGCCCGTGCGGGCGCGCGGCGGGGTCGGATGGTAGTCCCGATGATACGCCGCGAGTCCCGGGTGACGGCCCACCGAGGGCCGGGAGGCTACTGCAGTGGCGCCGCCGCGATCGCGTGGGCCATCTCCGTGTCCCAGATCACGACGGTGTGGTAGCCGTCCATGACCGCAGCGGCCCACGCCGCGGGGGCCGGCCCCGCGCGGGTAATCCGGCCCCGGCCCGGGCGCCGTGATGGCCTGATCGATCAGGTAGTTGGGCCGCTCTCGGCGGCGGCCATCGCCGCGCCAACGATTCCCGCATCGTTCCGAAGAACGGCTGCAACCACTGGAGGGCGAACGGTGAGTCGGCCCAGGAACCGGTCCGCGCTCTTCGAGACCCCGCCGCCCAGGATGATCAGGTCCGGCGAGAACAGTCGATCGATGGCGTGGAGGTGCTCGTCGAGGTCGGCGGCCCACGCCTTCCAGGAGAGCCCGCGACGAGTGCGCGCGACCGCCGCCGACCGGCGCTCGGCATCCCGACCCCGGATCTCCATGTGGCCGAGTTCGGTGTTGGGGACAAGGCGTCCGTCGAGGAACATGCCCGAGCCGAGGCCCGTACCGAGGGTCAGGACGAACACCGTTCCAGCAACGCCGACCCCCGCCCCGAAGCGCATCTCGGCGAGTCCCGCCGCATCTGCATCGTTGAGCACGCGCACCGGCCGCCCGATCGCCTCGGTCAGGGCCTTGCGGGCATCGAAGTCGACCCACCCGGCATCGACGTTGGCAGCGGACTTCGTCACCCCATCGATGACGACGCTCGGCACGCCGACGCCCACCGGGGTATCGGACGCGCCGGCCGCCTCGGCGAGGCGCGCAACGAGACGCGCGATGACCTTGACGACGGCCGCGGGCGTGGACGGCTGTGGCGTGGCCACTCGCCGCCGCTCGCCGACCAGTTCGCCCGTATCGACATCAACGACACCGACCTTTACGCCGCTGCCGCCGACATCCACGCCGATCGCGAAGCGTCGACCCGTCACGTCCGACATCGGCTAGAAGTAGTTCACGGTGATGCCGCCGTCGATCACCATCGAGGCACCATTGGTCCAGCGTGATTCGTCGCTCGCGAGGTAAATGCCCATCGCGACGATCTCCTCGGGCTTGCCGAAGCGGCCGGTCGGGTTCCGGTTCAGCCGGATGCGCTTGGCATCCTCGTCCTTCACGAGCCAGTCCATCAGAAGCGGGGTCTCCACGGGACCCGGGCAGATCGCGTTCGTTCGGACGCCCTTCGGGGCGAACTGGACGGCGAGTGACTTCGTCAGGGCGAGGACCGCGCCCTTCGAGGCCGTGTAGGCATCCTGCGGATTTGAGCAACCGAGGATCGCGACGAAGCTCGAGATGTTGATGATCGAACCGGAGCCCTGCTCGACCATCACCGGGATGGCGAACTTGCAGCCCAGGAACACGCCCCGAACGTTGACCGCCATGACCCGATCCCAATCCTCCACCGAGGTGTCGATCACCGAGTGATCCGCCTCGGGCATGATCCCGGCGTTGTTATACAGGACATCGACCCGACCGTACGTCGCAACCGCATGATCGACCATGCCCTTCGCGCTGGCCTCGTCGGCCACGTTGGTCTTGATGAAGGTCGCCTCGCCGCCGGCCTCGCGGACGAGTCGTACCGTCTCTTCGCCGGCCACCTCGTTGAACTCCGCCACGACGACCTTGGCGCCCTCGGCGGCGAACATCAGCGAGGCCACCCGGCCCATGCCGGAGCCGCCGCCCGTGATGATGGAAACCTTGTCCTTGAGTCGCATCGAAGTCTCCTGGGCTGGCGCGTCGCTGGTTGCCGGGGATACCGGAATCGGGGAGTGGCGTAATCCTAGCGAGACACGCGCCGGCAGGGGCCGCCGGGAATCGAGGACGTCGGCCGCCTCACGCCCGTCTGGTTCAGCCTTCGCCGTTCTCCCCGGTGGTCCGTGGCACGTCGCGGGTGACGGGCCGCTCGCGGAACGCCTCCAGGGCTCGGGACCTCGCGGCCGCGTGGTCCACGATCGGTCGCGGGTAGGCGCGAGGGTGCCCACCCGGGGCGTCCCACGGTCGGTGGACGAAGCGATCGGGGATCGCGGCGAGTTCGGGGATCCACCGCCGGACCCAAATGCCATGTGGGTCGAAGCGTTCTCCCTGAAGACTCGGGTTCATGACCCGGAAGAACGGCGCGGCGTCGGCGCCCACACCGGCCGACCAACGCCAGCCGAGGCGATTATTGGCAACGTCGGCATCCTCGAGTTCCCGCAGAAAATGCTCCTCACCGACGCGCCAGTCCACGAGGAGATCCTTGGCCAGGAAGGAGGCGACGATCATCCGGGCCCGGTTGTGCATCCTGCCCGTCGCGGCCAGCTCGCGCATCCCCGCGTCGACGGTCGGAATGCCCGTCTGGCCGGCCATCCACGCGTCGATGCCCTTCGGGTCGTCGCGCCACGCGACCTCGCCGGGCACGTTGCGCTGCCCGGACGCAGCGCCGTCCGATGCGAACCAGAGTTGGTGATGCGCCCAGTCGCGCCACGCGAGCTGTCGTCGAAACGCCTCATTGGAAACGGTGGCCCCTGCTCGACTGGCCGAAAGCGTGCCGAAGTGCAGGTCGGCGGAGAGTCCGCTCGTCCCATCGACGTCCAGCCGATTTCGTGCGTCCGCGTAGTCCGTGGCGCGATCCTGTGCGAATGTTTCGAGCCGGGAGCGGGCCTCCGGTCCGCCCCACGGCGTGGCCTCGGGGAACGGCTCGCTCGTAATGCCTGCCGGGACCTGGATCCGATGCGGTGCCGCGATCGGCAACGGTCGGGGCAAGGCCGCCCAGCGACGGTGAAATGCCGCGAAGACGCGTACCTCGCCGGTCGCTTCCGGCTCGACGATCAGGGATCCTGGCAGGAGCCGGAGTCGCAGGTCGCGCATCACGCTCCGATCCCGAGCGACGGCATACGGGGTGAAGTCCCGGGTCGCGAGAATCTCCGTGGCGCCGACCTCGTTGACGATCCGCGGAAGGACGGCTTGCGGTGCTCCCCGCCGAACGATGAGACGACCGCCGATCCCCTGCAGGTCGCGATCGAGGGCCACGACGGCCGCGGCGTGGCGAGACCGCCGACGCGCGCCCATAGTCGGTGAGGACAACAAGCCGGGATCGAGGATCACCAGCGGTACGATCGGGCGGCCCGTGGCGATGGCAGCGTCGAGGGCCGGATGATCGTCGAGCCGCAAGTCTCGTCGGAACCAGAGCACGACCGGTGCCGTGTCCCCGGCCCCGGTATTCGCCGAGGTCACCGAACCGTGGCGCGGCTCGCCAACTCTGCGACTTCGACAGCGGCCTGTACGACGCGCGGCCCAACCACATGGACCAGGGGCTCGGTCAGGAGCCCCACGCTGGGCCCCCCGAGGGCGATGAAGATGTCCGGACGCTCGGCCCGAAGCGAGGCCACGACCGCCCGCGCCGCGGGCATGTCAGCGTCCTGCATGACCCCGATGACGGCGCCCGAGACCGCTTCGCCCGTTACGTGGATCCACGATGCCGTCGGGACGTCGGGCCCCAAGTACATCACATTGACACCGCGACGCCGAAGGGCCACGGCGAACGCGATCAACCCGATCTCGTGCCGACAGCCCGGCGGCAGGCCCACGATGACGGACCGACCCGGGCGCGAGGCCCCCGCGAGGTCGAACAGCGACGCGAGGCGGCGTTGTACCGCGGAGCTCGCGAGATGCTCCGCGGCGACGTCGATCCGGCCCGATGCCCATGCGGAGCCGAGCGCCGCGACACTTGGGAGCACGAGGTCGTCGATCACCGCCTCGAACGAACCGTGCGCGAACAGACCATCGAGCACGGATTCCACCGCCACGATGTCGTACGTCTGGGCCGCGCGCACGAGCGCCAGGCCGTCGGTCAGCACCTCGGAAGCCGGGGCCCCAGGGATGACGGCACCTCGGCCATCGCTAACGGCCCGTGCCATACGAACGGCGTCCGGCTCCGCCAGTACCGCCGCCGCCGCCTGGGACGCCGCCCAGCCATCGTCGACCAGCAGGCGCATGGCTCGAAGGCGCTCGATGGCCACGTCGTCGTAGAGCCGGTAGCCCCCGGCGGAGCGCTGGGGCCCGACGACGCCATAGCGTCGCTCCCAGGCTCGTAGGAGCGAAACACCGACGCCGCTACGCGCTGCGGCTTGCTTGATCGTGTACATGGTTTGTGAAGCCTACCACACCGAAAAAGGTCTGCAAACAATTGACAACCATCCCCGCATGGCTCTAATCTCTCCACAGACCTTCTACAAAAGGTCGACAACTTCAGTCAAGTGCTCATCGAGGAGGCCGCACCAGCCATGTCTACGAAGTTCTCTCGGCTCGGAGCGCTCGGCGCCGCCGTCGCCGTCCTCGCGATCGCCGCGGGCCCGGTCGCCGCGGCCAGCCGCGCACCCCTGACGGCCATCGTCGCCGTCGACTCCACCGACGCTCCGGCATCCGGCTTTGCCTGGGTCCGCGTTCTGCATGCGTCCCCGGATGCGCCGGCAGTCGACGTCAAGGTCAATGACGCCAACGTCCTGCCCGACGTCGCCTTCGGGACCATCTCCGCCTACCTTCCGGTCGCTGCCGGGACCTACAACATCAAGGTCTGTGCCGCCGGCACGACCACCTGTGTCATCAACGCTGACCTGACCTTCGCCGACGGCATCAAGTACACCGTCGCGGCGACGAACCTGCTCGCCTCCATCGAGGCCCAGGTGATCACCGACGGAGCCGTCCTCGATGCCGGCAACGCGCAGGTGCGCGTCGTTCACTTCTCGGCCGACACCCCCGCGATCGACGTCCTGACCCAGGACGGCACGTCCACGATCGTTCCAAACCTGTCCTACCCGAACGCAACGGCCTACCTGACGCTCCCGGCCAACACGTATGACCTCAAGGTCTGCGCCAACGCCGACAACAGCGTCTGCCCGCTCGATCCCGCCCCGCTCACCCTCGCAGCGGGAACCGCCTACAGCGTCTTCGCCATCGGTGCGCTGACGCCCGCTCCGACTCCTCCCCAGACCTCGACCGAGATCACGAGCAGCCCGACGGCCTCGAACTCGATCGGCCTGTCGGTCGCCCTCATCGGCGCCGGCCTCATCACCCTCCTGGGTGCTGTTCGCCTCGCCACCCGCCGGGTCGAGCGCTAGTCGCCCGTCCGGTCTCCCAACGCCGGGGCCGCAACTGCGCCGGCGTTCTTTCCAGGGGAGCCCCGCATCGCGAGGGGCGCCCCGACCCAGCCACCGGGCCAAGGCCCGTGTCTCAGGCGCCGCTCCGGCGACGTCATCCGGAGGCGCCCCCGTCCTCCCAGGGGGCGCCTCCACCACCAGCCAGGGGTATACAGATCCCATGTCAATCCACACGGTCACCGCTTCGCAGGTCATTCCGGCCGATATCGATCGAGCGTGGGCCTTCTACTCGGACCCGGCCAATCTCGGACGGATCACGCCCTCGACACTCGGGTTCGAGATGCACAGCCAGCCTCAACCGACGCACGAAGGTCAGCTGATCGAGTACACGGTCCGCCCCGTCGCCGGGATCCCGCTGCGCTGGCTCACCCGGATCGAGAACGTCGATGCCCCCCGGACCTTCTCGGATGTCCAGCTGCGCGGTCCCTACCGGCGCTGGGTGCACACGCACACGTTCAGTGCGGTCGAAGGTGGAACGCGCATCGACGATCACATCGAGTACGAGCTCCCGCTCGGCCCGCTGGGCGATCTCGCCCATGCCCTGGCCATCCGGTCGCAGCTCGCATCGATCTTTCAATTCCGCGAGATCGCGACCCGCGCGATCTTCGAGGCGGCGCCGTCCATCGACGCTTCCGTCGATCGGCCCGTCGTGGCCGTGGCCGGGGGAACCGGGTTCGTCGGGTCTGCGATCGCGACGGAGCTCCGGCGTCGCGGGTTCCGCGTCGTCGTCCTGTCGTCGCGCGGCGAGGCAGGCCGCGGACAGCTGCCCGACGACATCGAGATCCGCCACGCCGACGTTCGGACCGGCGACGGCCTCGTGGCCGCGCTCAGCGGCATCGATCAGCTTGTGATCAGCCTCGCCTTTCCGGGTTCGCCGATCGAGCGCCCGAGGCACGGAGACACGTTCATGCTGGTCGATGCCGAGGGCACGGAGCGACTGGTCGCCGCGGCTCGAGAAGCCGGCCTGCAGCGGATCCTCTACGTATCCGGTGCCGGTGCCGCCCCCGATGCAACGCGTCACTGGTTCCGCGCCAAATGGCGTGCCGAGGAGGCCGTACGTGGCTCGGGGATCACCTGGTCGATCCTCCGGCCCACCTGGGTCTTCGGGCCGCGGGACGTCTCGCTCAACCGGTTCCTCGGGTTCGCGCGGCTCCTGCCGTTCGTACCCATGACGAACTTCGGCGGACAGCAGCTGGC
>JAYTWS010000110.1:0-2472 GCA_043743315.1 Chloroflexota bacterium | reverse complement strand
TTCGTGCCCTTCTCCTGGTTGTAGTACTTGATGCCCGCGTAGAGGCCATCCATGAAGTCCGTGACCGGCGGGATGGGAAGACCACCGTAGGTCCCGATCTTTCCGGTCGCAGAAACGCCTGCGGCCAGGTAGCCGGCGAGCATGCCCGCCTGCTCCGTCGCGAAGACGATACCGGTGATGTTGGCGACGGCGGGGTCATAGGCGTAGTCGACGATCGAGAACGCGATGTCCGTGTTCTCGCCGGCCTTCGTCTGGGTGATGTTGCCCATGTTGAAGCCGACCGTCGTGATCTGCTGGCAGCCGTCGGTCACGAGCAGGTCGATGTTGCTCGCATAGTCGGCGTCCTTCTTGGACTCGAGGTTCTTGACTTCGGTCGCCGAGCCGGCGGCGAGCGCGTCCTTGAGACCCTTGAGGGCATTGTCGTTGAAGCCCTTGTCGCCGAGGCCGCCGGTGTCCGTCACGAGGCAGGCCTTGTACGGCGCCATGCTCTCGACAGGGGTATCCGTCGGGGCGACGGTGGCTCCGTCGGTCGGTGCGGTCGTCGGAGCGGTCGATGCCCCTCCGCCACATGCCGCGAAAATGATGGCCGCCGACGCGCCGAGCGCGAGCAGCCTGCTGGAACTACGCAATCTGTTCTCCTCCTGTGAGACCGATTCTCCGGGGTCGTGGAACCGGTCGTGGCGGGCAGAATACGCTACCGCACGCTCGTCCGTCGACGGGTGCCATTCGCGCCTCCAACACACATGGTGCGGGCTGTGCGACAGAATGACCAGCCCCACGTCCATCGTGTTGAACCGAGTGACGAATGCTTGATCGACGAGCCGACCACCAGAGGGTTGCGGAACTCCAGGACCTGCATGGGGGCCGGCTCGGCGTGGAGCTCCTGGAGGACGAGGCCATTCGGACGCTGCTCGCGTCCCGGCCCCGGATTGCGATGATCGGCGCCTCGAGCCGTCCATCTCGGCCTTCACATGGCGTGTTTGCCGCGCTCCGGCGGGCGGGATATGACGTCGTGCCGGTGAACCCGGCGGAGCGATTCGTGCACGGGCTCCCGTGCTTCGCTTCACTCCGGGAAGCGGTCGACGCGACGGGGCCGGTCGACATTGTCGATATCTTTCGGCGGCCCGAGGCCTGTGCGGAGCACGCGCGCGAGGCGGTGGCGGTCGGCGCTCGCTGTTTGTGGCTACAGTTGGGGATCGTCAGCCGTGAGGCCGGCGAGATCGCCGCAGCCGCCGGCCTGTCCGTGGTGATGGATCGCTGCACCATCGTGGAACATGACCGTCTCATCGGAACCTGAACGGAGGAATCGATGCCCCAGATCCACCTGCATGCGGAGCCCGGGGACTACGCGCCCGTCGTTTTGCTTCCGGGCGACCCGAACCGCGCGACGCGGATCGCGGCCCGCTTCGACGGTGGCCTTGAGGCGAGTCGGCTGGTCACATCGCATCGCGGCCTGCTTGGGTACACCGGGACCGTGAACGGTGTCCCGGTCTCTGTCCAGACCACGATGATGGGCACGCCGACGACGACGATCGTCGTCGAGGAGCTCCTGATGCTGGGCGTCGAGACGTTCATCCGTGTCGGGACCTGCGGCGGCTATGGACGGCTCGGAATCGGCGACGTGGTGATCGCCATGGCGGCCGCCTCGTCTTCCGGGATCGGGGCGACGCTCGGGGGCCATGAACCAACGGCGCCGACCGGCAGCCTCGAGGTCATCCTGGCGCTCGCCAAAGCCAGTCGCGCGGCCGGCCTGGTCACACATGTCGGGCCGATCGTGACCTCGGATGTCTTCTACGATCCGCATCCCGATGGCGCGGTTCGCTGGGGCCGGCGGGGCTACCTCGCAGCCGAGATGGAGACCGCCGCCCTCTACCTCCTGGCGATGCGCGAGCAGGCCAAGGGTCGCCCGGTACGCGCCGGGACGATCCTCACGGTGTCCGACGTGATCGCGGACCCGCTCGCCGACCAGGCGGTCCGCGCCAACAGTGAGGAGACCTGGTTCCGGCCGCCGGAGGACGAAGTCACGCGGCGGGTGGACCTGACCATCGGCCCCGCGCTCTCGGCTGCCGCGGTCCTCGGGGCGGGCTGACCCAACCCGGGGCCACGGGCCGCGAGCACCGGGGCATGGGCAGTGGGCACCGAGCCGCGAGCACCGGGGCACGGGCCAAGACTGGCCCACCCCGAGCGACGGGCGCGGGTCACTCGCGGGTCGCGTCAGGCCACGAAGGACAGCCCGAGGGCGAAGTCCTCGAAGAGATCGTCGACGTCCTCGCATCCAACGGAGACACGGACGAGACCGCCTCGCTTCGGCTGCGGGTAAACAAGCGTGTGGATGTCGCCCAGGCTGACGCCGATGTCGCACAGGCGCAGGTGGTCCGTGAAGGCGGCCATTCCCTCGATGCCGCCGCGCGGCTGGAAGGTCAGCATCGCACCGCCGGGCCCCTCGATGAGGCGCCTCGCCGTCTCATGATC
>JAYTWS010000109.1:0-4651 GCA_043743315.1 Chloroflexota bacterium | reverse complement strand
GCGCCGGTCTGCGGATCGTGGGCGCCGTTCAGCGCGTTGTCGTAGACAGCCGAGTTCGGCACGGTGATCGTGAAATCGCCGACCTTGCCACCGGCCTGCTTGACCGCCAGCCGGATGCCGTCGAGGATCGGATCCGAGGCCGCCTTGTCGGCGCCCTGGAACGGGAGATCAACGGCGATCTGGATGGCCTTGTTCACGTTGCCAGCGCCACCGCCGCCGCAGGCGCCAAGTGCCAGAACGGCACTCGCAGCGACGACGATTACCTTGGTGAGCTTCATGCATTCTCCTCCTCGAATGTGATCGCCACGGGTTCTCCCGGGCGATCCTCGATCGGCAGACCTGCTCACGAGACCCGAACCTTTCCGCGTTCCCGTCGGGCGCCCGGTTCCTCGTCCTTCCAACGGTTCGTCCCTGGTGGGGCGGTCGGCCGGACGCGGATGTGGTGCGCGACGATCGAGGATACGGACCGATTCGGGCGGCGCGCAGGTTGCCGCCGAAGCGATGTCGTATGATAGGGCTCGGCGCACCGATTGCAACACCGATTGCCGCGATACGGATGATTTGCGTGAGCGAAACCCGCTCGCCCCTCCCGAAATCAGTGGCACAGGTCGACACGGTCGACCCCGGTCGGGGTGATTGCAGCGAGCAGGCGCCATCCGATCGAGGTACCAGCGACGGCGTGGAATACACGGTCCGAGCAGCCCGAATCACCGACATCGACCGATTCGTCGCCTTGAGCGGCGCTCAGATCGGTGCGCGTGGGTCCGGAACTGCCCTCGATGCCGCGGACATGCTCCGGCAACTGGTCTACCTCCCCCACGCGAGCATCTTCGTCGCCGAGCGGCGGCGGGAGTTTGCGGGCGGCGCGGTTCTCGCGATCCGTCCCTCCGTTCGAGCCGGCGGTTACGTCGGTACGATCGACCTCCTGGCCATCGCTCCCGATGTCGATGCGGACGAGGTGACCGAGTTGCTCCTCACGGAGCTGCTCCGATCGGCAGCCAACAAGGGTTGCTCGTCAATCGAGGCGAGGCGACCGGACGATCCCATCGAGCGGGCCCGATGGGAGGATCGTGGATTCATCGATCGAGGCCCGCACATGGGATGCACGCTCGCGCCAGCCGGCGCCGGTACACGCTCCCGCTGAGCAAGGCGGCCGACCCGGTTCGCGGGACGGCGCGCCGCACCAACTAGGAGATCATGTGGGCAAGAATGTCGCCGTCTTCGTGGACGTGGCGAATGTGTTCTATGCGGCCAAGGCGGCCGGCGTCGATATCGACTACGTCACGTTGCTGAAGTCGGTCACCGCGGGCCGGGACCTCGTGCGCGCCTATGCATACACCGGCCTGGATCCGGACAACGAGAACCAGCGGAACTTCCACGACTTCCTGCGCCGGAGCGGCTACAAGGTCGTCAGCAAGGACATTCGCAAATACGGCGACGGCAAGGTCAAGGCGAACCTCGATATCGAGCTCGTCGTGGACATGATGAAGACCGCCCGCAACCTGGATATCGCGATCGTCGTCTCCGGCGACGGCGACTTCGCGCCCGCGATCCGGGCCGTCCAGGAACAGGGCGTCCGGGTCGAGGTCCTCAGCTTTCGGGGCAACACCTCGTCCGATCTCATGGATGTCGCCGACCTGTTCACCGACATCGCCCAGATCGCCAAGGTCGAGAAGGGTTCGTCACGATCGGGCCGGCGCGTCGCGAGCGACGACGAGGACCTGTCGATGACCGAGGTACCCGACAAGCTGAGTGAGGGGACCGGCCGGCCGCGCGGGCGCGGACGCACCCGGACCGTTCGATCCGGTGAAGGTGACGCCCCGGTGGCGGCACGACCCCGAACGCGGTCGCGCGCCGTTGTCGATGACGACGCCGTCGCAGTCGTGACCTCCACCGGAGGCGGGCTCATTGCCCTGCCCGGCGAGAAGCTGTCGAAGGGCACCACCGCGTCAGTGGCCGCGATCGTGCCAGCCGATGTCGAGCCGGACGAGGATTCGGACGAGCTTCTCGACGGCGAGGTCCGCGTTGATGGCGAAGAAGAGCCCCGCCGCCGCCGCCGCCGTCGCGGCGGACGTGGTCGAGGTCGCGGCCGTGCTCATGACGAGGGCGTCATCGGCGAGGACGCACCGGATCAGGGCGCCCAGCCCGTCGGCGAGGACGCGGATGCCGAGGACGATGAGGACGAGGAAGCCGACGCACCGGCGCCGGCGAAGCGCCCGGTTCATGCCTTCGGCTCGGTCTGGGACTCCCAGATCGGCGTGCCGTCGGCGGCCGTGAGCGGCGGACCCGTCTTCGATGACGAGGACCTCGACGAGCCGCCGATCCCGGAGTACCTGATCGCGGAACGTCGCCAACGCGACGGGCGCGGCAGCGGCAACGCCGGACGAGGCGGTGGAGGCGGCGGTCGCGGCGTTCGGAGCGGCTATGCCGCTGCGGTCGACCGCGAGCGGTTCGGTGGGCGATCGGCAGCATCCGGGCGGACCGGAAGCGGCGGATCGGGTGGGTCGAGCCGCTACGGTGAGCCCGCGCCACGCGGAGGCAGTCGCGAACCGGATCGATTCCGCGGCGACCGTCCCCAGGCCAGGCCCGCGCCGCGCGTCGGGAATCCCGATGAGCCATGGAGCGAAGTGCCGCCCGAGATCGAGGCGATGCTTCGTGCCCAAATCGGCAGTCGTCCGCGACCAGCGGCGCCGGTGCCAACGCCGGTCAGCTCGACCATCGACGGCGCCGTGGCCGAGGCCCCTGCTCCGAAGCGTCGGGTCACGCGCAAGCCGGCCGTGACCGCCGTGACGGAACCGGTCGCGTCGGCCGCTACGGGCGAGGCAGCCGAGGCGCCGAAGCGTCGTGCGCCGCGAAAGGCCGCAACGGCCGTTGTCGCCGACGAGGCCACGACCGCGGAGGCACCGGCGAAGCGCCGGACGACCCGGAAGGCAGCACCCGCAGAGGAGTCCGGCGTGCCGGCGGCAACGGCGGCGCCCAAGCGCCGCACGACCCGCAAGGCCGCCGAGTCGACCGACTGACCTGCGCGATGGACGGAATGCGGACGCGGGGACAACCCGTCGCCGTGGCCGCGATCCGGGCCATGCTCGCCTCCGGTTTCCCGCACGCCGTCCTCCTGACGGGACCCGGGGGTGTCGGCAAGACGACGCTTGCCATGGACATCGCGGCGGCGTTGCTGTGTCGCGCCGTGGATGGCGCGGAGCGTCCCTGTGGCGAGTGCCGCGGGTGCCGCATGGTTGAGCACGGCAACCATCCCGATCTGCATCGACTCGCCCCCGTCGGCGCGGGCGCCCAGATTTCGATCGGCGGGCGTGACGAACGGGGTGTTCGTGACCTCGTTCGTGACCTCGCGTACCTGCCCGTCGAGGGCGGCATGCGGGTCGCGATCGTGGAGGCGGCCCACCGCATGACCGAGGACGCGCAGAGCGCATTCCTCAAGACGCTGGAGGAGCCACCACCCCGGACCTCGATCATTCTGTGCGCGGATGACGAGGAACGGCTGATGCCGACGATCCGATCGCGGGTGGCTCGCGTGCGCCTGGGGCCGATGGGGCCACGCGACATCGAGGCCGTCCTCGTGGCCCAGGGCGTTGCCGACGCACCCACGGCCTCGCGGCTGGCCCGATTTACGGACGGACGCCCCGGCCATGCCATCGGCTATGCCCGCGCGCCCGAGGCCGTCGTCATCCGGGGCGAGATCGCGCGGACACTCCTCGACCTGCTCGACGGCGGGGTGACCTCGCGACTGTCGGGCCTGCGTGACCTGGCGGGCCGTGCGGCGGAACTCACGAAGGCGCTCGACGCCGGAGCGGTTGCCCCATCCACCGCGCCGCCGATGCGCGGTTCGCGTGGTCGGCGCAACGGGCCGGTCCCACCGAATCAGGGCCCGGTCGAGCGTGGCGCAGACGATGGCGATCCCCCGGGCGGGGCTTCCGATGACGTCTCCGACGCGCGCCCGGCGAGGGTTCCGGCCGCGGAGCGCCGCCGTGCGGCGCTGGCACTACTCGACATCTGGCGGACCGTGCTCCGTGACCTCGGCCTGGTGATCGCCGGTGAACGGGAGGCCATTCGGGATCAGGACCTCGTCGACGATCTCGTGGCCGTCGCTACGCGACTCGATCTGGCGACCGTCGGGGAGGGACTTCGACGGCTCGAGCTGGCCGGCGAACGACTCGAAGGCAACGTGAGCCCGGAGCTGGTCCTCGATGTCCTCGCGCTCCACTGGGCGCCATCCCGGGCTGCCTGATGCCCGTCCGGCTCGATGCCACCGTTCGCGGCGTCGTTCAGGGCGTCGGGTTCCGGTACTTCGTGATGCAGCTGGTCCGCGGCAGGCCGGTGACCGGTTGGGTCGCGAACGGTGAAGGTGGCGTGGTGCACTGCGTGATCGAGGGAGAGCAGGCTGACCTCGAGCACCTGCTCGTCGAGCTTGCGGAAGGTCCGGCCGGGGCGATCGTCGAGCAGGTCCGGGTCGCCTGGATGCCCGCGACCGGCGCCTTCCGAGACTTCTCGATCCGGTCCGGCAATCACCCCGGCGACTGACCCGGCCCCTGTCGCGCCCGCCCCCTCGCGCCCCCCGCCCGCGGCGCCCCCCGCCCGGCCCCTACCGAGCCCGTCCCCCCGCGGCCCCCGCCCGCGGCGCCCCCCGCCCGGC
>JAYTWS010000108.1:0-4024 GCA_043743315.1 Chloroflexota bacterium | reverse complement strand
GTGTGGTCTGGTACGGAAGGGTGATGGTGGCTCCAGCCTGCGAAGCCGATGATCCGTCGCGTCGGAGCTCACCAGCCGACCGTCCAGCACTCGCCAGTGTGATCATCGATGCCCGATCGCCCACAACCAGCCAGTTCTGCCCCGGCTGTTCTCGCCGCATCGCCAGCCGGCCAGTCCGCCGTGAGATCGGCGCACAGCGTGTTTCCGCCGATCGCCCAATTCGCCCGATCCGAGCCGGATCCGCATCGGCGCCGGATGCCGTGGCGCCGCTACCTGAACCTGGCGCAGCGGGACCCCCAGCTTCTGCTGGCGGCATTCGTGGTGCTCCCGGTCGTGATGATCGAGCTGATCGTCGGCGAGACCGCGGCGCTGCAGATCCTGGCCGCGGGCGGCGGCTTCTTCGTGATCCAGGCTGTCCTGACCGGGACGCAGGCGCGATCCTGGTCGGCCATCCGCCTCCTCTTCTCGCTGGCCTTCGTGGTCGTCGCCAACACGCAAACGGCCGGTCTCGAGGTTGGACCGGTCGCGGCGCTTTACATCCCGGTCGTCGCGATGGCGGCTGCCATCGGAACCCGCGGCGCCCTATTCGCTGCCGGTGTCGGGGTCCTCGTCACGATCGCGCCGATCGTCCTGCCCGGCTTCTCTGACGGCGCCCGGCACGTGGCGCTGGCGATGGTCGCAGCCGAGGTGGTCCTGGCCATCGGGAGTCGTCGCGTGGTCGCATCCATGGAGCGGGCCGTGGAACGCGCGCACGAGGCAAACGCTCTCGAGCGCCGGCGGGCTCGCCAATTCAACGCTGTTGAATCCGTGGGCCGTCTGCTCGCCCGAGAGGGTCCGCGCGGCGACGTCCTCGATGCCGTGATGCAGACCCTCGAAGGCGCGTTCGGGTATCGGTACCCGTCGGTCTACCTCTGGGATGGCACCGCGCTGCAGCTCGGGGCGCACCGGAACTACGAGCATCCCATCCACACGATTGACATCGGACGCGGCATCATCGGACGGGTGGCCCGCACCCGGGAGCCCGCGTTCGTCCGCGATGTCGCCACCGACCCGGACTACGAATCGGCCGACCAGGCGGTGAACAGCGAGATCAGCGTCCCGCTCATCAGCGGGATGACCCTCCTCGGCGTGCTCAACATGGAATCGAATGCCGCCCGTCCGCTCGACGATGACGATTTCGCGACGATGCAGATCGTCGGTGACCGACTCTCCGCCGCGCTCGCCCTCGGCCACGAGCGCGTCAAGCTCGCGGAGCGAGCCGAGTTGCTCGTTCGCCTCTCGGACCTGTCGGCAAAGCTCAACGGCACGATCGATCCGGCCGGGATGCACGACCTCGTTGCCACCGGTGTCGCCCGCGTCATTGACGCCACGCTGGTAGCGCTGATCCTCGCCGAGCCAGATTCGGACGAGTTCCGGACCGAGCGGATCGTGGGCGGCGACTCAACGCTCGTGGGTATTCGTGTGCTCCGTGGCGAGGGCGTCGCGGGGCGTGCGATCGACTCCGGGCGACTGGTCATCGACGACCGGTTGGATCGCTCCCGATTCCCGAAAGCGGCCGGGGCCGCGAAAATCCCCGACCTCGTGGCCGCGATGGCGGTCCCGCTGATGCGCGATGGTCGTGCGTTCGGCGCGATCTCGTGGCTTCGGGGCGACATCTCCAGGCCGTACAGCCCCGAGGAGCAGGAAGTCGCCGGGCTGCTCGGCGTCCAGGTCTCGCTCGCTCTCGTGAACCAGCGGTTGCTGTCCGAGGCGCGCGAGGCAGCGGTGACGGATCCGCTGACCGGCCTCCACAACCGGCGATTCTTCGATGCCACGATGGTTCAGCTGGTCGCGGCCAGGGGCCGTCAGTCTGCCGATCAGCGGCAGCCCCTGTCCGCCGTGATGTTCGACCTCGACCACTTCGGCCTGATCAATAAGCGCCATGGGCACCAGGCCGGCGATCGCGTGCTCCGGGCCTTCGCCGACGTCCTGCGTGGCCGAGTGCGCGCAAGTGACCTGGTCGCCCGCTATGGAGGCGAGGAGTTCGTGGTCCTGCTGCCGGGCGCGACGCGGGAGCAGGCCACGCTGCTGGCGGAAGAGGTCCGAACGCAGTTCGCCGGGAAGAAGGTCACTGCCCAATCCGGGGAGCTGATCGGGTGCACGGTGTCGGCCGGTTGTGCCGGCCTGGCGCCGACCCAGGAGCTCGGGCCCATCCTCATCGAACATGCGGACGTTGCGCTCGCGATGGCCAAAGCTGCAGGCCGCGACCAGGTCGTGACCGCCTGACGATACGGACCAGGCGTCTGCAGGCCGCGACCTAGTCGTGACCGCCTGACGATACGGACCCGGCGTGTGCAGGCCGCGACCAGGTCGTGACCGCCTGGCGACGCCGATCCCGCGTGTGCGGTAGGTTGACGGTCATGGAGGCGAACGCATGACCCCACGACGAACCCGCGGATTCTCGACCGTCACGGCCGGGACGCAGGCACCGCCCGCTCGAATCGAACCCCTCTCCGGACAGGAATCCGTCTGGGATTACCCGCGCCCCCCGCGCATCGAAGTCGTCCCGGAGCGGCTCCGCGTCGTCGTGGATGGGGTGACCCTCGCTGAGACGACACGCGGCGTCCGCATCCTCGAGACCGCCGGTGCGCCGGTCTACTACGTCCCGGCCGCCGACGTCCGGCTGGAACGGCTCGTTGCGAGCGCTCACGGCTCGTTCTGTGAGTGGAAGGGCAACGCGTCCTACGTGACCTACGATCATGCTGGCCGCCGCATCGACAACATCGGCTGGCGCTACCTGGATCCGAGTCCGGGCTACGAGTCGATTGCCGGCTACCTCGCCTTCTATGTCGGCCGGGTTGACGAGGCCTGGGTCGGGGAGGAACGGGCTACGCCGCAGCCGGGGCACTTCTACGGCGGGTGGGTCACGTCCCGCGTCGTCGGGCCGTTCAAGGGCGAACCCGGCACGGCTGGCTGGTAGTGCCGCGGGCGCCTGGGCCACGGCCGCGGGCGCCTGGGCCATGGCCGCGGGCGCCTGGGCCGCACGCCGCAGGCCGCAAATGGCGCACGACGGCCCCGAGGACGTGGTGGCGCCGGGAGCGGTGCCGGGATGAGAGCCGGGTCGCAGGCCGGGGCCGGGGCCGGGGCGCGGGCCGGGTCAGTCCGCGCCGAGCGGCACGCCCATCACGTTGAAGCCGCCATCGACGTAGATGACCTCGCCGGTCACCGCCGAGGACAGATCGGATGACAGCCAGACCGCGGTCTTGCCGACATCCTCGGGCGTGATGTTGGCCCGCAGGGGAGCCACGTCGGCGAACGAGCCGTAGAGCTTCTTGAACCCGGCGATCCCGGCGGCCGCCAGCGTCCGAACCGGACCCGCGCTGATGGCATTGACCCGGACGCCCTCGGGGCCGAGGTCGGCCGCCAGGTACCGGACGCTCGCCTCCAGGGCCGCCTTGGCGACGCCCATCACGTTGTAATGCGCAACGACCTTCTCGGCCCCGTAATAGGTCAGGGTCAGAACCGTGGATCCGGGTCGGAGCATCGGGCGGGCCTCGCGGACCAGGGCAACGAGCGAATAGGCCGACACGTCCATCGCGAGCGCGAAGCCATCCCGCGAGGTGTCAACGAACGTTCCCTCGAGGTCCTCGCGCCGGGCAAAGGCCAGCGCATGAACGAGGATGTCGATCCGGCCGTGGGTCGCCTGCCACTTGGCCATCACCGCGCGAATGTCATCGTCGCTCTGCACATCGCACGGCTCGACGAAGGTTGCGCCGATGGACGCTGCGAGCGGCCGCACCCGCTTCTCGAGCAGGCTCTCGACCGACGAGAAACCGACCATGGCACCGGCGTCGTGGAGGGCGCACGCGATGCCCCACGCGATCGAATGATCGTTGGCGACCCCGAAGATGAGTGCCGTCCTTCCATCGAGCAAACCCATCAGCGTGCCTCCTGCTCCCTTGTTCCAGCGCCCGGTCGCGGCGGCGGGCAACTCGCCCTCGGCGGACCGCACCCCCCCAGCGCCCGGTCGCGGCGGACGGTCGCC
>JAYTWS010000107.1:0-9334 GCA_043743315.1 Chloroflexota bacterium | reverse complement strand
CGTCGCTCTGCCGAGCGTGGACAGGTCTGGTTTGATCAACCAGATCGATCAGCTCATGGGAGGTCGCTACGCAACAACCTCCATGGGAATCACACCTAGACCAGGCGGCGGAACAGCTCGTTGGAGAGCAGGCGCCCGCGGGTCGTGAGGACCAATCGGGTGCCGTCCCGGCGCTCGAGTACCCCGGCATCCATCGCCCAGGCGAGGTGCTCGGCCAGCGGCGGCGCTTCCCCTGACTCGGCTGGAATGCCCTGCGCGAGTCGAAGTCCAAGGATCACCGCTTCCGCGATCGCCGTCGGTTCGTCGATCGCATCGGCTCCGCCGGGCGGAAGGCGCGGCGCGGATCCGTCGCCGGGCGTGAGGGCCCCAACATAGGCCTCCAATCGCGCCGCGTTCCAGCGTCGGGTCCGACCATCGAATGCGTGGGCTCCCGGGCCGACGGCCTCGTGCGGCCGGCGTAACCAGTAGGCGAGGTTGTGCCGACTCTCGTGTCCGGGGCGCGCCCAGTTGCTGATCTCATAGCCGGCAAATCCCGCTTCGCCGAGGCGCGTGACGGCATGCTCGTACATCGCCGCGGCACGATCCTCGTCCTGGGCGGGCCGGGCGTCGGCGCGCCAGCGACGTGCGCCGCGGGTCGTCGGAAGGTGGTCGCCGCCCGAGCCCGTCAGGCCTTCGGCATCGGGATCGTCGAGGGTCAGCGCGTACAGGGACAGGTGGTCAGGATCCAGGGCCAGGGCGGCCTCGAGGCTCGACTGGAAGCCCGCCAGGCTCTGGCCAGGCACGTCGTACAGGAGGTCGAGGTTGACGGATCGGATTCCGGCAGCGCGCGCGCCGCGCACGGCGTCCTCGATGGCCACGGCGCGGTGACGGCGGCCGAGCCGCTTCAGTTCGGCGTCGTCGAATGACTGCGCGCCGAACGAGATCCTGGTGACACCGGCGTCCCGCAAGGCTGCGGCATCACCGCGCTCGTCGGGACCCGGGTTCGCCTCGAGCGTGATCTCAGCCCCGTCGGCGATCCCGAAACGAGCGCGGACGAGCTCGATCAGCCCGGCGATGTCCTCGACCGGCAGGAGGGACGGGGTGCCACCCCCGAAGTAGACCGTGTCGAGCGATGGCGGCTGCGTGCCCTGCACGACACCCGGGGCGGGCTGGCGCTCTGCGGCGCCCGGGGCGAGCTGGCGCTCCGCGGCACCCAGGGTGGGCTGGCCCGACGACCGAAGCTCGAGCTCCTGCCGGAGCGCACGGACGAGCGCTTTGATCCGGTTTCGCGGCCCGCGTGCAGCGGTTCCCGCCATGACCACGAAATCGCAGTACGGGCAGATCGAGACGCAAAACGGGATGTGGATGTAGAGGGAACGCGGCACGGCCGCCCGGGCTTCGCCGACCCGCGGCAGGTCCAGGACCGGGCTCGGTTTACCGATCGTGGGTGGCGTCCCGGCCGGCCACGACGCGCCACCCATCGGGTGCCCGCCGGCGCCGCTCGACCTCCTCGACCTCGTTGCCGCGTGGCGCGGGCTGGCCGGCATGACCCGTCGTGAGGAACACGGCCACACGAGTGACGCCGTGTCCAAGGATCGACGCGGCGATCCCGCCGGTGAGGATCGTCGCCCATCCGGCCACGAGCCCGATCACCAGCGAAAGCAGGAACATCGATCGGTCGCGACCCGGCGCACCGAGACGGGTCGACAGCGTGTACGTCGCGCCCTGGGCCAGGACCGCGAGCACCGGGTCCACGCCCGCGATGATCAGAAATCCGAGGAGTGCCCCACGAAACACGGCCTCGTCGAAAAAGGCCGTGGCGACCTCGTTCAGGAGGGCGCCGGGATACTGGGCGATGTCGGGCAGACGCAGGTGGTGGTAGCGGCGCCAGGCCACGCCGACCGCGATCCCGGCCCCGACCGCTGCCAGCGCGAACCCGAGAACGATCCCGCCGCCGCCGCCGCCGGTGAAGAACAGATCACGGGTCGGGTCCGGGTGGATCAGCAAGACCGCGGCGACGCCGCCGACGCCCGCTGCATACCAGGTCAGCCGACGCAGGACGGACGGGGCTCGACCGCGGACCTTTTCGTCGTATTCGGCCGTCCCGAAGCGCTCCGCCCCAAACCGGAGCATCACCAGGAGGAGGGTGAGCCCGAACGCGACCAGGGTCCGTAGTTGCGCCTCCACGACTAGTTGGCGTCCGTCCGGAGCATGGCGAGGAACGCCTCCTGCGGGATTTCGACGGATCCGACGCGCTTCATCCGGCGCTTGCCCTCTTTCTGCTTCTCGAGCAGCTTGCGTTTTCGGCTGATGTCGCCACCGTAGCACTTGGCGAGGACGTTCTTTCGCATGGCCCGGACGGATTCGCGGGCCACGACGTTGGACCCGATTGCGGCCTGGATCGGGATCTCGAACATCTGGCGCGGGATGAGCGCCTTGAGCCGCTCGGCGAGCGTCCGCCCGAGCGACACGGACTTGTCCCGGTGGACGATCATCGACAGGGCGTCCACGGGCTCGCCGGCCACCATGACATCGAGCTTCACCAGGTTGGCCGCTCGATAGCCGATCTCCTCGTAGTCCATCGACGCGTAGCCTGCGGTCCGCGTCTTGAGCTGGTCGAAGTAATCGACGATGAGCTCGGCCAGGGGCAGCTCGAACTTCATGAGGACCCGGACCGGGTCGAGGTACTCGAGCCCGATGAAGCTGCCGCGCCGGTTCGTCGATAGCTCCATGAGCGGACCGATGTAGGTCGACGGGGTCACCACGGACAGCAGTACCCACGGTTCCAGGATCTCCTCGATCTCGGAGACCGCGGGCAGGAAGGCGGGGTTGTCGATGGTGATCGTGCCCCGTCCATGGGTCATCAGGACCTGGTACTCGACCGACGGGGCCGACGCGATGAGATCGAGGTTGAACTCGCGCTCGAGGCGCTCCTGGACGATCTCCATGTGGAGGAGTCCCAGGAAGCCGCACCGGAACCCGAAGCCGAGCGCCACAGAGCTCTCGGGTTCATACGTGAAGGACGCGTCGTTGAGGTGGAGCTTCTCGATGGCATCGCGGAGGAGCGGGTAATCCTCGCCGCTGACCGGGTAGATCCCGGCGAAGACGAGGCTCTTGGCCTCCTGATAGCCGGGCAGCGGCTCCGCGGCGGGTGCGTTTGCCAGGGTGATGGTGTCGCCGACCTGCGCCTCGCGGACGTTCTTCAGACCCGTGGCCACGTAGCCGACGTCGCCGGCATGGACCTCCGGGACCGGCACGAGCGCGGGGCGGAAGAAGCCGAGTTCGAGGAGATCGGCCTCCGCGCCCGACTGCATCAGGCGAACCCGGTCGTGGTCGCGGAGGGTCCCCTGGGCGAGCCGGACGTAGACGATCACGCCCTTGTACTGGTCGTAGTGGGAGTCGAAGACGAGGGCCTGCAGGGGCAGGGCCGGGTCGCCCTTCGGGGCGGGGATCCGGGCCACGATGGCCTCGAGGATCTCGGTGATCCCGATCCCTTCCTTCGCCGAGGCGAGGATGACCTCCTCGCGAGGGATCGCCAGAATGTTCTCGAGCTCTTCCATGACCAAGTCGGGCTGGGCCGAGGGAAGATCGATCTTGTTCAGGACCGGGATGATCGTCAGGCCTTCCTTGAGCGCGAGATGGACGTTCGCGAGGGTCTGGGCCTCGATGCCCTGGGCCGCGTCGACAACGAGGATCGCGCCTTCGCATGCCTGGAGGCTGCGGCTGACCTCGTAGCTGAAGTCGACGTGGCCGGGCGTGTCGATGAGGTTGAGCCCATAGGTCACGCCGTCCGCGGCCGTGTATTCGAGGCGGACGGCCCGGGCCTTGATGGTGATCCCCTTCTCCCGCTCGAGGTCCATCGAATCGAGGACCTGGCTGGTCATCTGCCGGGGGTCGATGGCATGGGTGGCCTCGAGCAATCGATCGGCGAGCGTGCTCTTGCCATGATCGATGTGGGCAATGATCGAGAAGTTACGCAATCGCGCCTGGGGGATGGTCACGGTGCCGGAGTGTAGCCGGTCACGGGGTTGGAGCCGGTTCGGGACGACCGCCTGACCGGACCCGGTGGTATCCGGACTGGCCGCAGTGTTCGACCCGCATCCGCGGCGGGGTCGAGGACCTCATGGTGAATCGCGGTTGATCGCGTAGCGGCGGCTCGCGGGGGCGCGGGTGGCGCTCGTGAGGCAGGGTCAGGCTCCGCCGCTCGCGGCCGGTAGAATCAACCGATGACGACGCGCGACGATGGCGCCGAGGCCGGTCCCTTTACAGCGACGCCCGGGGGCGTCGAGTGGCGGCACGAACGGTTCCGCATCTCCACCGATCCAGAGCTGATCGACTTCCCGCTGACAACCGCAGTCCTCGAGGCGACCTACTGGGCGACCGGCATCCCGGAGCACGTGGTGCGGCAATCGGTGGAGGGTTCTCTCGCGTTCGGCATGTACGAGGTCGCCACCGGGGCGGCCGCTGCCGACGCGGCGCGCGATGGCGCCGGCGCAGGCGACGCCGCAGCGGGTGGCCTCACCCAGATCGGCTTCGCCCGAGTCGTGACTGATCGAGCGGTGTTCGCCTGGGTCGGCGACGTGTTCGTGGTCGAGTCACACCGGGGCCGAGGCCTCGGGCTTTGGCTGATGCGATGTGTCAAGGCCCATCCCGAACTCCAGGGTCTGCGTCGCTGGATGCTCGCCTCGACCACCGCTCGCGGCCTCTACACGAAGATCGGCTTCTCGCAACTCGACAAACCCGAACTGTTCATGGAGATCTATGACCCGGAGATCCACCGCCGACAGGGGTGACTTAACGCGAGCCTAGCCCTGCAGCGTGAACGAATTCGCGAACACAGCCAGTCCTGCCGCGATGCCGAGCGGCGGCGCGATTTGGTAGCGATCGCACGTGATTCGCAGTGGGAACTGCCGAAAGCGCGGCGGCACCCACTCAGCTTCGCACGACCGATGACGAGCGCACGAGCCCAATACACGACGATGAAGACCGCCATCAGGCGGTAGATCACCAGGAACGAGTCCACCGCGACCTTTTTCAACCTCGAACGATCGCCAGCGTCGTGACGCCGATTCCCACGATCACGATGCCCACGGCCTGCACGCGGCCGAGGCGCTCCCCAAACAACACGAACGCCGACAGGGCGGCGATGGCCGCGAACTGCGAGCTCAGGACCGCTGCCGCCGCGGGACTCACGTGGGCGCCCGTGACGTAGAGGGCGCTGCCGAGCGCTTCCAGCACCCCGGAAACCACGACCAGCGGCAGCGCACGCCGCGAAATCCGGAGCCGCCCCCCAGCCGCCAGCGGAACCGCGATCAGGAGCACGCCGACCAACCGCGAGACCAGCAGGATCCAGCTGATCGGCACATCCCCGAGACGGGCGCTCGTGACCAGGCCGATCGAGAACGCCACGGCCGCCGCGATCGCCAGCAGGATGCTACGCCGCGTCGCGGCCGGATCCTCGCGGGCGTGGCGCGGTCGGGCACCCGGTTCCGGTGCCGTCGGGGCGGGCAGGATATCCGCGAGGTCCGAGGGATCCCCGACGGCGGATGGCGCCATTGCTTCGGCGACCGCGTCGGCCCGGCGATCAATCGAAGCCAGCACGACCCCGACGCCGATGACCCCGAGGACGATGGCGGTCGGGATGCCGAGTGCCTCACCGAGGACCACCGATGCCAGCGCCGCGACGCCGCCCTCGGTCGACACGATCGGCGTCACGATCGAGACCCGCCCGATGACGAGTGCCTGATACGCCAGCAACAGGCCCGCGGTGTACGAGGCGCCGTTCACCACGAGCCCCAGGATCTGCGCCGCGGACATCGTCCCGAGCGCGTCCAGCGACAGGAGGGTCGGCGGGATGCTCACGATGAGGCCGAAGATCATGACCCAGGCCAGGACCGACATGGGACCGATCATCCGGCTCGATCTCGACGAACACAGGGTGGCAACGGCCCAGCAGGTGGCGGCGCCGAGTCCGCCGACGATCGCGATCATCGTCGCGCAGTGTGACAGGCGTGGCCTGACTGCCGGGGGCGAGGGCCTTGGCGCGGCGCTGAGACGGCACTGCGCTGGCCGACCTCCGCTGGCCCAACCTCCGCTGGCCCGCACCGCGCTGGCCCGCAGCGCGCGCCCGCACGGCGGGCTCGCACTCCCCTATGGCAGGCCCGGCACGCTCCCGCCAGGAAGGCCGGGGATCGTCTTCGGGACCAGCGAGGTGATGCTCGCGGGGAGGAACGGGCCGAGGATCGCAAGGACGAACGGGACGGTGGTCTGGGACAGGATCTTGCCGATGGTCGAAGAGTCCACGCCCTCCGCGAGGTCCTTGAGGAAGCCGAGGCCGCCGAGCTTGGTCAGGCCGGCGATGTCGGTCGAGTAGGTGTGCAGGATCACGATCGCGGCCGACGCGATCAGTGCTGCCTCGACCACCCCGAACGCGGCTCCGAGCCCTTTGTCCATCACCCGGCTCACGCCCTGGACGGCGAGCTTCGAGAGGATGCGGCTCGAGAAGATGTTGAAGACCAGCACCAGCACCGTGAACGACGCGGAGTACCCGACCATGGACGCATAGGCGGCAGGAATGTCGGGGAAGATGCCGGTGATGATCGCGCCGATCGGACCGCGCAGGTACGCGCCGGCGACGAACGACACTGCCATGAACAGCAGCCCGAACAGGCGCCGGATGAAGCCGGTCTGCCAGCCGCCGGCGATCATCCCGGCGAACAACCCCAGGAACAACAGGTCGGCCACGGTTCGGATCTCCTCGTGACGAGTGCGATGTGGGCGCCCGGCGGCGGCGAGCGCGCGGTGTGACTCCGGACCAGGGCGCGGGCGGCGGACCACGAGCCACGAACGACGGGCACTGAACGACGGGCCCGAACGACGACTCCGGCGACGCGCAGCATCCCACAGTGGCACGGGGATCCGGAGGGGATTCGTGCATCCGGCGGGGCGGGCAGCCACCCTGAAATGCCCTGGATTACTGGGCCCGGTCCTACCCGTCCGAGCCGACCCGCCAGCGAGCAAGGACATCGATCCGTTGTTGATCTCGTCGGTCCACCGCAGCCGCTCTCTCGTCGACGAAGATCGACGTCAACGAGAAGCCAGCGGGGCCAAATTCACGGGACGCTGACCGACCGTGGCCATTTGCGAATGGCTCTGGTACCATCCCCGTTCGCGCCCGGGCTATGCCGCCCGCGCCTGAAGCGATAGATCCCGTACGAGAGGTTTCGCACCTTGGCAAAGACGCCCCGGACATGGACAGGCGCACGCACGCCATCGGGCCTGAAGCGCGTCCGAACCGCTGAGCGCCGACATGCGATCCTCGGCCCGCGTCGCACCGCTGCCAAGACGCTCGTCAAGAGCGCCCTCGCGGCCGCCGTGACCCCGACCGAAGGCATCGACCCGCAGGTCGCGCTCACCGCAGCCATCAGCGCGCTTGACCGCGCCGCTAAGACCGGCGCCATCCACCCGAACGCCGCCGCGCGCCGCAAGTCGCGGCTGGTTCGGAAGGTCAATGCCGCCGTCGGCGGAGCAACCGCGGTGTCGTCTCACGTCGCCAAGACGATCGGCAAGGCGGCTGCGCTCAAGGCCGCCAAGGCACGCATCGCGGCCGGCAAGGCCGGCAAGGCGAAGGGCGCCCAGACCGCGGCCGGCAAGGCCCGAGCGGCGCTGAGCAAGTCCAGCCGAGCCGAAGCCGCCGCGGCTGCGAGTGCCGCCGCTGCCAAGGCAGCCGCCGCCCAGGCCGCTCCAAAGCTCGCCGCCGCGAAGGCCAAGGCCGTGAAGGCAGCCCCGAAGGCGAAGGCCGTGAAGGCAGCCCCGAAGACGAAGGCCGTCAAGGCCGCGACCGAGAAGAAGGCCCCCGCGACCGCGACGAAGGCCCCCGCGACGAAGGCCGCGGCGGTCAAGAAAGCCCCTGCGAAGAAGACGTCCACCAAGGCCTGACGCTCCGGCAGCCGCCCTGGAACGAGACGCCCCGGCAACGCCGGGGCGTTCTTGATTCGCCGAGCGCGTCGGCTCAGTCGGCTGCGACGACGCCCGTTGCCTGCGATAGCCCGTCCGACTTCGGGCGCGTGAGCCCATAGACGACGCCACCGGCAACGGCGAACCCCGTGGCCAGCATGATCAGCCACCCGGCCGTGGACCATTGCTGCGTCCAGTAGTAACGGGAGAACGTTGCGGCGTCGGCCACGCCTGCCCGTTCGAGCGCGTCGCGCTGATCCGCCAGGTACCGCTGGTAGACGCAATCCGCGCCGGAGGCGCAGGTGATCCGTCCGCCGAGGCCCGGATCCCGGTAGCCGTCATCGGCGGCGAAGAAGAGTGCCTTGATGCCGATCAGGAGTGCGGCGAGGGTCAGGCCCGTGACAAGACCGGCAAAAACCGCATTGCTCAAGAGCCGACGCCAGGCGCCACGCCCCAGGTTGGAACGCGCCTCGGCGTAGTAGCCAATCAGCAGCCCGGTCGGAACGGCCATGATCCAGTAGATGGGTTCGATCGGGATGACCAGCAGGAAGCTCACGCCCACGGTGACGGCCATGCCGATCCCGACGAACGCGGCAATCACCGCACCGCGATCCACGAACCGGCTCAGCAAAGCGCTCTCCGGACCCGCGCACCGCCCGATGCAGACGCGTGTCGCGGGCCGGCCCGGTGGCGCGGCGACGCGTTGATCAACCGTCGACGACCGTCGGCCTCGAGCCGCCGGCCAGCGCGGCCCGACCGAGGAAGGAAGCGCCCGTACCCAGCTCCTCCTCGATGCGGAGAAGCCGGTTGTACTTGGCCACACGCTCCGAGCGCGATGGCGCGCCGGTCTTGATCTGGCCGGTACCCATCGCGACGACGAGGTCGGCGATCGTGGTGTCCTCGGTCTCGCCGGATCGATGCGAGACGACGGCCGCCCAGCCGGCCCGCCGTGCGGTCTCGATGGCATCGATGGTCTCGGTCAGCGTGCCGATCTGGTTGAGCTTGATCAGCACCGCGTTGGCGGCCCGATCCGTGATCCCCCGTCGAATGCGCTCGGGGTTCGTGACCAGCAGGTCGTCACCCACGAGCTGGATCCGATCGCCGAGTCGCGCGGTGAGGGCCGTCCAGCCGGCCCAGTCGTCCTCGGCCAGGCCATCCTCGATCGAAACGATCGGATAGCGCGCGGACCAGTCCGCCCAGAGATCGATGAGCTCACCGGAGTCGAGGGTTCGACCCTCGCGCGCCAGCACGTACCGCGTGGGGTTCCCGTTGCGGCCGCTGCCGGGCTCGACGAGCTCGGTCGTCGCGGGGTCGAGGGCGATCGCAACATCCTCGCCCGGGCGATAACCGGCTGCCTCGATCGACCGGACGACGATCTCGAGGGCGGCCTCGTTCGAGG
>JAYTWS010000106.1:0-2216 GCA_043743315.1 Chloroflexota bacterium | reverse complement strand
GTCGGGAACTGGCTCGCCACGACGTCGGGCACGCTCATCCGCGACACGACCGCCAACTTCGGCCAGCAGCGCCAGCACACCTTCGAGTCCTGGGACCTCGGCGGTGGCGACAGCCTCGCGGTCAACGTCGCGAACGGCAACCTCATCGTCAGCCACCCGATCGTGACGCTGCCGATCCGGGGCAGCTCGGTCTCGCTCGGCCTCGTCTACAACAGCCAGGACGATGCGACCGTCGGGTTGAGTCCCGGCTGGCGACTCAACGTCTTCCGCCGCCTGACCCTCAACGCCGACGGCTCGGTCACGTTCGTCGACGCCGACGGCGCCCGCTATGCGTTCACGACCCCGCTCACCGTGGGCACGGTCACGACGTACACGCGCCCTGCCGCCCTGTATGCGGCGCTCGTCAAGGACACCAGCATCGGCGCGAACGAGTTCATCCTGACCTATCGAGATCAGAGCAGGGACAAGTTCGACATCGCCGCCTCGGAGGGCATCCTCGTCCGCGCCGAGGACCGCTTCGCCAACGGCGTGACCCTCGCCTACGTCGGCGGCACCAACCGGATCGCCACGATCACCGACACCGCCGGATCGCGAACCATCGACTTCACCTGGGATGGCTCGAACCGCCTCAGCCAGATCACCGACTGGGCGTGGATCGACGGGTCAGGCGTGGTCCAGACGACAAACACCGGAGCCCGGCGCACGTACCGCTTCTTCTACGACGCCTCATCGCGCCTCGCCGGCTGGTCCGATCCCCTGAACACGGCCGGGTCGTGTCCAACCGGGGGCAGCCACCTGACCTGCGTTACCTACCCGGCGAGCGGCCTCGACATCGCCAGGACCCAGACGGTCACGGCGGCTGGCGGGACCGCCCTTACGACGACGCTGCGGTCACCTGCGGGCGGCAACGCGGTCACAACCAAGGTGACCTTCGCAGGTTCGAATGTCGCGAGCGTGATCGACGCCGAGCAGGCCTTCGCGGCCGGCCCGGCGGCGACGTTCACCTGGAGCCCGACGCGGACCGACGTCACACGGCCCGGGACGCCGTCGACTTCGAGCGGCTACGCGCTCCAGGCCCAGAACGATCCCTACGCGCGGGTGGCGTCGGTCCTGCGCGCCGATACCGAGCATGCCGCCGAGATCGAACGACGGACCACGTGGGACGCTACGTACCCGACCGAGCCCGCGACTGTCACCGAAAACGTCGGCGGCCTTGTCTCGACACCCGCGCGGACCGTCATGTTCACGTACACGCCATGATCGCTCGGCCTCCTCGCCAGGCTCGTCGAGCCGCTGACCGCCAGCCCGGCCACCAACCGCTGGACCGAGTACCTCTACAACGTGAACAACGACGTGACCCTGAAGACCGTCAGCCAGGACGGCTCGACGGCGCTTCGGACCGTCACGAAGTATTGCTACACGACCCCGTCGCTCACCTGTGCGACGACCGAGACCGGGCTCATCCTGGTTCGCCAGATCGACAACTGGGACACGCTCGCGGGGCAGGACCAGAATTCCAACGTCGCCACCGACTACACGTCCGACGTCTACGGGCAACGGACTCGGGTGCAGCGTCACAATCGCGACACGGCCGGCGCCGTGCGCGACGATCGGATGACGGGCTTCACGTACGACACGCTCGGCAATCAGACCGCCGAGATCGCCAACTATGCCGATGGCGCCGTGACGAGCGGATTCGCCGACACGAACCCGGGGGCCGATTCAGTGCGGACCGACCTCACGACGACCTACACCTACGACACCGCCGGCAACCGGGTCAGCAGTGCCGACCCGCGCCGTGCGATCGGGCTCGCCATCCCGGCCTCGCAGGTCTACAGCTTCACGCCGTCCGACGACGCCTACGTCCGCGCGGCGTTCGCGACGAGCAACTTCGGATCTGACACGACGCTCCAAGTCCGTGCCAGCGGCACCACCAACGACGCCTACGAGCCGTACCTGCGCTTCATCGTCACCGGACTCGTCGGTACGGTCACAAACGCGACCTTGCGACTCCAGAACACGGCGACCTCGAATGTCGCAGTCCCGTCGCTTCGGGTCAAGGGCGCCCTTGTCACGAGCCTCAGTGCGATTACCGTCGTGCCCGACGCGGGCCATCAGCCGGGCGATGTCGAGCTTCTCTTCGTCGAGACGACGAACGAACCCGCGACGCTCACGACAGCATCCGGCTTCGTTGCCATCCCGGGTACCGGCGTCGG
>JAYTWS010000105.1:0-2063 GCA_043743315.1 Chloroflexota bacterium | reverse complement strand
ATGACGATGGCGACATGCAGGTGATCGCATCCGAACGCGCCGATGTCGGCCGCCCAGGACGAGGGTCCATCGTCCGTGCCCTGGTGGTCGGGGCCATCTTCCTGGTCGGGGGGAGCTTCCTCGCCTACACCGTCTTCGGGACCGGCCTCCTGAGCGCGTTCACACCGACCGGGCGAGCGAGCTCCACCCAACTCGCCATCGGGGCGCTGGTCTGGACCTTCGGCCTCGTCGCACCCGCCGCCTTCGGGATCCTCGGCGTGATCCGCGTCGGTTCCGCGATCGGAACAATTTCGGATCGTCGCGTCCGGCCGACGCCCGCCTATAGCGCCCGAGCCATGCTTGGGGAGGACCATGCGGTTGCGACGCGCGTTCCCCTGCCGGATGGCAGTCGGGTCGTTCCCGAGATCGTTGTCGGGCCGTTCGGGGCGGCCGTGATCGAGGTCCTGCCGCCGATGGGCGTCGTGATCTCACGCGGCTCTCGCAGCTGGGAAGTTCGCGTCACTGACGGCCGGACGCACCTGATCGATCACCCGCTTGAGCGAGCGTCCCGGGACGCCGATCGTGTCCGGGTCTGGTTCGGCGGCGATGACGTTGACCATGTCGTGAAGGTCTACGCCGCGGTGGTCGGGACGGACCCGAATGTCCGGCGCACCCCGAACTGTGCGCTCATCACGCCCGATCAGGTCGGCCCCTGGCTGGCGTCCCTGCCGGCGCAGCGCTCGTTCGACACCGATCGTCGGCAACGGATCATCCGGCTGGTGCAGGCGGTCGTCTGACGTCGGCGCGGCCTGCACGGGCTGCACGGGATCGCGCGCGCGCTGGCCCGAAGCAGCGCACGCTGCGGCTGATGGTGGTAGGGGAGCCTGGGCTCGAACCAGGGACCGGCCGTGTATAAGACGGCTGCTCTGACCAACTGAGCTACTCCCCCACGCGATCGTACACCTCGCCCGCACCGATGCGAGGCTCAGCCTCAGACGCGGATGACGCCATCCAGCGAGGCACGGCCGAGGGTCACGGGTCCGATGGTTCGCGGCCGCTGAGGATGCGGTTCGACAGCTCTCTGAGGCTGAATGGCTTCGATCGCAACGCCCTTGGCGGCTCGCCGACGACCTGCTCGGCCAGCCTTCGATCTTCGTCGATGGTGGCCCGTTCTTCGTCCGTCATCGCCACGACGAGCGGCAGCTCATCGGGGTCGAAGGGTCGCTCGGTGGACTCGAGCTGCACGGCGGGTCGCGCATACGCCGGGCCCCCATACAGCTTCGGAAGGGCGACGTGACGGGTCTCGTCCGCGGACACGTTCGGATCTGCTCCCTGCTCCAGCGGTGTTGGGGTCACCTTACCGTTCGGTGCGCGACGACGCCAACGCGGACGGGAATGTCGGTGCGTCAAGTCAACAGTGGACGCAGGACCTGGATGACGACGACGAGGACGAGATAGGCAATCGGGACAGATGCGAAGAAGCCCAGGGCGCCGCTCCATGCGGTCCGACGCCTGCCTGTCCCGGAGCCACGAGGGCGCGGCACGATGAGGTAGGTGACCGCGGTGCCGACGATCAGCACGAGCATGACGTCAAGCACCGCAAAGAGTGTCCGCAGGTCACCCCCCGGCAGGCGCGTGCCGCGCGTGAGCGCGACGTCGTAGGCGAGGTACAGCAGGCCGAGGATTCCGGCAACCACGAGATTGGCGCCCACCGCACGGACGATTGGACGCGGCGCATTCCGAAACTGGCGCCACCGAATCTCCAGCCAGGATCGACGCCGGGGGTGCGTGCTCACGCCTCGCCGAAGATCGGAAGTATCCGGCGCGGCGGCAACGATTCCGGGTCGTGGGTTGCGAGAAGTCGAATACCATCAATGACCCGATCCAGCTCCTCATCCGTGTTGAAGAAGCCAAGGCTGATCCGGAGAGCGTCGAGCGACAGGATCGTGCGCCCGATGAGCGAAGTTCGAAGCGACAGTTCGTCGAGCGCTGCCTGCGCCGCCCATCCGCGGATCCGGAACGTCACCAGCGTCCCCATCTGGTGGCGGGGCGTCAGCAGCTCCACGCCATCGATCGCCGCGACC
>JAYTWS010000104.1:0-4187 GCA_043743315.1 Chloroflexota bacterium | reverse complement strand
CCGATCGTCATGTACTGGCCGGACTCGAACGGCACCGCCGGGCCATCGAACTTCACGGTGACGTAGGCGAGGGAATCGGTCTCGTCGGATCGGGCGATGAGCGTCGCGTTGTAGCGGTCGTCCTCGGGAGCGATCGCGCGGAGATCGGGTTCGGTCATCGGCGTCGCGGTTCCTCGGCTTGGTGGCTGTCCTGTGGCTTGGTGGCTGTCCTGTGGCTTGGTCGCGGTTCCTCGGCTTGGTGGCTGTCCTGTCGATGGTACCCGGCAGTTCCTCGGGGTGGATGGGCCGAACGGATCGTGTCGGCGGGTCGCGCCGACCTCGTGCCCGAACCGCAACAGGAGCGCATCGCAGGCGGTACCGGCGGGCCCGGACGCCTCCGAAGGTACAATCTTCGGGCACAACGAACGATCCCAGCGGCGATGCCGCCGCCCGTGTCCACGCCGAAGGAGCCCGCTCGACATGACGACCGCAGCCCGGACCGACCGCGCCCATAGCGCCGACAAGCGCTACATCTTCGCCTGGGGGGCCGGCACGGCCGAGGGTGACGCAACGATGCGCGATCTGCTCGGGGGCAAGGGTGCCGGGCTCGCCGAGATGACCAGCGCCGGTCTTCCGGTCCCGCCCGGCTTCACCATCACCACCGAGGCCTGCAACGACTATTTCGCGGCCGGCGAGCAACTGCCCGCCGGTCTCTGGGACGACGTGCTGGCGGCCGTCCGGGAGGTCGAGGCGCGCACCGGCAAGGGCTTCGGTGACGCCGCGAACCCGCTCCTCGTGTCCGTCCGGTCCGGGGCCAGGTTCTCGATGCCCGGGATGATGGACACGGTGCTCAACCTCGGCCTGAGCCAAGCGACGCTCCAGGGCCTCGTCGCGCTGACCGGCAACGAGCGCTTCGGGTGGGATGCCTATCGCCGGTTCATCCAGATGTTCGGACGGATCGTCCTGGACGTTCCCGGCGAGCGCTTCGAACATGCGCTCGACACCAGGAAGCGCGAGCGGGGCGTCAGCCAGGACACGGACCTGACCGCGGCCGACCTCCGCGAGGTGGCCACGGAATACAAGTCGATCGTCCGCGACGTCACGGGACGGGACTTCCCCGAGGACGCCAACGAGCAGCTCGATCTGTCTATCAAGGCCGTGTTCGCATCGTGGTTCGGCAAGCGCGCTCGCGATTACCGTGAGTACAACAAGATCGCCCACGATCTCGGGACAGCCGTCAACGTCGTCACGATGGTCTTCGGCAACATGGGTGATGATTCCGGGACGGGCGTTGCCTTCACCCGGGACCCGAACACCGGGGCGAAGGCGCTCTACGGTGAGTACCTGACCAACGCCCAGGGCGAAGACGTCGTGGCCGGGATCCGGACACCCCAGCCCATTGCCCAGATGCGTGACGTGATGCCTGCCGTCTACGACGAGTTCCAGCAGATCGCCAACCGACTCGAGCGCCACTATCGGGACGTGCAGGATCTGGAGTTCACGATCGAACGCGGTCGTCTGTACATGCTCCAGACGCGGTCAGCGAAGCGCACGGCGGCCGCAGCCGTCCAGATTGCGGTCGATATGGTTGCCGAAGGGATCATCAGCGAAGAGGAGGCGATCGGGCGGATCGAGCCGACCATGGTCGACCAGCTCCTGCGCGATCAATTCGATCCGAAGGCACGCACGGCCGCCATCAGGATCGTCAAGGGCCTGAACGCCTCGCCCGGCGCGGCCGTCGGACGCGCTGTATTCGATGCTGACGTTGCGGTCGAGTGGGTCGGCCGGGGCGAAAAGGTGATCCTCGTCAGGATCGAAACCTCACCGGACGACTTCCACGGCATGGCCGTGGCCGAGGGCATCATCACCGCCCGCGGCGGCGCGACCTCGCACGCGGCGGTCGTGGCTCGTCAGATCGGCAAGCCGTGCGTCGCCGGATCGGCAGATCTCGTGATCGACTACGGATCGAAGGCCGCGCATTGCGGGGTCACGGGCATCGACTTCAAGGAAGGCGACTGGGTCAGCCTCGATGGCACCACCGGCGACCTGTTCCTCGGCGCGCTGCCGACGATCTCCGCCCGTTTCGAGGACCAGCCTGAACTCCAGGCCATTCTCGGCTGGGCCGACAAGCTCCGGCGCATGGAGGTCTGGACCAACGCCGACAAGCCGGAGGAAGCCGCCCAGGCCCGTCGCTACGGCGCCCAGGGCATCGGCCTGTGCCGGACCGAGCACATGTTCCGTGAGGGCGATCGCCTCGAGATCGTGCGCGGCGCCATCCTCGTCGCCATGCGGGCGACCCGCGCGAAGGCCAAGCTGGCCGCAGGCGAGGCATTGACCACGGACGAGAACGAGGTCGTCGTGACCTTCGATTCCGCGATGGCCAAGCTCGAGGTGCTCCAGCAGGGCGACTTCGAGGGCATCTTCGAGGCCATGGATGGCCTGCCGGTGGTCATCCGCCTCATCGACCCACCGCTCCACGAGTTCCTCCCGAATCTGGAGGAGCAGCTGGTCAAGGTGACGAAGGCCGAGATGTCGGGTGGCGCCAGCGACGAGGACAGGGAACTCCTGGCGACCATCAAGTCACTCCACGAGCAGAACCCCATGCTCGGGCTCCGGGGCTGCCGGCTCGGATTGATGATCCCGGATTTCGTGAAGGTCCAGACCCGGGCCATCCTCAATGCGGAGATCGCACGAAAGAAGGCGGGCGGCAACCCGATTGCCAAGATCATGATCCCGCTCGTCGGACACGTGAACGAGCTGGCCCGGACGCGCGAGCTGCTGGAGGCCGAGGCGAAGGCCGTCGAATCGAAGGCGGGTGTCGAAGTCGAATACAAGTTCGGGACGATGATCGAAGTCCCGCGTGGGGCCCTGACGGCCGACGAGATCGCGACCCAGGCCGATTTCTTCAGCTTCGGCACGAACGACCTGACCCAGATGACCTTCGGCTACAGCCGCGACGATGCCGAGGGCGGCTTCCTGCTCAAGTACGTCGAGGACAAGATCCTTCCGTTCAACCCGTTCCAGACGCTCGACGACGCGGTGGCGGGGCTGATGAAGATCGCCGTCGACAAGGGTCGGGCCACCAAGCCTGGCCTGGAGCTCGGGATCTGCGGCGAGCACGGCGGCGATCCCGCGTCCATCGCCAAGTGCGAGAAGATCGGGCTGGACTACGTGTCCTGTTCACCGTTCCGGGTGCCGGTGGCCCGTCTCGCGGCCGCGCAGGCCTCGCTCGCGGCGGTCGAACGGGACAAGTAGGCGGTCGTCAGCGAGCGCCGTGACGCCTCCGGACGGAGCCCGGCAAATCGTCTACCTGATCGGGTTCGCCAATCGGATCGTCGTAGTGACGCGATGGGCCTGGAGCTTTCTGATCGACAACGGGGTGATCCGCTCAGTCACCGGAGGGCGATGATGACCCCTGATGATTGGATGGCCCGCCTCGACCGACTCGGATTTGCGCGAGAAGCCTACGGCCTGTATGAACCGGACCCGCCAGAGGCGTATTGCGTCGCTCGAGCAGGCCCAATCTGGTCGGTCTACTTCAACGAACGTGGCTTCCGAAACGACGAGAGGCTTTTTGACTCGGAAGAGGCCGCCATGGATGAGTTGATCATGCGATTGTCGCGTGACTCAACGACGCACCTGCCCCGATCGACCCCACCTGGTCGATGAGGAGCGGGCCTGGAGCGCTTATGGCTGCGGGCCGCCAGCCTGAGGTTGCACCCGAGCGCGCCAAACTTCCCTGTGCGATCAGTCATTCGGGCCGGACATGGACACGCTTCTGATTCTCGCCGACCGCACCCGCCCGCATCACCATCTCCCGCGGGTCCCACAGCCCGCCCGCCGGCGCGCTACTGTCAGCTCGTGAGCGGTGTCGCAGGTTCGTCCAACGCAGGGTCGCGCCGGGCCTTTCGAACGCGCCTCGTTGGCATCCTCGCCGCGATGCTGCTGGTCGGCCCGTTGAGCCTCGTCGAGCCGGGGGTTGTCCGCGCCAGCGAGACCACCGCAGTCCGGTCCATCGCCACCTGCCTCGTCGTGTCGGCCAAGGGCGCCGCGTCCGTGGCCGAGTTCAGCGGCATCGCGTCGGCCTCGGCGGTCGATGCCACGGGATCGGCGACCGGCGGCAGCACGACCGCGGTCAGCTCGGGCACGGCCACCACGACCAACGCGACCGATCTCGTCGTCGCCTCGGTCGGCTGGCGGACCGGAGC
>JAYTWS010000103.1:0-3674 GCA_043743315.1 Chloroflexota bacterium | reverse complement strand
CGCCGGTCGTCGAGGAGCTCCCGGGGCGGGCGCGACGGATCCAGCGACTCCTCGAGATCGTGCCCGGGATCATCACCTGGGGCCTGATCATCACGTCGGTGGGTTTCTCGTTCCGTTGGCCGGAGTTCGTGGCCTGGTTCGTGCTGTCGTTCGACGTCTACTGGCTGTACCGGGCCGTGATGCTGACGGGCGGAGTCCTCGCCGCGTACACGATGCTTCGAAGGACGGTGGACATGGACTGGCGGACGCGGACCTTCGCGCTCCGTGACGTTTCCGGCAGGATCGGCGAGATCGAGGATCGACTGCCCCTGATTGCCGCCCGGATCGGGGAGTTGACGCGAGCGGACGAGGGTTCGGCGGCGCTTGGCGGGCGCCGTGAGATGGACCGGCTGCGGTCGGAGCGCAAGGACCTGCTCCGACTGCTGGCCCGGCGGGGTGACCCGATCCCGGATCCGGATCGGCTGTGGCACGTGGCCCTCGTGCCGACCCATACCGAGCCCTATGAGAAGCTCCATGCCACCGTCCAGGCGCTTGCCGACGCGGACTGGCCGTCGGAGCGCCTGATGGTCGCCATCATCACCCGGGAGACCGATGCGCAAGGGCGCGAGAACGTGGCCCGCCTGCGCGATGTCTTCGGCGATCGATTCCTGCACTTCTTCCACATCCTCGATCCGCTCGAGCCTGGAATCGTGGTCGGCAAGAGCAGCGCCATGGCGTACGGCGGCCGCTGGCTGTACCGCGAGCTCCTCCGCCTCGGGTTCGATCCCGGCGAGGTCCTCGTCACCGACCTCGACTCGGACTACCGCGTCCATCCGGGGTACTTCGGCTACCTGAGCTGGACATTCCTGACCGAGACTGACCGATTCCGCCGGCTCTACCAGCCCATCCCGATGTTCCATAACAACATCTGGCAGACGGCATTGCCCATTCGTCTCGTGGCGATCGGCGCGACCCACGTCCACATGGGCCGATCCTTGACGCCGGAGAAGCTGATCAGCTTCTCGTCCTACTCGGTGAGCCTGCGGACCGTGCACGAGGTTGACTACTGGGCGACCGACGCCATCCCGGAGGACAGCCGGTTCTACTGGAAGTCGTTCTTCCGGTACAGCGGCGAGTTCCAGGCGATTCCGCTGTTCATGCCGATCTACGGGGACGCGGTGCGCGCCCGATCGTACCCACGCTCGCTCATCGAGCAGTACACGCAGATCCGGCGCTGGGCATGGGGGGTGACGGACATCCCGTACTACATCCGGAACGCATTCGTCCACTCCGAGATCCCACGGATGACCCGGATCGGGCGCCTCGTGGAACTCTGGCTGGATCACCTCAACTGGGCGATCGCGCCGTTCGTGATCATCTTCGGATCGAACCTGCCGCTCGTCCTCAATCCTGCCTTCGCTGAGACGACCCTAGGCCAGAACCTGCCCTTGTACGCCTCATGGCTGCTCACCGGCGCGTTCGCCTGTCTGGTCGTCCTGATGTACGTCGAGGAGCGGATCGCGCCGCCGCGGCCCGCACAGTGGGGCCTGGTCCGGAACGTTCTCAGCCGAGTCCAGTGGCTGCTCCTGCCGGTCGTGGGCCTGATCTTCTCGAACCTGCCGGCGCTCGACGCTCAGACCCGCCTGATGGCTGGGCGCTACCTGGAATACCGGGTCACCGAGAAGGTCTGACGCCCGGCCCCGCCGCGAGCCCGGCCGGCTCAGGGGATCGGCGGTGGGGTCAACGCCGGCGTGCCGGTGCCGGTGATCACGACGATGTCGGCAGTCGCCGAGGCGTTGGTCACGAGCTCGGCCTTCGCCCCGAACAGGCCCTCGAGGGCGGCGACGGTCAGCGGCATCGTCAGCTCGGCACCGTTGTAGACGCGAAGCGTGGTCCCGGCCAGCCCGGTCACGTCTGGCTTCTGGCCAGGAGCGGAGGCCGTGATACCGAGATATTCGAGGTAATCGGCGATGCGACTGGCCTCGCCGGCCTTGCCGGAGCCATTGAGGACGTAGACCGAGGCCCCTTCGGCGGCAAGCTGCTCCTGACGATCCAGCTCGGCCCCGGCGGTGAACGCGTCCCGGACCGCCGCCCGGATCCGGTTGAGTTTCGGGACGATGATGTAGCCCCGTGGGCTGGACTTGAACTCGGTCTGATACAGCGGCGGCGTGAAGATGAACGACCTGACCGATCGGGACGCGATCTTCTCGGCCAACCCGAGCAGGCGGGGAAACAGGTCGCGCGGGATGTCGGTCCGGACCGATGAGGCGAGGGCGGCCGCCAGCTCGTCGACGTGGGGCAGGATTCGCGCGATGTCGGTCTGCTGACGAAGCGACAGCAGGACGCGCTGCTGGCGGGCTCCGCGGTCGAAGTCCGACGATCCGTGCCTCGAGCGCGCGTAGACCAGGGCGTCGGCACCGGTCATGTACTGCATGCCCGACGGGATGTAGACCCGCTGGAGGCCCCCCTCCGCGGCTGGATAGCGGTCGTCGACCACGGGCACCTGGACGTTGATCGTGACCCCACCGAGCGCATCGACGATCTTGCGGAAGCCGTCGAAGTTGACCTCGACGTAGTACTTGATGTCGATCCCGTACAGCTCACCCAGGATGGCCTTGAGCCCGTTGTACCCGCGCGTCTTATCCGTTCCGGGGTACATGTCGGCGCGATGGCGGATGGCCACGAACCAGGAGTTGATCTTGCCCGCGTACACGGTGCCGAACAGCTTCCGGGCGGGTCCCGGCGGGATCGGGACGTCGACGGTATCGCGTGGGAGCTGGAACAGCGCGACCTGATTCGTGACGGGGTCGATCGACACCGTGATCATCGTGTCCGTGTTGTGCCCGCCGCCCTGCTCGTCGGCTCCGATAAGCAGGATGTTGAGGCGCTCGGTCCCGTCCCATGGCGGGATGCTCGCCGAGGGCAGCGGAACGCCCACCGCGCTCGGATCCGGGGTTGCGGTGTCGGTCGGCTCGGCGGAGGGATCCGGCGACGCGGTCGCGGTCGGGTCGCAGCCCGATGCACTCGGATCAAAGATGCAGCGAGTGGTTCCGGCGAGCAGGACGTCGTACCGCGCGACCGCCACATGGACGGTGCTCATCACGAGGAGGACGGCAAGCAGCCCCGCCACGGCGCCGAATCCCGGCATGCCACCGGGCCCGCGTCGGGCCGGGCGGCCTTCGGTGGAGACGCTCCGTCGCGTCGTCGAGTTGCCATCGCCGAGCCAGCGGGCGATCCGCCAGGCATCAACGATCGCCACGGCCCGGTATGCAAGAGCCACGAGGTTGACCGCGAACAGGCCGGCGATGAACCACTCCTGGATGGCGAGCCCGGCCAGTTCGAACAGGTCGAGTCGAACCGCGATCCCCGCCACCAGGGCGCCGATGAGGATCGGCGGCGCCGCGAAGCCGAGCGCCCGCCGGTTGGCCCCGAGATAGGCATGGCCGAGCCCGGGAAAGAGAAGAGAGAGGAACGCGGCGACGAAGGCAGATCGTCGGCGCGGACGCATCTCGTGCGCGGTCTGCATCGCGGGTAGGATACTCGGACCCGACCGCAACCGCGCCCGGGTCGGTTCGACGTCCGAGCCGGCACCTGGCGGCCAGTCCAGTCACCTCGCGAGGCCAGATGTTCCGACCCGTTCCTGCGCACCCGGACCTCGTTCCGATGGAGCACGAGACCCTCGCTTTCTGGCGAGA
>JAYTWS010000102.1:0-2785 GCA_043743315.1 Chloroflexota bacterium | reverse complement strand
GAGCAGGTTCATCGAAACCTGGGCGCAGCCGAGCTCGTCGATCATGAAGCCGTTCCCCTGGACGGCCGGCAGACCACCGCCCGATTCCCGCACACGGCGAGCGATGCGTTTCGCGAGCTCGACATCCGCCGATTCGAGGTTGATGTTCCAGGCAATCAGGAACGGCCGCGCCCCGACGGCAACCGCCCCCGCCCTGGGATGCGTCCGGGATGGGCCGAAGTCCGGCTCCCGGCCGTTCTGGGCGATCTCGTCGCGGAGCCCCTCGTACCCGCCGCGGCGGACGTCGGCCAGCCGGGCTCGATCGGTTCGTCTGGCCGCTCGAGCGTAGAGGTAGACGGGGATCCCGAATCGATCAGCGATGCGGGCCCCGAACGTGGTCGCCAGCTCGATGGCATCGTCCAGGGTGGTATCGCCGAGAGGCACGAACGGGATGACGTCGACCGCCCCGATGCGCGGGTGCTCACCGGTGTGCTGCTCCATGTCGATCTCGCGGATGGCGACATCGATCGTCGCCTCGAGGGCCCGCGTAACGGCGCCGTCCTCGCCCGCGATCGTGAGCACGGACCGATTGTGCGATGCGTCGCTCGTGCGGTCCAGGAGGTACGCACCAGGCGTTCCGGTCACGGCGCCGGCCAGAGCGTCGATCACGGCCATTCGGCGCCCCTCGGAGTAGTTGGGGACCGACTCGATCAACATGCGTCGTATCGTGACAGACCAGCGCGCCCGAGGTGCCTCCATCGGCCGTTGACCCGACCGGCCACGGCGCTACACTCCCCGTCGCCAAGCAGCGCGCCCCGGGTTCCGTTCGCCCACGGAGGGATTTATGCCCCTAGTTCACGGTCACCCGCCGACCCGCAGCCTCCTGCGCCATCCCGACTTCCTGAAGCTGTGGACCGCGGAAACGGTCAGCCAGTTCGGCAGCCAGATCACGCAGCTGGCGCTGCCCCTCGTCGCGGCCACGATCCTCAACGTATCGCCATTCGAGTTCGGCCTGCTGACGACGATCGAGTTCCTGCCGTTCATCTTCCTGAGCCTGCCGGCCGGCGTGTGGGTCGACCGGCTGCCGCGCCGCCCGATCCTCATCATCGGCGACCTCGGCCGGGCGCTCGCCCTGATCTCAATCCCGATCGCCTATGTGCTTGGCGGACTGACGATCTGGCAGCTCTACGTCGTCGGGTTCGTGACCGGCTGCCTGACCGTCTTCTTCGATGTCGCCTACATGAGCTACCTGCCGTCGATCGTGGATCGTGACCAGCTGATCGAGGGCAATTCGAGGATGCAGGTCACCCGGTCCGCGGCCCAGATCCTCGGTCCGGGCTCGGCCGGCATCCTGATCGGGATCCTGAAGGCGCCGATCGCGATCTTCCTCGATGCACTCTCCTTCGTGTTCTCGGCGATCTTCGTCTTCGCGATCCGGCGCGCCGAACCCCCGATCGAGCCGCACGACGAGGCCACCGGGCCACGGCCGTCGATGCGGATGGAGATTGTTGGGGGCCTGCGCTACGTGACCGGGCACCAGTGGCTGCGCTCGCTTGCAGCGACCACCGGCACGTCCAACTTCTTCGGCAACATCGGCGGCGCCATCCTGATCCTGTTCCTCGTCCGGGAACGCGGGCTCACCGCCGCGCACATCGGCTTCGCCTTCTCGATCGGGTCCATCGGCGTCCTCATCGCCGCCCTCGTCACAGGCCGACTCACAAAGCGGTTCGGCGTGGGGCGCATGCTCGTGGCAATGGCCCTCGGGTTCAGCCTGGCCGGCCTGCCCGTGGCCGCGGCACCCGACGACTTGATCTTTCCGGCCCTGGCGTTGGCGTCGTTCGTCGGCGGCTTTTGCAGCGTCGGCTGGAATATCAACCAGGTCAGCCTGCGCCAGGCGATCACGCCACAGCGGATGCAGGGCAAGATGAACGCCACGATGCGGTTCATCGTGTGGGGCACGATGCCGATCGGCGCGATCATCGGCGGTGCGCTCGGCCAGACGATCGGGCTCCACGAGACGATCTGGGTCGGTGCTCTCGGCGGTCTGATCGCGTTCATTCCGGTGACGCTGTCACCGGTCCGCCATCTCGTGACCATGCCGGAACCGCTAGACGAGGCCCCGACCGCCGCGATCTGAGTCGGCGCCTGCCTTGGTGTCGGCGACCTGGTCGAGCATCGGGACGTGGACGCCGCGCTCGCGCGCGACCTCGATCGCTCGTTCGTAGCCCGCGTCGACGTGGCGCAGGACGCCCATCGCCGGATCGGTGGTGAGGACGCGCTCCAGCTTGCGAGCCGCGAGGTCGGTTCCATCCGCTACCACGACCATGCCCGCGTGCTGCGAATATCCGATGCCCGTGCCGCCGCCGTGGTGGATGCTCACCCATGTCGCACCCGCGGCGGTGTTGACGAGCGCATTCAGGAGCGGCCAGTCGGCGACCGCGTCGGAGCCGTCGAGCATCGATTCCGTCTCGCGGTTCGGTGACGCGACCGAGCCGGAATCGAGGTGGTCCCGTCCGATGACGATCGGCGCGCTGACCTCGCCCGTGCGCACGAGCTCGTTGAAGGCGAGGCCGGCCTTCGCGCGCTCGCCGTAGCCGAGCCAGCAGATCCGTGCGGGGAGTCCCTGGAACGGCACGCGCTCATGGGCCATCTCGATCCACCGGTGCAGGCCCGCATCATCGGGGAAGAGCTCCAGGATCGCGCGGTCGGTCCGGAGGATGTCCGCCGGATCGCCGCTGAGCGCCACCCATCGGAATGGACCGCGTCCCTCGCAGAACTGGGGCCGGATGAAGGCCGGCACGAAACC
>JAYTWS010000101.1:0-6405 GCA_043743315.1 Chloroflexota bacterium | reverse complement strand
GCGCGACCTCCGGATCGATGTCAAGCGCTCATCCGGGCCGGGCGGACAGTCGGTGAACACGACCGACTCGGCCGTCAGGATCACGCACCTGCCGACCGGGCTCGTCGTGGAGATCCAGGACGAGAAGAGCCAGCATAAGAACAAGGCCAAGGCGATGGCCGTCCTCCGGGCCCGGCTCCAGGAGGCCGAGCGCCGCCGCCAGCGCGAGGCCGATTCGGTGGCCAGGAAGTCGATGATCGGCTCGGGCGACCGGGCGGACAAGATCCGGACCTACAACTTCCCGCAGGACCGCGTCACCGATCACCGGGTCAACGTGGACCTGTCCAGCCTGCCGCGAGTCATGGACGGGGACCTCGACCGGCTCATCGACACGCTCATCACGACCGACCAGGCCGAGCGACTGGCCGATCTCGTCGACCCTGCCTCCGCGGACGCCTGAACCTCCGTGGCCACGGTCGACGAGCTCCTCCGCGATGCCGTGGCGCGCCTTCGTGCCGCAGGCGCCGATTCGCCCCGGCTCGATGCCGAGGTGCTCCTGGCCAACGTGCTCGGGATCGATCGCTCCGGCCTCGTGGCGCACCCGGAGGCACCCGTCGGCGAGGGCCAGCTCACGCGGTTCAGCGAAGCGGTCGTTCGCCGTGAGGCAGGCGAGCCCGTGGCCTATGTGCGCGGCGTGAAGGAGTTCCTCGGGCTCGCCTTCGTGACCGACGAGCGGGCCCTGATCCCGCGGCCGGAAACGGAGCGCCTGGTTGAGATCGCCGAGGACGCGGTGGCCCGTCGGCTCGTTTCCGAGCCCCGGCCGGCCAACGCTCCGCCGATCCGAATCGCCGACATCGGCACCGGCAGCGGTGCGGTCGCGGTGTCCCTCGCGGTCCGCCTGCGCGTCCGCGGGATGCTCGACGAGGTGGACATCCTTGCCGTTGATGATGATCCGGGCGCCCTCGATCTCGCGAAGGAGAACGCGGTCGGGCATGCCGTCGCGGATCACCTTCGCTTTGCCGAGGCCGATCTCCTGCCGCTCTCCGAGGCCTCGTTCGACCTGATCGTCGCGAACCTCCCGTACATCGCCACCTCGGCCATGGCGGACCTTCCCGCCCCGGTCCTGTTCGAACCTCGGCATGCGCTTGATGGGGGCCCGGACGGGCTCGATGTGATCGGCCGGCTCGTGGCGATCCTCCCGGAAGTGCTGACCCAGCGGGGCCTCGCCGTGCTCGAGATCGGAGCCGACCAGGAGGCCGGCATCGAGCGCCTCGTCGCGGCCCTGCCGGGCCGCTGGTCAACCACGGTCGAGCGGGACCTGGCCGGACTGCCGCGCACCGCTCGGATCGGGCGCTGAGCGTGGCGCCCATGTCGGCCGCGCGATTCATCCCGCGATCGGTCATCCCGACGCTCCCGATCCGGATGATCGCCCTCGACATCGACGGGACCCTCGTCGACGACGACCTCGTCCTCCGGGATCGAACGGTTGCGGCGATTCGGGCGGCGGTACGGCGCGGGATCCACGTGTCCCTGGTCACCGGCCGGATGACCTCGTCCGCGACACGATTCGCCGAAACCCTCGGGCTGACGGCGCCCGTCATCGGCTACCAGGGAGCCCTGATCCGCGAGATGCCCGTGACGGCCCACGACATCGGCCGGCTGCTCCGCCATCGCCCGGTCGACCCGGACGTGGCCCGTGACGCGGTCGTCTGGAGCCGGGCACGGGGACTGGATCCCCATGCGAACCACCTCGAGCGTCTCGTGATCCGCGCCGATGACCCGCGCGTGGACGACTACTCGGCATTTCTCGGAACGCGAGCCACCCGGGTCGAGGATCTCGCGTCATGGATCCGGCGCCCCGTGACGAAGGTCGTGGCCGTCGGGCCGCCCGGGCTCCCGATGCGCCACCTGGCAGCGGCGCGCGCCGCCTTTGCCGGACGGGCCGACGTCACCGTCGCCCACCCGCGCTTTCTCGAGTTCGTCGCCTCGGGCGTGTCCAAGGGGGAGGCAATCCGCTGGATGGCCCGCCGGCATGGCATGGACCTGGCCGGCGCCCTCGCGATCGGCGACCAATTGAACGATCTGGAGATGCTCTCGGCCGTCGGGCACGGCGTCGCGATGCCCTCGGCCCCGTCTGCGGTGCTATCCGCCGCCCGCTACGTCGCCGGATCTCTGGCCGATGAGGGAGCCGCCGAGATCATCGAGCGGCTCGCGCTCGCCGGCGGGCGGGACGCGGCCCGGGCGAGCGCGGAGCTTGCCGAACGTGCCGATGCGCTCCGTGCCGAGCTTGCCGCCCGTGAGGCGGCGGCGGTGGGAGCCATCGCGTGACCGAGCACGACTCGCGATCGGCAGGCGAACCAGTGGGCGAGCCACTCGGCCGGCGGTCGGGCCGCCCGCGGATCGTCCCGGACGACGAATCCGGGCGGGCCGAGGCCATCGAGGTCCTGTCTCGTGGCGGAATCGTCGCCATCCCGACGGACACGGTCTACGGAATCGCCGTGAGTTTGGCGACGCCCGACGGGATCGCGAAACTGTTCCATGTGAAACAGCGCCCGCCCGAGAAGGGGATTGCCCTCCTCCTCGGTACCGCGAGCCAGGCCGATGTCGTCGGGATCGCCGGATCCGATGCCCGCCGCCTGGCCGAGGCGTTCTGGCCCGGGCCGCTCACCCTCGTGCTGTTGCAGTCGCCAGGCGCCGGTCTCCCGGCCATCCTGACCGATGGCGTTCCGACCGTCGGGGTCCGTCTGCCCGACCACGCCTGTCCCCGGGCCCTGGCGATGGCGCTGGGTCCCCTCCCGACCACGTCCGCCAACCTGAGCGGGGCGCCTGATTCGCTCGATGTCGAGATGGTCATCGGGCAGCTGGGTGATCGCGTTGATCTGATCCTCGATGGCGGAAGGACCCGAGGCGCCGTCCCATCGACCGTCGTTGATTGCACCGGGGAGTCGCCCCGAGTCCTGCGCGAAGGCGTGCTGGGCACGGACCGGATCCTCGAGGCGCTCAGGGCCTGATCCGGCGCCCTCTGGGCGCGAGTGTCAGCTCAGGTTTGTGGGACCATACGCGGATCGCGGCTCGCGATCTCCCGATCGGGGATGGTGTCGGTTGCAGGGCCCCCGGCCCGCTCCCGCCCGCGGGCGATGAGATCTGGAAGGAGCGCTTCGGATGACGGTCGCGAGGAACCAGATGCTCGGCTGGGCGCCCATCGCCGAAGTCGACCCCGAACTCTGGTCGGCGATGGTCAAGGAGCGCCGCCGACAACGCGACAAGATCGAGCTCATCGCCAGCGAGAACTACACCTTCGCCGCCGTGATGGAGGCACAGGGATCCTGGCTGACGAACAAGTACGCAGAGGGTCTCCCCGGCAAGCGCTACTACGGGGGCTGCGAATATGTCGACCTCGCCGAGGTCCTGGCGCAGCAGCGCGCCCTCGCCCTCTTCCCGGGCGCGGAGCACGTCAACGTGCAGCCGCACTCGGGAGCCCAGGCCAACATGGCGGCCTACTTCAGCGTTCTCCGCCCAGGTGACCGGATCCTCGGGATGAACCTGGCCCACGGCGGGCATCTGACCCACGGATCGCCGGTCAATTTCTCAGGGCGTCTGTACGAGGCCCACCCGTATGGCGTCGAGGAGGCAACCGGCAGGATCGACTACGACGCCCTGGAGGCGACCGCCCGGGAGGTGCGTCCGAAGATGGTCGTCGCCGGGGCCTCCGCCTACCCGCGCATTTTCGACTTTGAGCGGATGGCCGCGATTGCGCATGGCGTCGGAGCGCTGCTGTTCGTCGACATGGCCCACATCGCGGGCCTGGTGGCGGCGGGTGTCCATCCGAGCCCGTTCCCGCACGCCGACATCGTGACCACCACGACCCATAAGACCCTCCGTGGGCCGCGCGGTGGCCTGATCTTCAGCAGGATCGATCTCCCATCGTCCGTCGACCCCGCCGATTTCCCGATGGTCAAGACGACCCTTGCAGCCCAGGTGGACAAGACCGTCTTTCCGGGCGTCCAGGGCGGGCCGCTCATGCATGTCGTGGCCGGGAAGGCGGTGGCGTTCCTGCTGGCCGCGGGCGAGGACTTCAGGGCCGATCAGCGTCGGACCGTCGAGAACGCCGCCGTGCTCGCCGCAGCGCTCGCGGATCGTGGTGCACGCGTTGTCTCGGGCGGAACCGACAATCACCTGGTACTGGTCGACGTGACGCCGCTCGGGGTGACCGGCAGGGAGGCCGAGCACCTGCTCGACGAGATCGGAATCACGGTCAACAAGAATGCCATCCCGTTCGATCCGCTTCCGCCCAACACCTCGTCCGGCATTCGCGTCGGGACGCCGGCCACGACCACCCGCGGATTCGGTCCCGACGAAATGAGGACGATCGGCCGCCTGATCACCGATGCCATCGAGCGGCGCGACGACGCGTCGGCGAGTGCCGGCCTGGCGGCCGAGGTCGCGGGAATCGTCGCGCGCTTCCCGGTTCCGGGGCTCCCGTCCGAGGTGGCATGAAGTTCATTTCCGGCGCAGACGGACTGGTGCCCCTGCTGGTCGGGGGGTTTCTCGTTGCGGCGGTGATCGCTCTCGCCCTGACCCCGATGGTTCGCCGGCTCGTCAGTCGCGGGGGAATCGTCGACGCGCCCAACCACCGGCGCGTCAACACGAGCCCGGTTCCCCGGGGCGGAGGCATCGCCGTCGTCCTTGCCTTCCTGCTCGTCGGCGGTGGGCTCACCCTGTTTCGGCGCGAGATGGGCATCATGCCGCTCCCGATCGAGATCTCCGCGGGCCAGCTCGTCGCCCTCTTCGGCGGAGGCGCCCTGGCAGCGCTGATCGGCGCTGCCGACGACGTGTTCGACCTGCGGGCCCGATGGCAGTTCGGGGGTCAGATCCTCCTGGCGTTGTTCGCGGTGGCGCTCGGGATTGGCGTGGTCGCGATCAGTAATCCGTTCGGTCCGGGGACCATCGCGTTCGCGACGCCGTTCGCGGTCGCGTTCACGCTGGTCTGGATCATCGGGATGCTCAACAGCATGAACTTCATCGATGGTCTCGATGGCCTGTCGACGGGCATCGCCCTGATCGCCGCACTGACCCTGGGGATCCTCAGCCTGACCACGAACGTCGTCCAACCGTACGTGGCGGTCATGTGCGTCGTTCTGGCCGGCGCGCTCCTCGGGTTCCTGCGCTTCAATTTCCAGCCGGCCTCGATCTTCCAGGGGACGACCGGGGTCATGTTCATGGGCTACACGCTCGCCATCCTGTCGATCCTGGGCTCAGCGAAAGTCGTCGTGGCGATCCTCGTCCTCGGTGTCCCGATCATCGACACGTTCTGGGTCATCGTCCGTCGCCTCATGAGTGGGCGGTCGCCGTTCACGCCGGATCGCGGCCACATCCATCACCGGCTGCTCGATCTCGGGCTGGGTCATCGCGGCACCGTGTTGCTGATCTACGCGATCTGCGCCAGCCTTGGCGTCATGTCGCTCGTCGCATCCACGGCCACGCAGGTTTACGCTTTCCTCGGTGCGCTTGTCGGCTTCGGAGTCGTGCTGTTCCTCCTGACGCGGGGAGCCCGTGAGGCCCTCGAACCTGATTCGTACGGAACCGGAGACGGCGCATGAAGAACTGGCGGGTCCGGTCGGCAGATCCGGATCAGCCGCTCGACGAGATCTCGGCGGCGGATATCGCCTGGCGCATCGGCGCGACCAAGGTGCGGCCGGATCGACCGTCCGGGGCAGACCAGGGCTCGGAGGAGATTGGCGCCGAGCCCGGATCGACAGCCGAAGCCGCGGCTGTCGCAGCCGCCGCGCTCGGGACGCTGTCTCCCTCGAGCAGCAGTTCCCGGCACCTCTCGGCGGACGAGGCCGCCGAAGCAGAACGTGCAGCCGCCTCGGAGATCGATCCGACGGCAGTGACGCCGGATGACGACCTGCTCTCGCCTGCCGCGATTGCCGAGATCGCGGCCGCAGCTGCTGCCGCCGCCGCCCTGTCTCGCGAATCCGGAGCGAGCCTGACGATCCCCCGCGGGGTCGGTCCCGTGACCTCCACCCGCGCCAGCCGGGCCAAGCCGCGGCCGCGGGTCCTGCTCTGGCGTGATGCGTCCGCGGTGCTGTTCGGCGTCGTCGGGCTGTTCCTGATCATCCAGCTCGCCATCGGCAACACCAGCAACGGGGGCAACGTTGCGGTCGTACCGACTCCCTCACCGTCCGCAGCGCCCTCGGAATCCGATGTGGCCATCGTCATCACGCCCGAGCCGTCGCGATCGGCGGCGCCCACGATCGGGCCCGTCATCGATCCCAGCCTGATCCCGGTCATCGAGGCGACTCCCACGCCGGAGCCGGTGATCACGCCACCGCCGGCCACACCACGTCCGACTCCGAGGCCCACGCCCAGGCCCACGCTAAAGCCCACCGTGGCCCCTACACCCACGCCGACGCCCGCACCGCC
>JAYTWS010000100.1:0-3230 GCA_043743315.1 Chloroflexota bacterium | reverse complement strand
CGTGCCGTCGTAGACCTTGGTATCGGTCGCGGCGGTGACGGTGATGGCGCGAGCGGTGATGACGCCCGTGGTGTTGTTGGCGAAGGTGACCGTGTAGTTGAGGCCGGCGTTGCCGTCGCTGACGGTGCCGGCGGGGACGAGGGTCTTGCCGGTGCCGACCGATGCCGTCAGGTAGGACTCGGTGAAGGCCGCCGTATCAGTGCCCTGGAGAGCGCCCGACGTGATCGTCGGGATCGCCGCGGCAGTGGTCGTGCCGTCGTAGCCCTTCGAGTTCGATACGGCGGTCACGGTGATGGCGCGAGCGGTGATGACGCCCGTGGTGTCATTGATGAACGTGACGGCGTAGTTCGAGGCGCTCCCGGACGTGAAGGTGATCGCCGGCGTCAGGGTCTTGCCGCTGCCAGCGTTCTTGGTGCTGTACGTCTGGCTGAGGGTCGCCGCGTCGCTGCCCTGGAGCACGCCGGAGGTGATAGTCGGGACGACAACCGAACTCGTCGTCCCGTCGTATGGCTTGGTGTTGGTCTGGGCGGTGACGGTGAGTGGCCGCGCGTTTATAAGGAGACTTCCGGTCGCGGTCTTTGGCGCCGCGGTCACGGTGAAGGAAGTCGTCCCAGCAGGATTGGCCGCCGCGGTCGTCACGGTCAATGTTGTAGTGACGGGTGGGCCGCTCTGGGTCAGCGTCACGGTCGCCGGAAAGAAACTCCCGGTCGCACCAGTCGGAAGACCACTGACGCTGGGCGTCGATGTCCCTCCGCCGCTGGCGTTGTTCGGGGTAATCGTGACGGAGTACGTGGCAGAGGCGATCGTGCCAAAAGTAAGCGTGCCCGTCTGTGCACTGATCGACACGGAATTGACGCCCGTCGCCGCCGCTACGTACGGGCCCACGATCGGCCCACCCAACCCGAACGGCGCCGCGCCGGCGGGCTGCACCGAATCCGTTGCGGTTGAGCTCAGCGCCCGGGCCAGGTTGATTCGCCCGTTGCCGGTCTGGTCGACCGTGCCGGCGGGGTCGGCCGAGGTCGCGAGCCGGTTGACGATCACGCCATTCGAGAGGCTCGGATCCGCTGCGCGCAGCAGTGCAGCCGTCGCGGCCACGATTGCCGACGAGGCTGACGTGCCGGTCATCATCGAGTAGCCGCCGCCCGCGTTCGTCGCGGAGATGTTCGTGCCGGGCGCGGCGAGGAAGACGTCCGTTCCGTAGTTGGACAACGGGTTCAGGGCATCGTTCGAGTCTGTGTTCGAGACGCCAATCACGCCCCGATCACCGGCCGGATAGGACACGGTCGAGGACCCGTCGTTGCCGGTCGCGGCGACGATCACCGCGCCACGGGACCAGGCGTAGTCGATGGCGGCCTGGAGCGAGAGCGAGTACCCCGGGTTGCTGAACGACATGTTGATGACGTCGGCGCCGTGATCGGCCGCCCACAGGACGCCCGTGATGATGTCGCTGTCCTGCCCGATGCCATTGACGCCGAGGACGGTGACCGGCATGACCCGGACGCCGGCGTATCCGACGCCCGCGATCCCGATGCCGTTGTCCGTGGCGGCAGCGATGATCCCGGCGAGGGCGGTGCCGTGGCCGTTCGGATCGCTCGTGCCGGCCGAGCCATCGAGAACCGAGGTGCCGCCCACGAGCGCGCCCGCGAGGTCGGGGTGCGTTGCGTCGACGCCGGTGTCGAGGAGGGCCACGACCGCGCTGCCGCTCGGGGTCACGCTGCCGAAGGCAAGATCCCAGCCGATCTTCGAGAGCGCCCACTGCGTCGCGTAGCCCGGATCGCCCGGGACCGCTTCGGCCACCCGCACGAGGTCGGCGTCGATCCGGATGACGGAAGGCTCATTGGACAGCGCGGTGATTCCCGCGTCCGTCATCGAGACCGCGTGCATCCGGAGCTGCGGGATCGCCTGGTCCAAGGTCGCACCCGCGGCCACGAGAACTGCGGTCTGCGTCGCCGCCGACGTCCCGACGGCGAACGTGATGATGTACGGGGCCGCGGGACTGGGAGCCGGCGTCGGCGCAGGTGTCGGATCCGGCGTGGGGGCGAGTGTGGGATCCGGCGTGACGGCCGGAGTCGGACTCGTCGTGGGCCCCGGTGTCGGCGCTGGGTCAGGTGTCACCGCTGGCGCGGGCGTTACATCGGGCGAGCTTGTCGGGGCAGGCGTGGTTGCGGGCGCGGTGGCACTGGGCGTCGGGTCGGGAGCAGCCGTCGGATCGGCTCCGAGGGACGCCATCGGGGCGAACATCGAGCCCACGATGAGCGCCACCTGAAAGAACGCGAGCGCTCGCAAGCGCAACGACGAACCGACCTTGCCTGACATTCGATACCACCCCCAATGGTCGAGCAAGACCCGGTGCGCGCGTGCGCATCGGGTCGACAGCCGCCGGATATCGATTGCCCACGGAGATGGATGAAGAATGACTCGCGAGATGATTGCGTTGCGGCCGCGGGCGGATGTCCGGTTGGACTATTCGACTAGAGGGCGATCGTAGGCCGGCGGGAAGGAAGTACCAGTACCTGTGGCCATTCCACGGTGCTTATGCGCACCACCGAATCAGGGGGTAACTGCACAAGACATCACCGAGGCCATCCGTACCGCCAATGGGCGCCCGCTGCGCGCCGCGGACCCGCGAGCGCGGGGGCGAATCCGCGGGTCAGCTGCGCCGGTAGCCCCACCCGTGCTGGCCACTTCGAGCGAACGTCGCGGCACCGACCGCGGACAGGTCGAACGACCCCATCGCGTGGTCCCCGACCACCAGCTCGACCCGATAGCACGGTTCCGCGAGGTCCACAGTGTCGAGCACGGTCATCCAGCGACCCGGACCCACCTGGCGCCCGGCGTCCACCGTCGCGGCGACCGTCGTCGGATCGCTGCAGGGCGAGAGATCGAGCCGCGCCGATCCCGACATCGGGACGCCGTCCATCCACGCCCGCACCTTCAGCGGCAGGCTCCGCCCGCGGTTGACCACCATTCCCGACGCGCGGACCGGCGTCTCCCAGGCCACTCGACCCAGGTGGACGGTCACCGCGAAGCCCAGGCTGGCCGCATTGCCGGCTCCGTCGGTGGCAGTGCAGGTCACAGCGGTTGAGCCGACGGCAAAGAGCGACCCCGGCGCCGGCTCACAGCCGACGACCGGCGACGGATCCGTATCGTCGGTCGCGGTCGGGAGCGGGAACTCAACCACGGCGCCCGCCGGATCGGTGGTCACAACATCGATGTCGCCGGGCGTGCCG
>JAYTWS010000099.1:0-8413 GCA_043743315.1 Chloroflexota bacterium | reverse complement strand
CGGTCGCCGGCCCGGGCGGCGAGACCCCGCTCTGGTCCGCCTGTCGTGCATCGGCTCGCGCGGAATCAAGAAAACGCAATCAATCGAACTCTTGACAATGGCATTGTCAGGTTTCTACCATGTGGACATGCGCGTGACCATTCACCGAGCCGATCCTCGAGATCCCGAGCGCCCCGTCTACGTCATCAGCGTGGCGGCGAGCATCGTGAGCGTCCATCCCCGGACGCTGCGGATCTACGAGGATGCCGGCCTGGTCTGCCCCGCGCGAACGCCCACGAACATCCGGCTGTACTCGGAAACGGACATCCGGCGCGTGATGTGGATCCGCCACTTGACCCAGAATCTGGGCGTGAATCTCGCCGGAGTCCGGATCCTGTTCGAACTCGAGGAACGCCTCGGAACCCGGATCCTGGAGCGCCTCTACGACGAGGGAGCGAGTGCTGCGGAAGCCGCCGATGCGGCAGCCAGGGCGCCCGAACCCGCCGATCAACCGTCTGAACCTCAACCAGCAACACCTGCCGGCGTAGCCGGCTGACCAGCCAGGACCGACCCACTCACCGTTAGGAGACACCGATGGCGAAGCGACCATCCACCCGGGACGCGAAACGGACCGAACCGAATATCCAGGACCTTCCGCTCGTTGCCCTGCGGGAGACCGTCATCTTTCCGGAGATGATCGTCCCGCTCCAGGTGGGTCGGGACAAGAGCGTTGCCGCGCTCAATGCCGCCGTCGAGTCAGGCTCACTGATCGCTCTCGTCACACAACGCCGTGCGGACCAGGAGGACATCAGCGAGGCCTCCGAGCTGTACGACGTCGGCACGATCGCGAAGATCGCCCAGGTCGTCCAGCTCCAGGACGGCACCGTCCGGGCCATCGTCCAGGGCCAGGGCCGCATGCGCGTCGAAGGATTCTCGCAGGTGGATCCGTACCTGCGCGCTCGGGTGGTTGAACTCCACGACAGGACGCCTGCGAACGTCGAGGTCCAGGCGCTGATGCGCTCGGTCCAGGCGCAGGTCGAGCAGTACGTCCAGTCGGGGGCACCGGTGCCGCCGGAGGCCGCGGTTGCCGCCAAGAACATCACCGAGCCTGGGCTGCTCGCCGACATGACGGCGTACAGCCCGGACATGACCACCGAGCAGCGTCAGGAATTGCTCGAGACCGTGGACATCGTCGCCCGACTGAAGCTCGTCTCGACGTTCCTGGCCCATCAGATCGAGATCCTCGAGCTCAAGGGCAAGATCCAGTCCGAGGTCAAGTCCGAGATGGACAAGACCCAGCGTGAATACATCCTGCGCGAGCAGCTGAAGGCCATCCAGCGGGAGCTCGGGGAAGACGACCCGCAACAGGCCGATGTCAACGAGCTTCGCGAGAAGGTCGAGGCCGCCGGCATGCCCGAGGAGATCAAGGCCCGCGCCCTGAAGGAAGTCGATCGGATGAGCCGGATCCCGTCCGCCTCGCCCGAGGTCGGTGTCATCCGGACCTACGTGGATTGGCTCGTCAGCCTGCCCTGGAACACCTCGACCGAAGACCTCCTCGACATCAAGGAGGCGGCCCGGATCCTCGAGGAGGATCACTACGGCCTCGACAAGATCAAGGAGCGCATCCTCGAGTACCTCGCGGTTCGCTCGCTCGCATCCACCATCCGCAGCCCCATCCTGGCCCTGATCGGGCCGCCCGGCGTCGGCAAGACATCGCTCGGCAAGAGCGTGGCCCGGGCGATGGGCCGCAAGTTCGTCCGGATGAGCCTCGGCGGTATCCACGACGAGGCCGAGATCCGCGGGCATCGGCGCACGTACATCGGCGCGCTGCCGGGCCGGATCATCCAGAACATCAAGACCGCGGGGACCAACAACCCGGTGTTCATGCTCGATGAGATCGACAAGATCGGGATGGACTTCCGGGGCGACCCCTCCTCGGCCCTGCTCGAGGTCCTCGACCCGGAACAGAACAACTCCTTCCAGGACAACTATCTCGAGGTGCCGTTCGACCTGTCCAAGGTCATGTTCATCGCGACGGGCAACCTGATCGATCCCATCCCGGCCGCCCTGCGCGACCGGATGGAGGTCGTCCAGCTGCCGGGCTACACGCAGCGCGAGAAGATCGAGATCGGCAAGCGGTTCCTGATCCCGAAGCAGATGGAGAACCACGGACTTCGGCCGAAGCACATCGAGATCACCGACGAGGCAATGACCGAGCTCGTCCAGGCCTACACCCACGAGGCGGGGGTTCGCAATCTCGAGCGTGAGATCGCCAACGTCATGCGGAAGGTGGCGCGGACTGTTGCCGAGGGACGCAAGGCCAGGACTGTCGTCGACAAGAAGAAGCTCCTCCAGTACCTCGGGCCGCCGCGGTACGAGTACGGCGAGCTCGAGGCCGAGGACCAGACGGGTGCCGCGACTGGCCTCGTCGTGACCGAGGTGGGCGGCGACGTCATCGCCATCGAAGTGACCCGCATGGAGGGCAAGGAGGACTTCATCCTCACCGGCCAGCTGGGCGAGGTCATGCGCGAGTCGGCTCGAGCCGGCCTGTCGTGGACCCGGGCCAACGCCGCCGCGCTCGGAATCCACCGCGAGGTCTTCGAGAAGAACACGCTGCACATCCACGTGCCGGCTGGCGGCATCCCCAAGGACGGACCCTCGGCCGGGATCACGATGGCCACCGCGATGGTCAGCGCGCTGACGGGCATCCCCGTCCGCAAGGACGTGGCGATGACCGGCGAGATCACGCTTCGCGGCAGGGTCCTGCCGATCGGCGGGCTCAAGAGCAAGATCCTCGCCGCGCATCTGTCCGGGGCACGGATGGTGATCCTGCCGAGGAAGAACGAGAAGGACTTGCGCGACATCCCCGAGGAAATCCGGAAGTCGATCAAACTCATCCTCGTCGACTCGATGGATCAGGTCCTCGAGGCCGCGCTCCGGCGCCGGCCGAAGGCACTCGCCACCCCGGCCAGCTCCAGCCCGGGCCCCGGTGGCGAGCGCGGCGCGGGCTCGGTCCCGCGACCGACGTTCCCGCCGGATCAGCCGACGGTCGTTGTCTGAGGATCGTGAACCTTGGTCGCCGTTGCGGCGTGCCATCCCGTCGTGGCAACCTGCGCGCCCGCGCTCACGCACGTTCGACTGCGCTCGCGCGGGTGCTCGGGTGCGCCTTTGGCTAGCCTCGCCCGAGGGGCGAGGGCCATTCCTCGAGTCGCGTGACTGATGGAAGTCAGGGATTACTACCAGACACTCGGTATTCCGAGGACCGCGAGCCCGGCGGAGATCAAGAAGGCGTTCCGGAAGCTGGCCCGCGAGAACCATCCGGACAAGAAGCCGGGTGACAAGGCGGCCGAGCAGCGCTTCAAGGATGTGAACGAGGCCAATGAGGTCCTGTCCGACCCGGACAAGCGGACCAAATACGACCGGTTTGGCAAGGATTTTGAAGCCTACGAGCGAGCCGCCAAGGCACATCCCGGCGGAGGGCGTGCCTCGAGCACGGGCGGAGACCCATTCGGACCTGGTGGCCCGTTCGCCGGCTATTCCGGCTTCGGTGGCTCCGGCGGCGGGAACGTCCGCTACGAATTCCGGACCGGCACCGGCGGAGTCGGCGGATCGGGCGGGTTCAGCGAGTTCTTTGAGGCGCTCTTCGGGAGTGGCGCCGGAGCCACCGATCAGCGCGGGGCTGCGCACGGGCGACCGGCGAGCAGCGCGGTGTTCGCTCCGGTCGAGGCGATCGCGGAGGTCACACTTGAAGAGGCCTTTCACGGGGCCACAAGGATCGTCGAGGTCGCCGGCCGCCGTCTCGAGGTGACCATCCCGCGAGGCGTCGACACAAGCAGCCGCGTGCGGCTGACCGGCAAGGGGCCGGATGGGCGCGACCTCATCGTGGTGATCAAGCCCCAGCCGCACGCTGTCTTCACCAGACGCGGCACCGACCTCGAACGCGAGATCCCGGTCACGCTCCGAGAGGCGCTCCTCGGGGCCGAGGTACCGGTCCGCACCCTCAAGGGTCGCGTCCTTTTGAAGCTCCCGGCCGGAACGCAGACCGGTCGGTCCTTCCGCCTGACCGGCCAGGGCATGCCCAGGCTCAAGGGGGGCGGCTCGGGCGACCTCTACGTCAAGGTGCGGGTCGTCCTGCCAAGCCAGCTGTCCGACGAGGCTCGGGACGCCGCGGCCACCTTCCTCGAACTCGCCGACCAGCCGGACCCGCGAGCGTGATCGATCCCAACACACCGACTCCGACAGCAGGAACCTGAGAACCGAGTACCGATATGCAACTCGACCGTTTCACCCAGAAGGCCCAGGAGGCCGTCCTCGCCGCCCAGCAGCTCGCCGAGCGCCTGACCAGTCCGGTCCTCGATGCCGAGCACCTGCTGAGCGCGCTCGTCGAACCTGACGACGGTGTGCCCGCGGAGACCCTTCGACGCCTTGGTGTCGATCTCGCCGCCTTCCGTGGCGAGCTGGCGGCGCTTTTGGCGCGGCGGGCGAAGGTCCAGGGTGGGTCGCTGGCGCTCGACCCGCGCGCCAAGCGCGTGGTTGATCGCGCCCAGGAGGAGGCGCGCAGGCTGGGCGACGAATATACGTCGACCGAGCATCTGCTCCTCGGCGTGGCCGAGGTCGGCGGCGAGGGCCAGAAGCTGCTGGACCAGCACGGGGCCAATCGCGAGGCGATCCTCGGTGCGCTCGCCTCGGTCCGTGGCGGTCAGCGCGTCACGTCCCCGAACCCGGAGGGAACCTATCAGGCCCTCGAGAAGTACGGCCGGGACCTGACGGCGGAAGCTCGGGCCGGCAAGCTCGACCCGGTCATCGGACGGGACGAGGAGATCCGGCGGGTCATGCAGGTCCTGTCTCGTCGGACCAAGAACAACCCGGTTCTCATCGGCGAGCCGGGCGTCGGCAAGACGGCCATCGCCGAGGGCCTCGCCCAGCGGATCGTGCGCGGCGACGTGCCCGAGACCCTCAAGGACAAGCGGGTGGTCTCACTGGACCTGGGTGCGGTGATCGCCGGTGCCAAGTTCCGCGGCGAGTTCGAGGAGCGGCTGAAGGCGGTCCTCAAGGAGGTCAAGGACGCCCGGGGACAGGTTGTCCTGTTCATCGACGAGCTCCACACCGTGGTCGGCGCCGGAGCCGCCGAAGGCGCCATGGATGCCTCGAACCTGCTCAAGCCGATGCTGGCCCGGGGCGAGCTCCACACCATCGGCGCCACGACCCTCGACGAGTACCGCAAGCACATCGAGAAGGACGCAGCCCTCGAACGGCGCTTCCAGCCGGTCCTCGTGGACCAGCCCAGCGTGGAGGAGACGATCTCGATCCTGCGCGGCCTGCGCGAGCGCTACGAGGTCCACCACGGGGTGCGGATCACCGATTCGGCCCTCGTGGCGGCCGCGACCCTGTCCAACCGCTACATCACCGAGCGATTCCTGCCCGACAAGGCGATCGACCTGGTGGACGAGTCGGCGTCGCGCCTGCGCATGGAGATCGATTCGATGCCGATCGAGCTCGATGAGCTCGAGCGACGCCGAATCCAGCTCGAGATCGAGCGCGAGGCACTCCGCAAGGAGACCGACGACGCCTCGAAGGCGCGGCTCGATGCCCTCGAGGTGGAGCTCGGCGAGATCGCGGAGGAAGCCGGCGGCATGAAGCAACGCTGGGAAGCAGAGAAATCGGCGATCGCGGCGATCCGGGCGACGAAGGCCGAGTTGGAGCAGCTCCAGGTCAGGATCGAGCAGGCCGAGCGCGAAGCCGACTATGAGCGCGCCGCGCAGTTGAAGTACGGCACCCAGCGGGAACTCGCCGATCGGCTGACCGGCCAGGAGGCCGCGATGGCAGCCCTGCAGGGACCCGACGCGCTGCTGAAGGAAGAGGTCACGGCCGACGACATCGCCGAGATCGTCGGCGCATGGACGGGTATCCCGGTCACGAAACTGATGGAGGGGGAGACGGCCAAACTCATCCACATGGAGGAGCGCCTCCATGGCCAGGTCGTGGGCCAGGACGAAGCGATCGGCGCGGTGTCCGATGCCGTCCGACGGGCCCGGGCGGGGCTCAAGGACCCACGCCGCCCGATCGGATCGTTCCTGTTCCTGGGGCCGACCGGCGTCGGCAAGACCGAGCTGGCGCGCGCCCTCGCATCATTCCTGTTCGACGACGACAGCGCGATGGTCCGGATCGACATGAGCGAGTACATGGAGAAGTTCACGGTTTCGCGCCTCGTCGGTGCGCCACCCGGCTATGTCGGCTATGAAGAGGGCGGCCAGCTGACCGAGGCGGTTCGGCGCCGGCCGTACCAGGTCCTGCTCCTCGATGAAATCGAGAAGGCCCATCCGGACGTCTTCAACATCCTGCTCCAGGTCCTCGACGAGGGCCGCCTGACCGATGGCCAGGGACGGACCGTCGATTTCCGGAACACGGTGGTCATCATGACCAGCAACATCGGCAGCCAGGTGATCATGGGTTATGCCGGGCAGGCCGAGGATCCCGACGCGTACCAGGCGATGAAGCGCAGCGTGACCGATTCGCTTCGGGATCATTTCCGGCCCGAATTCCTCAATCGCGTCGACGAGGTCATCGTCTTCCACGCCCTGACCGATGCGGACCTCGCCGCGATCGTGGACCTGCTGCTCGCCGATCTCCAGCTGCGGATCGCCGGCCAGGACCTGACCGTGGAGCTCACGCCGGCAGCCCGGGCGCTGATCGCACGCGAGGGCCGCGACCCGGTCTACGGGGCGCGGCCGCTCAAGCGGACGATCCAGCGGCTGGTCGAGAACCCCTTCGCGCGGGCCCTGATCGACGGTCGATTCCGGTCTGGGGACCGAATCCTCGTCGATGCCGATCCGGTCGGTTCCACGCTCATCTTCTCGACCGAGGGCGAGACGCTGGTGACCGATGCCTCGACCCGACGAGACGCCCGGGGCGGTGGCGGCGAAACGGGGACAACGGGCACCACGACCGCGAGGCGTCGGGGCCGAGCGTCGGTCCTCGACCTCCCGGAGACGGCGCCGCGCAAAGGGAGCGGAGAGGAACTCGTCAACTGAGGTACGCCGAGGCCGTGTCCCGCCTCGCGTCCCTGCCGATGGACCTGCCGGCGCCGCCGATCGTCCTGCTGCCCGAGCGCCTCGATGCGGATGACCGCCAGGGCCCGGGGCTGCCGTTCGGCCCGGCGCTGCCGTTCGGCCCGGGGCTGCCGTTCGGCCCTGGATCGGCACGCCCGGCCGCTGTCCTCGTGCTCATCGCGCCGGCCTCGGATGTCGCCGATGCCGAGGCGGAGGTGATCCTCATCCGGCGGGTCGCCAGCGGCGGGCACCATTCGGGCGACGTGGCACTGCCCGGAGGCCGGTTTGAGCCGCACGATGTCGACGCAGCCGCGGCGGCATTGCGTGAAGCCGAAGAGGAGGTCGCGCTGGATGTCGAGGCTGCCGCGGTTCGCGTGATCGGGGAGCTCGAGACATTCTGGATCCCGGTCTCGGACTACCGGGTCACGCCTGTCCTCGCGATCGCGGGCCGAAGGCCCGAGCTCGCGCCTTCGCCGGCCGAGGTCGAGGCCATCATCCGGGCACCGATCGACGCCTTTCTTCCATCTGCCACGATCGAGATCGTCGAGACCGAGATCCGCGGATTCCGGCTGCGCTTCGGTGCCTATCCCACCAACGGACTTCGGGTCTGGGGTGCAACCGCCCGGATCCTCGGCCAGCTCGGCGCGATCATCGACCCGACCTGAGGGGCTCGGGCACCTCGCTCACGACGGTGGACAGCCCGGCCGGAGCCTCGCTCGCGGGCTCGGTCGTCGTTCGCAACGACCCACCGATCAGAGCGGCTCGCCGCTCGTCCGGTCCCGCTCCGTCCGACGAGCCGGGCGCGGAGCGAGTGTCCCTTCGCCGCGCGCCACGGGCATCCGGCCGCTGGCGAGGCGACGTGAGCCGGCGGCAATGGCGCGGAGGGCCTCGTCGCTTTCGCCGGTGAACTCGACCACGATTGCCCGCATCTCGATCTGGTCGGTCCACGCTGCATGGAGCTCGTTGGCCGGCCACAGCACGGCCTCGCCCGCGGCGATGCGACGCCGCTCGTCGCCGACCAGGACCCAGCCGCCACCCTCGATGACGCAGAACCACGTGGTGTTCGGGTTGGCGTGAGGCGCGATGGACCCGCCGCGGACGAAGGCGAATTCGGAGACCAGACCGCGTCCATCGGAATGGATGACCTGTCCGGTCAGCCCGTGGGTGCCGGGTGGGCCTTCGGGGCGCCGGAATCCGACGCCGAAGCGCCGAATCTCAATCGGCACAGGTTGTCGGACCGGACTCGTTCGCCCGTCGCGGCTGGAGGCCGACCCGGTGCCGGCTCAGCGCCTGCGGCGGCGCGAGCCCCTTGAGCGGATCGTGGCCTCGGGACGCGCGGCCTTCTCGCGGCTCAGATAGCGCTGGCGCGCCAGCTGCTGCTCATA
>JAYTWS010000098.1:0-4163 GCA_043743315.1 Chloroflexota bacterium | reverse complement strand
AGGCCGCCCTGATCGTGAATGGCCGCAATCGTGTCCGCCGCCGACATGCCGGGAGGGACGGCCTTGGACAGGAAGACCGCGATCAGGTCGCCGTCACGGGTCCGGATCTCCTCCCCGACCAGCACGTTCAGGCCCTCGGGTGCCGCGGCTCGAGCCGCAAGCGCCCCATCGATCCGATCATGATCGGTGATGGCGAGGTGGGTGAGGCCGCGCCGGGCGGCCGCTGCGACGACGCTCCGTGGAGAGGCGAGGGAATCGAAGCTGGCCGAGGTATGGCAGTGGAGATCGACGAACGACCGGGTCGCGATCACCGGCCGATTCGCGCAACTACAGGGACTGGACGAGCGACTTCTTGAAGAAGCCGTAGTGCTTGAGGGCCTCGCCGGTCCCAAGCGCGACGCAGTTCAGCGCGTTCTCCGCGACGTGGCATGGAACGCCGGTGACCTGGGTCAGCAGCTTGTCGATGTTCCGGAGGAGGCTGCCGCCGCCGGACATGACCATCCCCTTGTCGATGATGTCGGACGACAACTCCGGCGGGGTCTGCTCAAGGACGTGGCGGACGGCCGCCACGAGCTGCTGGAGCGGGACCTCGATCGCCTCCATCACCTCGGTCGAAGTGATCGGAATGGTCCGGGGAAGGCCGGCGATGAGGTCGCGGCCGCGGACCTCCATGGTCAGCTCGCGCTCGAGCGGCAGGGCCGTCCCGATCGTGATCTTGACCTCCTCCGCGGTTCGCTCGCCGATCATCAGGTTGTATTTCTTACGGATGTACGACGTGATGTGCTCGTCAAATTTGTTGCCGCCGACTCGGAGCGACGTCGAGACCACGATCCCGCCGAGCGCGATGACCGCGATCTCGCTGGTTCCACCGCCGATGTCGATGACCATGTTCCCGGACGGTCCGCTGATCGGGACGTTGGCGCCGATGGCAGCCGCCAGCGGCTCCTCGATCAGGTAGGCCTCCTTGGCCCCGGCCTTGAGCGCCGCATCCCGGACCGCGCGCTTTTCCACGGACGTCACGCCGGCCGGCACGCTGATCATGACCTCCGGGCCACTGAACATGAACTTGCCGCCGGTTGCCTTGTTGATAAAGAACCGGAGCATGGCTTCGGTGATCACGTAGTCGGCGATGACTCCGTCCTTCATCGGACGGATCGCGGTGATGTTGCCGGGCGTCCGGCCGATCATCTCGCGCGCTTCCTGGCCGACCGCGAGGATGCGGTTCTGGTCGTCGACCGCGACGACCGACGGCTCCTGGATGACGATGCCCCTGCCCTCGACGTGGACGAGAACGTTGGCCGTGCCGAGGTCGATGCCGATCTTCATGGAGATGTGACGGAATCCTCTTCCTGAACGCGCTCGATTCGGGCGCCGAGATCCAGGAACTTCGCCTCGATGTTCTCATACCCGCGTCGGACGTGATGTCCACCATGGATCGTGGAGGTTCCTTCGGCTGCCAACGCGGCCAGGATCAGCGAAGCCCCGGCGCGAAGATCGGAGATTTCGACGTCGGCACCGATCAGGTGGGCCGGACCATCCACGATCGCGTGATGCGCGTCCGGAAGCTCCACCGAGGCGCCCATCCGGCGCAGCTCGACCATCCACTCCAGCCGGTCCTCGAAGATCGCTTCGTGGACGGTCGAGCGCCCGTTGGCCTGGGTCAGCAGCACGCTCGTGGGGGGTTGGAGGTCCGTGGCCAGGCCCGGATACGGAGCGGTCTCGATGGCCGTGGGCCGGTAGTCGCCGGGCCCGACCCCGGTTGCGTCAACGGTCAGCGTGTCCTTGCCGCACGCGACGTTGATGCCCATCGTCCCGAGCACCTGGACCAGGGCGTCGAGGTGGTCGCACTGGGTTCGTTCCAGCGTGATCTTGCCGCCGGTCATCGCGGCAGCGATCGCGAAGGTCCCAGCCTCGATCCGGTCGGGCATCACCGCATGCTCCGCGCCGCGAAGCCGCTTCTTGCCGTGGACCTCGATCGTGTCGGGCGCCGTGCGCTGAACGTCGGCACCCATCTTGCGGAGGAAGGCGATGAGGTCGTCCACCTCGGGTTCCTGAGCCGCGGGGCGGATGACCGTGCGTCCATCGGCGAGCGTCGCGGCGAGGAGGGCGTTCTCGGTGCCCATAACCGAGACGTGCGGGAACGTGACCTCGCCGCCGCGGAGCCGTCCCGGCGCCTTCGCGTAGTAGTACCCGTAGCGGTAGGTGACCTCGGCGCCCAGCGCCCGCATCGCATCGACGTGCATGTCGACGGGCCGCCGGCCGATCCGGTCGCCGCCCGGGTTGCTGATGATGACCTCGCCGAACCGGGTCAGGAGCGGACCCAGGAGCATGAAGCTCGAGCGCATCTTGGCGGCCGCCTCGAGCGGCACGAAGAGCCAGTCGACATCGCCGGCGGAAATCTCGTAGATGTTGGGTGCCGGGTGATCCACGACCACGCCGAGGTCGGTCAGCGTGTCGGCCATCGCGCGGACATCCTCGATCTCGGGGACGTTGGTCAGGCGGCAGCGCTCACCCGTCAGGACGGCGGCGGCCAGCAGCTTGAGGGCCGCGTTCTTGGCGCCGGCCACCGTGACGGTTCCGTGCAGGGCCGTGCCGCCGGTCACCCGGAACGCCTCCCGTTGGACGGGCTGCGGAACGTACTCCCAGTGGAAGGGTCGAGGTTCGGCCACGAGCCCTACCCGCGTCGGCGGGGTCCCTCGCGATGGCGGCGTTCCGCGACGCGCTGACGCAGCAGCGCCACCTGGAGCGCTGCCCTCGCTGCGCTCAGGTCGGCGCCCTCGTGGAAACCACCCTCGAGCGCCTTCTCGGCCTCGCGCCGTGCGTCGGCAGCCTTCTCGAGGTCGATGTCGGCGGCCATGTCGGCCATCTCGGCCATCACCACGACCTTGTCAGGGCGCACCTGGAGGAACCCTCCGGCGATGGCGAAGGCCTCGACATCGGTGCCTTTCCGGATGCGCAGCTCGCCGACGCCGAGCATCGAGACGAGGGGCGCGTGGTGGGGCAGCACGCCGAGCTCACCCTCGATCCCGGGCAGCACGACGGCATCGACCGTGTCGCTGTAGGCGAGCTTCTCGGGCGTGACGATCTCCAGGAGGAGGGGCATGCGATCAGCCCGCCAGCTTCGCCGCGTTCGCGCGAACGTCGTCGATGGTGCCGGCCAGGAAGAACGCCTGCTCCGGCAGCGTATCGACGTTGCCGTCGAGGATCTCCTTGAACGAGGCGATGGTGTCCTTGATCGAGACGTAGACGCCGGGCCGGCCCGTGAAGACCTCGCCCACGAAGAACGGCTGGCTCATGAACCGCTGCAGGCGGCGTGCCCGGGCGACGGTCGACTTGTCGTCCTCGGACAGCTCGTCGACGCCGAGGATCGCGATGATCTGCTCGAGGTCCTGGTAGCGCTGCAGGACGCGCTTGGTCTCCTGGGCGACGTCGTAGTGCTCCTGGCCCACGATGAGCGGGTCGAGCACCCGCGAGGTCGAGGTCAGCGGATCGACGGCCGGGTAGATCCCCAGTTCGGCGATGCTCCGCTCGAGCCGGATGGTCGAGTCGAGGTGACCGAACGTCGTGGCGGGCGCCGGGTCGGTGTAGTCATCGGCCGGCACGAACACCGCCTGGAGGGACGTGATCGAGCCCTTCTTCGTCGAGGTGATCCGTTCCTGGAGGGCGGCCATCTCCGTCGCGAGGTTCGGCTGGTAGCCGACCGCGGACGGCATGCGGCCGAGCAGCGCCGACACCTCGGATCCGGCCTGGGTGAACCGGAAGATGTTGTCGATGAACAGGAGGACGTCGCGGCCCTCCTCGTCGCGGAAGTACTCGGCCATGGTCAGGCCCGTCAGGCCGACGCGCAGGCGGGCTCCCGGCGGCTCGTTCATCTGGCCGAACACGAAGGCCGTTTTCGCGATGACCCCGGATTCGGTCATCTCGTGGATGAGGTCGTTGCCCTCGCGGCTCCGCTCGCCGACACCGGCGAACACGGATACGCCGGCGTGCTCCTGGGCCACGTTCCGGATCAGCTCCTGGATGATGACCGTCTTGCCGACGCCGGCGCCGCCGAAGATTCCGATCTTGCCGCCTTTGCGGAACGGGCAGATCAGGTCGATGACCTTGAGGCCGGTCTCGAACACCTCGACCTCGGTCGACTGCTCATCGAACGCGGGCGCGGA
>JAYTWS010000097.1:0-13980 GCA_043743315.1 Chloroflexota bacterium | reverse complement strand
GCGCTCCGGAGGTGTGGCCGCGAGGATCGTGTCGAGGTCCTCGGCAAAGCCCATGTCCAGCATCTCGTCGGCCTCGTCGAGCACCACCACCCGCACGCTGCCGAGGCTCAGGCTCTTGCGCGACAGGTGGTCCACCGCGCGACCGGGCGTCGCGACCACGACGTCGACACCGCGACTGAGGCCGCGGAGCTGTTGATGGATCGGCTGGCCGCCGTACACCGGAACCACGCGCAGCCCGAGAGCGCGTCCGTAGCTCTGGAATGCCTCGGCCACCTGCATGGCCAGCTCGCGTGTCGGGACGACGACGAGGGCCGAGGGTGGCCCGCCGGGCGGACGTCCCGCATCGAGAGCGGCCAGGATCGGGAGGGCGAACGCCGCGGTCTTCCCGGTGCCGGTCGGCGCCTGGGCGAGGACGTCACGACCGGCCAGGAGGAGCGGGATGGCTTCGCGCTGGATCGGGGTCGGCTCCTCGTAACCGAGGTCGGCCAGGGTCGCGAGAAGCGGTTCGCCGACCCCGAGCGCCGCGAAACCGTCCTGGGCGCCCTGGTCGGACGGGCCGGCGCCCTCCGGGGGTTCAAGGGCGCTGGCCTTCGTGGCAGTGGGTTCGGGGAAGGCGGGCTCCGTGGCGACCTGCCGTGGGGCGGGCTCCTTGGCGACCTGCCGTGGGGCGGGCTCCCCGACGGGCGGGATCGGGTCAGCCGGGGGCTGCGGTGCCGCAGGGAGGCTGGTTCTCTTGGCGGGCAACTTCTTCGTCATCGGCGCAAGTGTGACGCCAATGACGGGTCAGGGCACCGGGCAGGCGATCGTGGTCCGAGATCGGACCCGATCCGCCGCCCGGCAACCACGGACTACATCGCGTTGAAGGTCTCCACGACCTGGATCGACGCCCCACCCCCAAGGACGGGACAGCCCTTGGCCAGTTCGACCGCCGCATCGAGCGAATCGGCCTTCAGGATGCTGTAGCCGGACGGGCCTGCCGCATCGTCACTTACTGCGCCATCAGCCGCGATTCGGCGTGTCTTCGAAGCGGGATTGCCGCCGTCCACGACCGCGTCGCCCAGCTTCGCGAACCATTCGGTCCACGCCTGTGTGACCTTGGCGCTTTCTTCGGGGGACTCCGGCATCGCGCCGCCGTGGTACACGAGTACGTAATTTGCCATTCCGATGACCTCTTTTCGGGGTTCGGGTGCTGCGGTCGTCTGCCGCCGTCTACTTCTGCTACGAACGTCATGGGCCGGAATCGACAGGTGGATCTCGGCACCTTGAGCGACTCGGGCCACTGCAGCCCGCAACGGGGTATCGTCCGCCAGTCGGTCATCGTCAAGGAGTCGCATGATGAGCACAAAGTCGGCGCCGGCGTACCGGCACAAGGTCAATCGGACCATGATCGACGAGGCTCCGCGGTCTGCTCGGATCGCCGACGCCGTGACCGCCTTCATGGGCAGCTGGACGTTCATCGGGATCCAGACGCTGATCGTTCTGATCTGGGTCGCCGGTAACATCTTCCTGCTCTTCCACTTCGATCCGTACCCGTTCATCTTCCTGAACCTTGCGTTCTCCACGCAGGCTGCCTATGCGGCACCGCTGATCCTGCTGGCCAGCAACCGCAGCTCGGCGCGGGATCGGATGACGCTCGAGCATGCGGCCGCCGAGGCGGACATCGAGGAAAAGCAGAACGACGAACTCCTGCTGGGCAACCGCGAGATCCTCGAGCGCGTCGTGGCCCTCGAGCAGCGAATCCTCCAGCTCGAGTCGAACATCCTGACAAGGCTCGACGCCGCGAAGGGATGAGTCCCGGAGCCAGTTGCCGGCGCGCGACCCGCGCTCTGGTGCATGATTGAGCGCCGGCGCTCGCCCACGGCCGGAAGCTCAGGAGTGGTCCATGGATGCCGATGAGGTCGTGGCTCGAGCCCTCGAGGATGATGTTCGGCTGATCCGATTCCTGTACTGCGACCCGTCAGGGATCATCCGCGGCAAGAACGTCCACGTCGACCGACTCGGCAACAAGATTCGCGAGGGAGTCGGGCTCACTCGCGCCCAGAATGCCGTCAACATGCTCGAACAGTACGTGCCGCTCGAGGGCATGGAGCCGGTTGGCGAGATCCGGATCACGCCCGACCCGAACACCTACACCGTCCTTCCCTGGCTACCGCGGACCGCCGCCATGCTGAGCGACCAGTTGGGCCACGACGGGCTCGATTGGGGCAGTTGCACGCGCAGCTTCCTGAAGCGGGCGATTGCGGCCGCCGAGGGCGCCGGCATCCGGGTGATGGCGTCGTTCGAGAACGAGTTTTATCTCGCCGAGGACGTCGATGGCGAAATCCGGCCCTACCGGGACGGCCCGGTCTACTCGTCCATCGGCATGGACCGCGTGGCGTACGTCATGGACGACATCGTCGACGCCCTCGAATCCCAGAACCTGGAAGTCGAACAGTCGATCAACGAATATGGCCCCGGTCAGCAGGAAATCGCCATTCGCTACGCCGATGCGCTGCGGGCGGCCGACAATCAGATCAAGTTTCGGGACGCGGTCCGTGGCGTCGCCGAGGTCGAGCACGGATTGATCGCGTCGTTCGCGGCGAAGCCCTTTGCCGAGGGCGTCGGGTCGGGCGCCCATATCCACTTCAGCCTGTGGTCGGTCGACGGGTCGACCAACCTGATGTACGACGGCCAGGCGGGCCCGCGGCTCCTGTCCGAAATGGGCCGGCAGTTCGTTGCCGGGGTCCTCGAGCACCTGCCGGCGCTGGTCGCACTGACCTGCCCGAGCTTCAACTCATACGAGCGCCTTCAGCCCCGGGCCTGGGCCGGGTCCACGGTCTCCTGGGGCCTGGACAATCGAGAATGCACGGTCCGGATCGCGTCGCCATTTCGCGGCCGAGAGGCGGAATCGACGAACGCGGAGCTCAAGGCCTGTGACCCGTCCTGCAACCCGTACCTCGCGCTCGGCGGATTGATCCTCGCCGGGCTCGATGGCATCCGCCGCGGCCTCGTCCCACCTGAACCGGCGCTCAAGGATCCTGCGGCGATGACGACCGAGGAGCGCGCCCGCAGCGGCATCGAACCGCTCCCGGCGTCCCTCCGCCAGGCGCTCGCCAACCTGCAATCGGACGACGTGCTGTTCGACGGCCTCGGCGATCTGCTCGGTCGGTGCATCGTCGCCGTCCGGACCTCCGAAGCCGAAGCCCTCGAAGCGATGACCCCGGAGTTGGCGCGCCTCGCCCATCTCCGGGTCTTCTGAATCCCGCAGCCCGTAACCGAACGAGCGAGGAGGAGAGATCGATGCTCGACAACATGCGCGTGGTGGACCTCACCCAGCCGATTTCATCGGACACCGTGATGTGGCCGGGAGCTCCGGCACCGACGGCCGAGGTGATCCTGACCGTGGCACACGACGGCTTCTACAACCGGCGTATCTCGTTCATGGAACACACCGGGACCCATTTCGATGCTCCCTGCCACATGGTCGATGGCGCGATTCCGCTGCACGAGGTGGACGCGGGGACGCTGATCCGGCCCGCCGTCATGATCGACATCAGCGCCGAGATCGACGGCGACGCTGACGGAGCGCTATCCCTCGATCAGGTTCGGGCCTTCGAGGCCATGAACGGGCGCATTCCCGACGGGTCCATCGTTCTGCTCCGGACGGGCTGGGAGGCGTTCAATCGCGATCCGGGCCGCTATGCGGGCGCGCCCGGCCCGCTCCGCTTCCCAGGCTATGGCGTCGATGCGGCGCGCTTCCTGGTGGAGGAGCGGCACGCGGTCGGGCTGGGCGTCGATACCCTCGGGATCGACCTCGGGAGCGCAACGGACTTCCCGATCCACCGGCAGATCAGCCATCCGCGCGGCGTGTGGCACCTCGAGGGCCTCACGAACCTCGCGGCCCTCCCGCCGACCGGGTTCTGGCTGTTCGTCGGCGTGCTCAATCTCCAGGATGGCTCCGGGAGCCCGGCCCGTGTCCTCGCCCTCGTCTCGTAGCGGCGTCGTCGACGGTCCGTCGTCGGAGGTCAACGACCTCCTCGCCGACATCGGGCTCGTGGACCATCACGTCCACAGCGTGGTGCGCGGGCGCGTCGAGCCCGGCGATTTCGTCGCCCTGGTCTGCGAGTCGGATCGTCCATCCGCGGCCAAGGCGGCCGGGCTCGATACCCAGGTTGGGATCGCCATTCGACGCTGGTGTGCTCCGCTCCTGGGCCTGTCGGCCGGCGTCGCCGGCGACGAGTACCTGGAGCACCGGCGCGGCCTGACGAACGAAGCGGCGGCGGGCCTGCTCCTCCCGTCCGCTGGCTTCGAGCGGTTGCTGGTGGATACCGGCTACCAGTCCGATCGCCTCGTCGCCACTGATGCGTTCGGCCGTCTTGCCGGCGCCACGGTCCATACGATCGTGCGTCTCGAGGCGCTCGCAGAACAGGTCGCCCGGTCGGCGCCGTCCGCCCGGGGGTTTGCCGCAGCCTTCGAGGCTGCCCTCGAGGCCGCCATCCCGGGCGCGGTCGGGCTCAAGACGATCATCGCCTACCGCGATGGGCTGGACTTCGACCCCGCTCCGCCAGCACTCGACGAGGTTGCGGTCCATGCCGGTGCGTGGCTGGCGGAGATCGACGCGTCCGGCACGACCCGGCTCACGGATCCGGTGCTGCTCCGCCACGTGCTGTGGACGGGAGCCCGAACGGGCTTGCCGCTCCAGGTCCATGCGGGGTTCGGCGATACCGACCTGGACCTGCATCGAGCGGACCCGCTGCTCATGACCGGGTTCCTGCGTGCCACGGAAGGCGTCTGCCCGGTCCTTCTGCTCCACAACTACCCGTTCCACCGGCAGGCGGGCTACCTGGCGCAGATGTTCCCGCACGTCTACCTCGATGTCGGGTTGGCGGTGAACTACACCGGGGTCCAGAGCCGCCAGTTGATCGCCGAGAGCCTGGAGCTGGCCCCGTTCACCAAGCTCCTCTTCTCATCCGATGCCTGGGGCGCTCCCGAGCTCCACCTGCTCGGAAGCTGGCTGTTCCGTCGCGGGATGGCCCGCGTGATCGGCGAGTGGGTGACCGCCGGCGACTGGACAGTCGACGACGCACGGCGGTCGATCGGGCTCATCGCCGGCGACAACGCGCGCCGGGTGTACGGGCTCACGACGGCTCCGTCCCGCGACCGGGGCACGACGTCCTGAGCCCTCGATTCCTGTGGTCCCGTGCGGTACGCTCTCAGGTGCGCTCGCGACGTGCGCTGTGGACTCGTTGATCGTCTGGAGGAGGTTCCATGAAACGGAAACTGGGGGCGGTCGTCGCCATAGCCAGCATCATCCTTGCAGCCTGCGGTGGGGGAAGCGGCGGCGGCGACAAGATCAAGATCGGCGGCGGGTTCGCGCTCACCGGCGCGGAATCCGCCCTTGACCTGCCCGCCGCGAACGGCGCCAAGCTGGCGGTCAAGGAGATCAACGCGGCCGGCGGCGTGCTCGGCAAGCAGATCAACTTCATCGTCCATGACAGCCAGTACAAGATGGATGTCACGGCCCAGACCGCGAAGCAGTTCATCGAGGAGGACAAGGTCCAGGCGATGATCGGCTACACGGATACGGACTCCGTGCTCGCCGCGGGCCCGACCATCCAGGCTGCCGGAATCCCGTTCATCACGGTGGGAGCCACGTCGCCCAAGATCCCGTCGCAGGTCGGGGACGTCATGTTCCTGGCGTGCTTCGGGGACAACGTTCAGGCGGCTGCGGGCGCTGAATATGCCCTGGCCAAGTTCGGCAAGAACGCCTACCTGCTGTCGGACAAGGGCGTCGAATACACGACGCTCCTCGGCGCGTACTTCAAGGCGCGGTTCGTCGATGCCGGCGGAACAATCGTCCTCGAGGATGTCTACGACGACGACGCCACCGACTTTTCGGCGCAGATCGCCAAGATCAAGGCGCTCCCGGCGCAGCCGGACTTCTACTACGTGGCCGCGATGCCCTACAACATCGGGCCGCTCGTCAAGCAGATGCGCGATGCCGGACTGACCGGACCGATCGTCGGCGGCGACGGCTACGACACGCCTGATCTCGTCAGCGTGGCCGGGGCTGCGGCCAACAACGTGTTCTTCACCACCCACGCCCTGATGGACCCGACCGGCGGGACCGACGGGATCAAGAAGTTCATCACCGCCTACACGACCGAGTACGGACACGCACCTGAAAACGCGTTCGCCGCGCTCGGCTATGACTCGGTCTATCTCCTTGTCGACGCCATCAAGCGGGCCGGGTCGATGGATGCCAAGGGCCTGAAGTCGGCCATCGAGGCGACCAACGGCTTTGCTGGGATCACCGGCGCGATCACGTTTGCGGCCGGATCGCACGTCCCGCAGAAGGGCGTGACGATCATCGACGTCGAGAATCAGGTCTTCACGCTCGGCGCGGAGGTCGTGCCCGAGAAGGTCCCGGCCCCGTAGACCGGAGGGCGCTCGCGCGCTCCAGGCCGACCCTCAGCAAACCGCCTCCGACACCGTCGGGGGCGGTTCCATGTCCGGGAGGTTCGATTTGGCGGACGCGCCGGCGGATTGGGGATCGAATGCGCGGCAGCGAGGTCCACTGACCCCCGGCCATGTCCTCACTCTGGGGAGGCGGCTCCAGAACCCCGTCGTCGGCGGACCCACCCGGGTCGCCAGGCGACGAGCTGCTCCAGGTCCACCTCGCGTTGGCCAAGGATCCCGCTTGGCCGGAAGATGATGACCGCGATGAAGAAGATCGCGAGGAGGATGCCGCCCAGTCCGTAGAGGAGTGTCGCGCCCTCGATTCGGCGCAGGGCCTCGGCCAGCGCCAGGACGATCGCCGTCCCGATCACGGCGCCGCTCACCGAGCCCATGCCCCCGACGACGAGCATGGTGATGACCCGGAACGTCAGGTCGAAGTAGAAGACGGTCGGCGAGAATGACGTGATGAAGTGGGCATACAGGGAGCCGGCCACGGCCGCCAGGAACGCACCCGCGACGAACGCCACGAGCCGCGGTCGGAGGATCGAGATCCCGATCGAACGGGCGGCCCAGCGGTCGCCCTTCTGGGCAAACATCGCTCGCCCGAAGCCCGAGAACTTCAGCCGCCACGCCAGGTAGATCGCGATGGCCGCCCAACCCCAGGCCCACCACAGGTTCGTGTACGGCGTGACGTTCGAGAAGGTCCGCGAGCCGCGGGTGATGTCGTCGGCGTTGAACAGGACGACCCGGACGATCACCAGGAAGCCGAGGGTCGCCACCGCGACGAAATGCCCGGACAGGCGCATCAGCACCGCACCGACCAATCCGGCGACCACCATGACCAGGGCGCCGGCGATCAGCGTCGCCGCCACGAAGCCCACCGGCACGGGACCGACGGTCATGTCCAGGTGGACGCCCTCCAACCAGCCGGGGAGGTTCGGCAGGTACTCGGCCTTCGTCGCCAGCGGCAAGGTCAGGATCGCGGAGGCGTACGCGCCGATCGCCATGAATCCGATGTGGCCGAGCGAGAAGACGCCCGTGAAGCCGCTCGCCAGGTTCAGCGCCTGGACCAGGATGATGAAGATGGCGAAGTTGATCGCAAGGCCCTGCCAGAAGGCCAGGCCCGAGAGCTGGAGGAGGGCGAGAGCGGCGCTCGCAACCAGCAGGACGATCAGGGTATGGCGCGGAATCTGGAGCAGCCTCATGGCGTGTCCTCGCGAGCCCTGCCGCCGAGGATGCCGTTGGGCCGGAAGAGCAGCATCAGGATCAGGAAGACGAAGACGATCGCGTCGCGATAGCTCCCGAGCGCGCTCGGGAACACGGTTGCCAGCAGGTCGTGGACCTCGGGCGACACGGCTCCCGGCGGTAGGATGTCGGCGATTCCGCCGAGCGCCGTCGGGATGACCTCCAGGAAGCCCAGGGCATAGGCCCCGACCACCGCACCGGAGATGCTCCCGAAGCCGCCGATGACGGCGGCGATGAACGCCTTGAGGACTGGCGAGAAGCCGAGGAACGGGTTGATCTGGCCGGCCTGGGATGCGTACAGCAGGCCCGCGATGGACGCCAGTCCGGCCGACAGCGCAAACGCCGCGGCGACGACCCAGTTGACCCGGATCCCGACCAGTTGCGCGGCCGGCAGGTCGTCCGCAGCGGCATGCATCGAGAGCCCGGTCCGCGTCCTCGTCAGGAAGAGCATGACCCCGGCGAGGATGATCAGGCCGCTGCCGAAGCCGATGACGTTGACCCTCGGAATGGTGATGGCGCCGATAGCCACGACGCCGGACAGCACGTCCGGGGTCGGGAATGCGATCTGGACCGGCTGGCTCGCGAGACGGGTCACCAGCAGTGTCCCGTTCTGCAGGATCTGGCCAACGGCGAACGACGTCAGGAGCATCGCCACCTCGGGCCCGCCCCGGATCGGGCGATAGGCGATCCGCTCCATGGCCAGGCCGATCAGCACGGTTCCGGCGATCATGATGACGATGGCGATCGGCAGCGGCAGGCCCGCGAAGAGGGAAAACGCCGCGAGGTACGCGGCCACCATCATCACGTCGCCGTGGGCGAAGTTGATCAGCCGCAGGATTCCGAAGATCAGGGCGAGCCCCACGGCCATCAGCGCGTAGAGGCTGCCCGCGCTAAGGGCATTCACAACCTGCTGGATGAAATAGACGTCCACCGTCAGCGGCCCAGGTACGAGTGCTCGACCTGCGGATCCCGCCGCAGGACGTCGGACGGTCCCTCGAGCTTGATCAGCCCGCTCTCGAGGACGTAGGCGCGATCGGCCGAATCGAGGGCGTGGTGCACGTTCTGCTCAACAAGGAGCATCGTCAGACCTTCGCGCTTCAGGTCGTCGATGACCTCGAAGATGCGCTCCACCATCAGCGGTGCCAGCCCCAGGGACGGTTCGTCGAGAATCAGCAGGCGCGGCCGGCTCATCAGCGCCCGGGCGATCGCCAGCATCTGCTGCTCACCGCCGGACAATGTCCCGCCGAGCTGGGTCATCCGCTCCCCGAGGCGTGGGAACATGGTCGTGACCCGTTCGATGTCCAAGCGGACCTCGGCGATCGGCCGGGTGATCCCGCCGAGCAGGAGGTTCTCCCGCACGGTCAGGCGACTGAAGACGTGGCGGCCCTCCGGGCAGTGCGAGATCCCGAGTCCGACGATCACGTCGGTCGAGGCACGCGAGATGTCGCGACCCTCGAACACGATCTTCCCCGCCGACGGGCGCAGGAGCCCGGAGATCGTCTTGAGCGCTGTCGACTTGCCGGCCCCATTGGAGCCGATGAGGGCGACCAGCTCGCCGGCCTCGACCCGGATCGAGATCCCCTGCAGCGCGCGGATGTTTCCGTAGGCGACGTGGAGGTCGGTCAATTCAAGCACGGCTCGCCTGCCCGAGGTAGGCGGTGATCACATCCGGGTTGTTGCGGACCGTGGCGGGGTCGCCGTCCGCGATCAACTCGCCGTAGTTGAGCACCTGGATCCGGTCGCACAGGTTCATGACCAACGGAATGTCGTGGGCGACCAGGATGATCGTCAGGTCGAGGTCATCACGCAACCGCCGGATCAGGTCGAGGAGGTCCGTCGTCTCGGTCGGGTTCATGCCGGCATTCGGCTCGTCCAGGAGCAGGATCTTCGGTTCAGTGGCGACGGCCCGAGCGATCTCCAGCCGTCGCTGGTCACCGTAGGGCAGGCTGGACGCGGGTCGGTCGGCGATGGCTTGGAGACCCAGCCGATCGAGGGTCGCGTGGGCGCGTTCGGTGATCTCGTGCTCTCGTCGCCTGAAGGCCGGTGTCGACAGTAGCGACCGGGCCAGCCCGATCGGCATCCGCTGCTGCACGGCAACCTTCACGTTGTCGAGCGCCGACATATCCGCGAACAGGCGGATGTTCTGGAATGTGCGGGCGACGCCGGCCCGAGCGACCTCGTGCGCGGGGCGGTTCGTCACGTCCATCCCGAAGAGGCGGATCGTACCCGTCGTCGGCTGGACCATCCCGGACAGGAGGTTGAACAGCGTCGTCTTGCCGGCCCCGTTGGGCCCGATCACGCCGTGAATGGAGTGCGGTCGGAGATCGAGCGCGTAGTTCGAGAGCGCGACCAGCCCGCTGTAGCGCTTGGTCAGGCCCTCGATCTCGAGCATCCCGGACCCGGCCCCGACGACCGGGGATGCGGTCATCGAAACAACCGTGGTGCGGCCGCGAGCACGTCCGCCACTGGGCTCCTCGTTCCGGGACCTGCCGCCTCGGGCGCGCGCTCGTGGTCGCGCAGGTGTCGCCAGATGATATGCGGCGAGGGCGCCGCGTCGCAGTCGAATTGGTGGCGCGACGCGCCCGGCCCCGTGCGTCGCGCCGCGCCCGGCCCGGTGGCCCCGCCAAGCCCGGCCGCTGCGTCGCGCCAAGCCCGGCCCGGTGGCCCGGGAATCGTTTGACCCCGGACCGCGCGTTCGCACGGCCCCGGGGTCGGAGAGGAGGTGTGGATCAGCGGTCGCCCTGGACCGGGATCACGGGGCACACGAATTCCTTGACCGGCGAGGTGGCGATCGTCAGCCAGCCGGCGTCCGCGTAGGCCTCGACGGCCTCGGCGCTCGTGAGCTGGACGGGGGTCACTCCCTGGGCCCAGGTGACCGGCAGGACCATCCATCGACCGCCGCTGTAGTCGGTGTCACCGGGCTTGGCCTCGGCCACGTTGATCAGGCCACTACGAAGGACGTAGATTCGATCGAAGGACGATGCTGGAGCGCCGGTGTTCGTGAGGTCGGTCGGGGTGCCAACCGTGCGATAGCGAGCGTCATCCACGTAGAACGCGAGGCCGGGAGGCCCCCCGGCGGAAACCGTGGATGCGGCCACGGTGAGTAGCAGCGCGCTTGCGGCAAGGGCGGATCCAATGCGACGGAACATTCGGGGTTCTCCTTCCGGCCGGTGGGGCTGGCCGGGGCGCCATCCCGTCCGACGACAGGGACTACCCAGAGAGTCGCGCCGGACCCACGACAGCCGAATGACCGACCGTCACCTGAGCGTCATGGTTGTCGAGCAGGCTCCGCGGAGCGATGATCGCCCTGATGCCCCGCCCCCAGCCCGCCCCCATCCTCGTGGTCGACGACGATCCCAAGATCGTGGCGCTGGTCCGCGCCTACCTGGAGCGCGAGCGGTTCCGCGTCGTGACCGCAGGCGATGGCCGAACCGCCCTCCGGCTGATCGAGAAGGAGATGCCGCGGCTCGTGGTCCTCGATCTGATGCTGCCCGAGATGGACGGCATGGCGGTGATCCGGCGTGCCCGGGCGCTCGGTGACGTGCCGATTCTCATCTTGTCCGCACGAACCTCGACCGGCGATCGGATCCAGGGCCTGACCGAGGGTGCCGATGACTATCTCCCCAAGCCCTTCTCGCCGGCAGAATTGGTGGCCCGGGTGAGGACGATTCTCCGACGCACCGAGCGGGACAGCCCGGACACCATCCACCCCGACGTTCGCTATGTGTGCGGCGATCTCGAAGTGGACGTCGCGCGTCATTCGGTTCGCGTGGCCGGCCAGGTGGTGGCCCTCAGCGTTCTCGAGCTGCGCCTGGTGACGGCCCTCCTCGCCGCCGACGGGCGAATCCTGACGCGCGATCAACTGCTCGATGCCATCCACGGGGTCGGCGAGGCCGAAGTCACCGACCGCGCGATCGATGTCTACGTCAAGCGCCTGCGCGAGAAGCTGGGCGACGATCCGGTTTCGCCGCGCTTCGTGGCCACGGTCCGCGGGGCCGGCTATCGCGCTGCCGGCCCCGTCCAGCGCCTGGACGCCAGCGCATGAACTTCGGACGTGGGATCGCCGCCCGGATCGCGCTCGCGGCGCTAGCCGTCGCCGCGATCGGGCTCGCCGTGGTGGCCGTCGGGGTCCTGCGGGTAGGTGCCGAGTCATTTGCGGCGTTGTTGGTCGCGGCGGGGGATACCGCCGAGCACGCGCACTCGATGTTCGACACCAGCGTGACCGTGGTCTTCGGGGTCGCGCTCGGGATTGCCGCCGTCGTCGCCGTCATCATGGCGGCGATCTTCGCGAGGATGATCGCTCGTCCGATCCAGCGAGTGGCCCGGGGAGCCGGGCAGGTCGCCGCAGGTGATCTCACCGTCCGTGTCCCGGAGGCCGGCCCGGGGGAGATCCAGGCCCTGGCGGCGGCATTCAACACGATGGCCGACCGACTCGAGGAGCAGGAAATGCTCCGGCGGGAGTTCGTTGTGAATGCGTCCCACGAGCTGCGGACGCCACTCACCAACCTTCAGGGCTATCTCGAGGCACTTCGGGACGGCGTGCTGCCACCGGATCCCGCCACGTTCGATTCCCTGCGCGAGGAGGTCGATCGGCTCGGCCGCCTGGCAGCATCGCTCGATGTCCTCGCCGGTGCCGAGGGCGAGCGCCCCAAGCCGATGAGCCTCGATATCGGATCGCTGGTCAGGTCTGCCGCGGAACTGGCGGCGCCGACCCTGTCCCGCCGGTCCGTCCGTCTGACGATCGACGTTGCCGATGGGCTCGTCGTCGTGGCGCGTAACGACGAACTTGCCCAGGTCATGGCCAATCTGCTCCAGAACGCCGTCCGCTACACGCCGTCGGGCGGCGAAGTGCGGGTCGAAGCCCTGCGTGCTCCCGACGGGATCCTCGTTCGGGTGGCCAACACCGGTTCCCCGATCCCGCCGAATGACCTACCGCGTGTTTGGGAGCGGTTCTACCGCGTCGAGAAATCGCGAACCAGGGAGCTCGGGGGGGCCGGGATCGGCCTCGCCATCGTCAAGCGCCTGGTCGAGGACGCGGGTGGGCGCGTTGGTGCGGCCTCGGACGAGGTGATGACGACGTTCTGGTTCCGTCTCCCGGCCCAGGCGACGTCGCTGACCTGACGCGCCACATGCCGGACCATCGGTAGCGTGCGCAGGACGTCGACCCCGGCGTCATTCACCCGTCATCGATGTCCGACAGGCTGTGACCCATGAGCCTCATCGGTGACCTCGAACGCCTCTTTGCCACCAGCCTCTATCCGAACCGCGTGCCCATTGCGATTGCGGTCGTGGTGGCGGGCGTACTGCTCCTGCTCGTGGCACGCCGGCGCGGCTGGTTCGGCACAGCGCGGCGTCATCCCGGTCGCACAGCCGTCGTGGTGATCATCGCGCTCGCCATCGGCCTGCCCAGCGCCTGGTATCTCGGGTCACCGCTGTTCATTCGTACCGCCCTCGATGAGCCCGCGCCGACCGCCGTGCCGACAGCGGCCCCGTCGGCACCCGTGATCTCGCCCACCGCCGATGCATCCGCGAGCCCCGGGCCGTCGTCCGTCGCCCCGAGCACCGCGCCTACGGAGCCGCAGTTGGCCGGACCCCGAACGGGCACCTTCACCGGCGCCGACGACTTCCACTTCGGCAGCGGCACGGCAACGCTGGTCGAGACGGCGGCCGGCGCCTGGACGATCCGTTTCGACAACTTCTCGGTCCGCAACGGTCCGGACCTGTTTGTCTACGTGTCCACCGATTCCGCCGGTTACGCGAACGGCGCGATCGAGGTCGGGAAGCTGCGAGCGACCGACGGGAACTTCAACATGGACCTGCCGGCCGGGGTCGTGCCGGATGGCGCGGCCAGCATCGTGATCTGGTGCAAGCAGTTCGCCGTGCAGTTCGCCGTGGCACCGCTTGCCGGCTGATCGCGTGCGGAAGGCGTCCTTGCCCTCGGCATAGACGAAGCGGTTCATGGACAGGGGGTTGAGCGCCTGGCCGGCGTAGGCGTCGAGACTGGTGAACGATCCGATGACCGGGCGGTAGGTGCGGGCGCCGAAGTCATACAGGGGATTGGCGGCATCGGGGGATAGATCGAGCCGACCCTGGTAGCGCCACGGGGAGACGACACCACCTGACGTGCTGGCGATGACGATGCCCCAGGCGTCGTAGCGGGTGGCATCGGTCACGGTCTTCGCGGCATTCTCCGCGAGGGCGAGATTGCCGTGGACATCGAAGCCGGTGTAGCTCGTGGTGGTGCCGTTCGCGAGGGCCGTCCGGCCGCCGGTGGCGTCGATGGCGCTCACCGTGGTG
>JAYTWS010000096.1:0-17499 GCA_043743315.1 Chloroflexota bacterium | reverse complement strand
GATGCGTCGAGGCCGCCGATCCGGATCCAGAGTTCGTCCACCTCGCGACCCAGGGCGCGCCGAATGCCATGGCGGACAGCGGAATCGACCTGGCGCCCGACCTCGGCCACCGGCAGTCCCGTCGTGACGCGGAGGGTCAGGCGTATCGACAGGTGTCCATCCCGGAATGTGATCTTCACGCCCGGCGTTCGTCCGACAAGCGCGGCATGCAGTCGTTCGCGCAGACCGGCTTCGAACCCTGCAACGCCGTATGAGCCCAGAACGGCTGCGCGCGCGATGTCGGCGGCAGCGCGGCGGGTCACCAGGGCACGGCCGGGGAATTCGTCAAGCGGCAACAGACGATGACCTCGTCAGCGAGGGCGAGCCGAGGGTCGGAGCAGCCCTGAGTGCGTGCTATCATACCGCCCCGATCGGGCTCCAACGGCCCGGACGCCCCATGAACCCCACTCCGAGGAACAACATGGCTCGCTCTTGCGCAATCTGCGGCAAGGTGTCGATGGGCGGCTTCAACGCCCAGTCATCTGGGATGAACCGCGTCCGCGCCCACCGCCGCTACCAGCCGAACCTGCAACCGCTCCTGACCAACGAAGGCGGCACGCCCAAGAAGGTGCTCGCCTGCACCCGATGCCGGCGGACGCTGACCAAGAGCGCTCGCTGACCTATTCCGGCTCGGCCGGATGCACCCTGACGATCCCGACCGGCCCTGACACGGCCGGTCGTTTTCATGCCCGCTCGGGCGCGGGCCGTCGATCGGCGGTATCGAGCCAGATGGTGAACGGGCCGTCGTTCACGATCTCGACTGCCATCTCGGCGGCGAATCGACCGGTCTCGACCCGGCCTACACCAAGGTTCCGGAACTCCCCCGCGAAACGTTCGTAGAGGGCTCTCGCCACCTCGGGCGGGGCGGCGTCGGTGAAGCCCGGCCGCCTCCCTCGCGAGGTATCGGCATACAGCGTGAACTGGCTGACCACCAGGATCTCGCCCCCGGCCTCCAGGACCGACCGGTTCGTACGCCCGTTGGCATCGGGCAGGATCCGAAGATCGGAGATCCGTCGGGCAAGGGCGTCCGCGGTCGCGGGATCGTCTCCGTGGCCGATGCCGACCAGGACCACGAGCCCGGGCCCGATCGACGCCACCAGCTCTCGATCCACCCGGACCGCCGCGCGGGACACGCGCTGCAGGAGCGCCCGCATCAGCGCGAAATGGCGCCGAGCGCAGCCCGCCAGATGCCGGCGATCGTGACCGCCCACGGGACCAGCAGGATCGGCGACGACGGGCCACCGAACCAGTCCGCCCGCACGACGCCGATCACGCCGATGATCCCGACCACCGCAATCAATGCACCTTGCCTGACGACCCGCCAGCGCACCCCCCCGGCTGCCCGCCGGAACGCACCCTCGTCGCCGGCCTCGCCGATGAGCACCTCGGCTTCGACGGCCGGATTCGCCGCCCGGTCCACGACGCGCCGGAACCAACCCGGCGCATGGACGATCGCGGCGTAGGCGATGGATGCATAGGCGAGACCGCCCAGGACGTCGACGACATAGTGATCGGCGAGATAGACGATCGAGAACCAGACGCAGGCTGCGTACCCGAGCATCAACCAGCCTGGCCGACCGAACGAACGTCGGGCGAACAGGAACGCGAGGAAGGGATAGCCGGCGTGGAGTGACGGGAAGGCCGCGACCTGGTTCGGGTTGACCTCGTAGATCGCGTAGCTGAACACGTAGCGACCCTCGAACCCGAACAGGCGGGCAAGATCGTCGAACCCCTGCGCCTTGAGATAGGTGATCGCCGGGGCGCCGTCCGGGCCCGGAATCAGGCCGTGCTGGGCAGCCCACCAGGGCGGGGCGACCGGCAGGACGAGGTAGGTCGCGAAGCCGGCCATCGACAACAGGATCAGTGCGGCGACGTAGTCATAGTACGCACGCCGACGGCGAACCCAGAGCAGGAATGCGACGGCGATCGGCAGCGGGAAGTGCAGGAAGTAGAAGACGGTTCCCGCGATCGCGAGCGGGTCGAGGCCCGACGCGGGATGAAACGCTTCCTGGAGGACCTGGGTCGGCAGGAAGCCGCCGAACAGGGCGCGCTCGATTCCCAGGATGTCGGCGTCGTGGACGACGCGATTGAGGTCGTCGGCATAGCCACGCATCAACTCATAGGCAAGGAACAGCCCGATGAACGGAACCCAGTCGCGGATGAACAGGCGGCCACGGCCGAGGAGCACCGCTGCGAGCCCGAGCGCCACGAGCATCACGTCCGGCGTGATCGATACGCCGCTCGCGATCATCAGGCCCGACAGCACCACGACGTAGCCGACAATCGTGAACAGCAGCAGCCGGTCGTTGCGCCGATGGAGATCGGCATTCGGCGATGCGGCGGACGCCGATGCCGCGACCGACGAGTCGGCTCCCGCCCCCTCGGGTCGTGCCGGCGTGACCGTCCGGGCCGCGCCATCGTCCGGCGCCGGGTCACGCGAGGCCATGTCCTCGTTCACGGATCCAGGTCTCCCGGATGCGGCGGCAAGGGCGCCGGGACAAAAGGAGGCGTCGGCATCCCGGCGGCACGCCACGCGGCGGCTTCGGCCAGCTGGCGATCGCGGCGCGCTGCGAACCGATCCGTCGTGGCCCGCTCGGACGATGCCGGGACCAGGAGATCCCAGTCCCGCTCCTCGTCACGCGCTTCGAGGTCGAGCGGCCCGGATCGGAAGATGAACGCCGGAATGCCGGCCAGTTCGATCTCACCCTGGAGGGTCCTGGCGAGATGCCGCGGCAGCGCGGCGAACGTGACCATCCGGTCGCGCGGGATCGGCGGTACGCCGCCATTGAGCGCGTACTGGTAGCCCTCGTCGGCAAGGGCGCGCACCAGCCGGATCTCGCGCCCCATGTTGCGACCCTTGATCCAGAGCGCGGAGCCCACGACGAGTACGTCCGCGGCCAGCCCGCCGACGAGCTCGGCCGTGTCCCGGCTGACGCCGCCATCGACATGAACTTCGGCGCCATGGAGCTTATGAGACAGGTACTCGCGAGCCGCGAGGACCTTGGCCCGCGCGACATCGGCCATGAACGCCTGCCCGCCGAAGCCTGGTTCGACCGTCATGACCATGACGAGGTCAAGCAACGCGCGATACGGCTCCAATGCCGTCAGCGGCGTGCCGGGGCGCAGAGACAGCCCCGCCGCGCGACCGGCCGCCCGGATCTTACGCAGGATCGGCTCGATCGGCCGCTTGATCTCGACGTGGATGGTCACGGAATCGCACCCGGCATCGAGGAACTCGTCGATGTAGCGATCCGGCTCGGAGATCATCAGGTGCGCATCGAGGGGTAACCGCGTCCGACGCCGGAGCGCCTTGACCGTCTTCGGTCCAAAGGTCAGGTTCGGGACGAAGTGCCCATCCATGACGTCGAGATGGATACGATCCGCGCCTTCCCGCTGTGCGCGCCGCACGGCATGCGCCAGATTGCCGAGATCCGCGTCCAGGATGCTCGCCGCCACGCGCGCTCGCCCCAGCGTCTTGATCGGGAGCGGCGCTTCGATGCGTCGAGATGGCATCAGTCGTCCACGCCAGCCGGGAGGCCTTCGCTGCTCCGCTCGCCGCGAAGCGCGGCCGCTGACGAGGTTTCAAGCAGGGCCCGCCGGCGCGCCACCGCAGCGATGGGCGGCGCCCCGGCCCGATCAGCCGCCAACTGCCCGCAGGCCGCCCCGACCTCCTGGCCGCGATTCCTTCGGATGGTGACCGGAAGGCCATCTCGACGGAGCCGCTCGGCAAACCGCTCGATGACCGGCATTGGACTGGCGGTCCACGGCGTGTGCGCGACGGGATTCATCGGGATGAGATTGACATGCGCGAGCGTGCCCCGCAGGAGCCCGGCCATCGCATCCGAATCGCCGTCCGTGTCGTTCACGCCGCCGATCATCGTGACCTCGTAGCTGATCCGCCGTCCGGTCGCAGCGGCATGATCCTTCGCCGCGGCGACCACCTCGGCAACCGGCCAGCGCCGATTCAGGGGTACGAGCACGTCGCGAAGGGGATCGCGCGCGGCATGGAGGCTGACCGCCAGGGTGAACTGCGGTCCGAGCGCGGTCAGCCGCCGGATCCCAGGCACGACTCCGGAGGTGGACACCGTGATGTGCCGCGCGCCGAGACCGAACCTGGCCGGGTCGTTGAGGGCGGCCACCGTCTCGAGCACCCGGTCCAGGTTCAGGAGCGGCTCGCCCATGCCCATGAAGACGATGTTCGTCAGGCGCCGGCCGCGGGCAGCCAAGCGGCGCGACGCACTTCGGACCTGGTCGAGGATCTCGGCGGTCTGAAGGTCACGCCCGAATCCGAGCTCGCCCGTCGCGCAGAACGGACATGCGACGGCGCAACCGGCCTGGCTGGAGATGCACAGCGTGTTCCGTTCCCGGCGGTCGGTTCCGGCCGGGTAATGCATCAGGACACTCTCGATGGCGACCCCGTCCTGGAGCCGGTGCAGGGCTTTCTCGGTCCGTCCTCCATCAGCGAGCACGAACTCGGAGGCGGCCACGGTGTCCCAGGCGAACGCGGCGGACACTGCCTCGCGGATCGCCGCGGACAGCGTCGAAACAACATCCGCTCCGGCCACTTCGGACCGCCACACGGCATCGAGGACCTGGCGGGCTCGAAACGCGGGTTCACCGCGCTCGCGGAACCATGCCTCGAGCTGGTCCACGGTCTGGCCCGAGATCCCCGGGCGGCGGGCCGGGTCGCCCGCGAGATCGAGCGTCGGTGTCGACATCTGGCTGGGCATCGGGGCGCATTGTCGCACGGGACCCCGGCCACGCTGCGGATCCCGTGGCTCGGGATCAGCCCGCGGCGGCCGGTCCAACGGGAGGTGTGGCCTCGCGGATGGCGCGCCAGATCCGTTGGGGCGTCATCGGAAGGTCCGCCGGGCGGATGCCCGTCGCGGCCGCGACGGCGTTGGCGATCGCCGCCGCACCACCGACCACGGCGGCCTCGCCGATGCCCTTGGCGCCGAACGGCCCATCGGGCGCTGGCACCTCGACCAGCGAAGCGCCGATCGGCGGTACCTGGGCCGCACGCGGGATGGCGTAGTCGAGGAACGTCGCCGTGAGGAGCTGCCCGCCGGCATCGTGGACCATCGCTTCGTAGAGTGCCCACCCGACGGCCTGCGCCGCGCCACCGTGCTGCTGGCCGGCCACGAGCGCCGGGTTCAGTGCCCGACCAACGTCCTGGATCACGTCGAAGGTGCGAACCTCGGTTTCGCCCGTCGCGGGATCGACGCGGACGTGGGCGAGAAAGGCCGCGATCGAAGGCGCAAGACTCGTGTGAGCCGTGGTGGCGTGGCCCTCGATCGGCGCTCGCGAGGCGCGGTCATTGGCTCGGACCAGCTTCGCGATCGGGAGACCCCGTCCGGGGGTTCCGATCGGTCGAACCACGCCATCGACGATCTCGAGGTCGGCGACATCGATCTCCAGTTCGGCCGATGCCGCGGCAAGAAGCTGGCGACGCGCGTCCTCGGCGGCGAAGCGCACGGCCCGTCCCGCTGAGTAGGTCACCGTGCTCCCGCCGCTCCCGGGAGACGGCGGCGCCGACCCGGTGTCGAGGGTGATCACGTGGATGGCACCAGGCGACATCCCGAGCACCTCAGCCGCGATCGCCTGGAACGCACCATCGGTGCCCGACATGTCCACGACGCCGGTGATGATCTGGACGCTCCCATCGGGCGACATCCGGCACAGGGCCGCGGCCGGATCCTTGCTGCCGGGCCAGTACCCGACGGACAGGCCGATCCCCTCACCGTCCGGTAACGCGTGTCTGCCGATCCAGGCCGGTCGGGTCTCGACGACATCGAGAACCTCGTCGAGGGCATGCCCGACCCATGCCTCGTCATCGACCATGGGGTCGCCGGGACGACTGCCGTTTTGCCGTCGCAATATGACCGGGTCGACGGCAAGCTGCCCCGCGAGTTCGTCAATCAGCGACTCGATGGCAAACGCCGTCGGCGGGCCGCTCGGGCCACGATAGGGACCCGTACCGACCCGATGGGTCAGCACGCCATACGCGCTGATCTCGACGTTCGGCCAACGATAGGGCCCGGCGATGAGCACGCCAGCCAGCGAATCGGCACTGTAGTCGGCGAACGCACCGCCATCGGCCAGGATCGTCGCGCGAATGGCGCTGAAGGCTCCATCGCGTTGGGCCGAGATCTCGACATCGAGTTCGAAGGCCTGCGACGGGTTCGAGATGAGGAAGTCCTCCCGTCGGTCGAGGATGAGCCTCACCGGGCGTGTCAGGCGGAGCGCGCACGAGGCCACGATCGGCTCGAGCAGTCCCCACTTGCCCCCGAAGGCACCGCCGAGCGGCGCGGGAACCACCCGGATCCGGTTCGTCGGCAGGCCCAGGACGCGACCGAGGTCCTTGCGCAGCGAGAACGTTCCCTGCGTGCTCGATTCCACGACCAGCGTGCCGTCATCGTCCCGCCATGCCGCGCACCCCTGCGGCTCGATATAGCCCTGGTGAACCCACGCGGTCGTGAACCGGCGTCGGATCGTGACCGGGGCCGCGGCGAACGCCACGCCCACGTCGCCGGACCGGTACCGCGTCCGGCCGACGACGTTCGCCGACCAGCGCTCTGCGTCGATCGAATCGTCACCGGCCCCACCGACGGCCGCGTGGGTCTGCGCGTCCATCGCGGCGTGCTCGGCGCGGTCGGCGGTCAGGTCGGAACGAACGAGCGCCGCGGCAGGGTCCATCGCCGCGGCGAGGTCGAGGATGGCCGGCAACGGCTCAAGATCGACGAGCACGAGTTCGGCAGCGTCCGTGGCCTGAGCGACGGTTTCGGCGATGACGACAGCGACAGGCTGGCCAGCAAAGACGACCTCGTCGCGCGCCAACGGCAGCGCAAGGCGATCCGTGCCGGACTTCAGCCCGAGATCAGCGGCGACGAACACGGCCACGACGCCGGGGGCCCTGCTCGCGGCCACACGGTCGATCGACACAATCCTGGCGTGGGCGTGCGTTGCCAGCACGAGCCGCGCATGGAGCATGGCTGGGCGGGTGCGATCCGCAATGTAATGGACCGCACCGGTCACCTTGATGGCCGAGTCGGACCTGGGGCGCGAGACGCCGACCCCGCTCCCGCCGCTCACGTCTGAACCCGGGGGTCGGCCGGTGGGAGCGCTGGTTCGACGCTCGCCCCCACCATCGATGGGCGCCCGCGCCGGAACGCAGAGCCGGGCATCGATCGACCGCCGGCAGGCTGGACCGTCTCGAGAACGAGGCGTCCGTTCGCCGTGGTCAGGGCGATGCCGTCCCCGTACGGCACGAGGCGGCCCGGCAAATCCCCGGGCGCCTGCGCGGCAACGGATCCTTCGCGGACGACGACACGAAAACCTTCGATCTGGAGGAAGGTCCCTGGCCACGGACGAAGGGCACGGATCCGGCGCTCGAGTTCGACCGCCGTTCGAGACGGGTCCAGCCGTCCATCCGATCGCAGCAGCGGACGGGTCAGCGAAGCGGCCGATGGATCCTGGGTCGTGCTCGGCAGCGGTCCCTCGAGCAATGCCGACACCACCTCCTCGAGCAGCCCGGCGCCCTCTGCCGCGGCGATTGCCTCGAGCCCGGGGCCATCCTCCGTGCCGTCGAGCTGCCATGACCGCGTCGCCACGATCGGGCCCGTGTCGAGGTCCGCATCCATCTGCATGATCGTGACACCCGCCTGGGTGTCCCCGGCCAGGATCGTCGCCGAGATCGGGGTCGCGCCGCGATGACGCGGCAGGAGCGACGGATGGACATTGAGGATTCCATGCGTCGGCACGTCGATGACGGCTTGCGGGATCAGCTGCCCGAAGTCGGCCAGGATGCCCAGATCGGGGGCGAGTGACCGAATCATCTCGACCGCCGCATCCGCGCGGACGCGCTTGACGCGCTGGACCGGGAGCCCGTGGCGCTCAGCCGCTGCGGCAACCGGAACCGCGGTCAGGATCCCACGCCGACCGACCGGCGCATCTGGCGGCGTGATCACGGCGACGATCTCGATCTCGGACCGATTGACGAGGGACTCGAGAATCGGGATCGCGAACGTGCCGGACCCGAAGAAGATGGTGCGCAGGCGACGCGCCCGCACGTTGTCATGCGCGTGCATCACGCGAGTGCGGGCGTCCGAACCTCGTTGCTCGCGCCGTCGACCGCGTCGTCCTCGTCGTTGTCGCCATGGCCGGTCGGCAGCAGTTCATCGAGCGAGTCCAGGTAGTCGATATAGAGCTTGCCCTCGAGATGGTCGAGTTCGTGCTGGAGGGCACGCCCGAGGAGGCCCGACCCGGCAACCCTGATCCGTCGCCCGGCACGGTTCTGGGCAACGACCCACACCCGCTCGCGACGCGTCACGTACGCCGCGTAGCCGGGAATGGACAGACAGCCTTCCAGGTCCCGATCGTCGCCCGTGGCCTTGACGATCTCGGGGTTGACCAGCTCGTAGAGCTGTCCATCGACCTCGATCACGCACGCGTCGACCGCCTCGCCGAGCTGCGGCGCGGCAAGCCCGACGCCGGGGGCGTCGCGCATGGTGTGCGCGAGGTCATCGAGCAGTCCATGCAGGTACTTGCCGAAGCTCTCGACCGGACGACCCTTCAGCCGAAGCCTCGGGTCACCGAGCAGGAGGATCGGTCGGACGCTCATGGATGAAGTATAGGCGAGCACCACCGGACCTCCCGATCGGGGCGGCACCCGTCCCGGTCAGGCCGGTGTGCGCCGCCTGATCCGGCTGCTCAGGACGACCGGATCAGTCTTTGGACGCAGCCTTGTCGGCCGCGCCACTGGCCGCGTCGGCAGCCTCGCTGGCCGCAGCCGCCTTCGCGGCCTGCTCGCGTCGCAGGTCCGCCGCAAGGTCACGTGACTTTTCCGCGATCCGGCTCCCGGCCTCGGCCGTCAGCTCTGCCGCGCGAGCCGCCACGGGGCCAGCCTTCTCACCGGCGACGACGGCGAGTTCGGCCGCCTTCGCGCTGACCTGGCGAAGCATCGGCCCGGCCTGCTCCGTGATGTTTTCGATCATCGACTGAAGCTGTGAAATCCATTCGCGCGCACTCGATGCGGCACCCTCGGAATCGGAGCCCTTCTCAGAGTCACCTGTCCAGGCGAAGGTCTCGTCGGCCGTCGGCGCGTCCGTTTCCGGCTGGTTCTTGGTCTCGTCGTTCACGGTTCAATCCTCCTCGTCCGCGGAATGGCGGACTGCGTTGGTCGTACCCATTCTCGCCGTTTTGACCATTTCGCACCTGCGACGCGCATTCGGGCGGGTCGAGCCGCACTTCAAAGCAGCGATTCCGGATCGACGTCAATCGACCAGGGCATGCCCGGCGGATCGCCGAGGACCGCGATCGGATCATCGCCCCGCAGGACGAGGTTGAACCGCCATCGATCTGCGCGACGGGCGATGTAGGCGATCGCGGGCCCGATCACTTCGACCCGGCGACCGAGTGCCGAGGCACGGCGTCGAAGGTCCTCGGCATACGCCGCGGCCGTGCTCTCGGCGGCATCGCGGTCGGCCATGGCCACCGTGAGCTTGACGATCCGGCCGAACGGCGGTGACCCGAACTGGCGGCGCAGCGCGAGCTCCGCGTCGTAGAACGTCGCCGGATCGGCATCCTGGACGGCCCGAATGGCCGGGTGGTCCGGCTGATACGTCTGGACGATCGCATGGCCGGGTCGAGCTCCCCGCCCGGCGCGGCCAACGGCCTGAGCAAGCAACTGATAGGTCCGCTCCGCCGCGCGCTCATCGGGGAGGTTCAGGGCGACGTCGGCGGACACGATGCCGACCAGGGTGATCGCCGGGACATCGAGCGCCTTGGTGACGAGGCTCGTACCGACCAGCACGTCGATGCGGCCCGCCGCCAGGTCATCGAGGATCTTCGTCGCGGCTCCCCGCCGCTGGACCACGTCACGATCGAGGCGTGCGACCCGAAGATCCGGGAAGGTGATGCGCACCTCGCGCTCGAGCCGTTCCGTACCGCCGCCGAGGTACCGGATCCTTGCCGAGCCGCAGGACGGACACCGCGTGGCAAGCGGAGTCGCCCGTCCACAGTGATGGCAGCGCAGCGTGACTCCGGCCTGGTGATAGACGAGCGGCCGCGTGCACTCGGGACAGCTCTGTGCCGACCCGCAGTCCCGGCATAGCACCACCGACGCGGAGCCCCGGCGGTTGATGACGAGAATGGCCTGATCCCCTGCCGCGAGATCGAGGGCTCCGATCGCGCTGCCAAGCGCCCGGGACAGCATTCCGCGTTGGCCTGCCGCCAGCTCGGCCCGCAGGTCCACGACCTCGATGCTCGGTGGACGGCCGGACAGCCGATCCGGGAGCCGGATCCGCCGGTAGGTACCGTCCCGTGCCCTTCCCTCGGACTCGACGGACGGCGTGGCTGAGCCGAGGACGACCGCCGCACCAGCCAGACGGCCCAGGATGAGCGCGCTTTCACGTGCCTGGAGCCTGGGCGTGCGATCGCTCTTATAAGCCGGATCGTGCTCTTCATCCACGATCACGAGGCGCAGGTTCTCCACTGGCGCCAGGACGGCGAGGCGGGTACCGACCACGACGTCGGCCGCGCCGGATCTCACCTTCCGCCACTCGTCCAGACGCTCACCGGCCGACAGGCCCGAATGGATCAGGCCGATCTCGGCATCGAGATCGGCCCGAAGGCGATCCACCAGCGGCAAGGCCAGGGCGATCTCCGGGACGAGGACGAGGGCACGACCGCCCGCCTCGAGGCATGCCGCAATGGCGTCCGCGTAGATCGCGGTCTTGCCGCCGCCCGTGACCCCGTCGAGGAGGAGGGGCGTGGCGTCCCGAGCCGTCATCGCCGTCCTGATGGCCGTGCCGGCCGACGCCTGCTCGGGCGAGGGATCGCTGGCCATGGGACGGGATCCCCGGCGTCCCGCCGCGCGACCGGCGAGCGGCGACCGAGGCTCCTCGGCGATGTCAACCCGGATCACGCCCCGGCTCCGGAGACTCCCGATGACCGAGCCCCCGTGGCGGGAGGCGAGTTCGGGCGCCGGAACACCACGATCCCCCGCCGCTGCCAGCTCGGCGAGCGCGGCGACCTGGCGCGGACCGAGCCGCCCTCCGGCCGGCACGTCTGCGTCGCCACGCTGGACCAGCCGCACCGTCCGGACGTACCGCGGCGCAGCTCCTGCGTCGAGCAGCGTCCAGTCGAGCTCGATCGCGCCGCGATCCCGAAGGCCGCGCAGTCGCCGGAGCAGCCCGGCTCGACCCTCGCCTGATCGAAGCAGCCGAACCGCCCTGGGACCATCCGCGAGCTGCTCGAGAAGCGCGGCATCCGGTGCGTCGGCCACGAATACCTCCATCGGGGCGCCGGGGGCCGGGGCGGCGGTTTCGGCCGCGAATGCCTCCATCCGGGCGCCGGCGTCGGGGGGCCGGGCCTCGGCCACGAGTTCGAGCCGCTCGAGGAGTCCCGGCGGGAGCATGGCCCGGAGGACCAGGGCCGGCGGGGCGAGGTACGTCGCTGCGATGGCCTCGGCCAGTGCCATCGACGTCGGCGGGAGGAGCGGTCCGTCGGCCCGGACGCGATCGACCACCGGCTTCGCCACGAATCCGTCGCCGACCGCGCCATCCCCCAGGACGATGCCCAGCGCCTGCCGGCGACCGAACTCGACGAGGATCGCCTCGCCCGGCAGGAGCGGTTCGAGGCGCTCCGGAACGCGATAGGTGAACGGGTGCGTGCCGGCGGCGCCGGCGGCATCGATCGCGACCGCGACCAACCGCCCGGATCCACCATTGACCGCGCCAGCTGGGCTGTCTCCGTCCTCGCCAGGCGGCCCGTCGTCAGCGGGGAGTCCGAGGGACGCCTGATCGATGTCCGCGACCACCTCCGAGCCCTAGATCCGGGTCCGACGCTTCGGGTGCTCGGCCTTCTCGCGAAGGATGATTTCGTGGATCTGGGCTGCGGTTCTCTCGATCTGGCCCGTCTCGTTCACGATCACGTGATCGTAGTCGTCGCGACGGGCCAGCTCGAGGGTCGCGTTGCGCTGGCGGATGTCGAGCTCGTCGGCCGATTCGGTGGCCCTTGAGCGCAGGCGCTGGAAGAGATCCTCGAGCGATGGTGGGACGAGGAAGATCAGCAGGGCCACGTCGACCCGATGCTTGACGACCGCGGCGCCCTGTACGTCGATCTTGAGGATCACGTCGTGGCCGGCCTGCAGGGCAGATCGGACCTCGGCTCGCGGCGTGCCGTACCAGTTCCCATGGACCTCGTTGGCCTCGAGCAACTCGCCGGCACCTTGGAGTGACGCGAAGGCCTCACGGCTGAGGAACCGGTAGTGGACCCCTTCGACCTCGTAGCTCCGCCTGGGTCTGGTGGTACAGGTCACCACGTAGTGGTAGTCCGGATCCCGTGGCCTGGCGCGCAGCGCCTCGATCACGCTGTCCTTGCCAACCCCAGAGGGTCCGGACACGATCACCAGCACCGCCCCGGGTGCCCCGTCGGCGTGGAGGCCGGAATCGCCGGCCTCTGGTCCGGCGCCGCGGTGGTCGACGCCGGACCCCTCGTGCGCCCCGGTCATCGGGGTTCCACGCGGAGTGTCTCGAGCACACGCTCCAGCTCCGGCGGAAGCGGCGCCGTTGCCCGGATGAGCTCCCCGGTCGAAGGCGAGGTCAACTCCAGGCGCCAGGCGTGCAGGAACAGGCGCTCGAGGCCGTCCGGTCCGCGCGACGAGGTCCCCGTCCCGTAGACCCGATCCCCGGCCACCGGATGGCCGATGGCCTCAAGGTGCACGCGGATCTGGTGGGTCCGGCCGGTGACCAGGTCGAGCTCCAGCAGGGTCCAGGCAGCAAACCGTTCGGCCACCCGATACCCGGTGGTCGCGGGCCTTCCATCCGGGACCACGGCCATACGGGTCCGGTGGCGAGGATCCCGTCCGATCGGCGCCTCGATCCGCCCTACGGCGGCGCCCACCGAGCCGTGAACCAGGGCCATGTACGTCTTCTTGATCCGGCGAGCCTTGAGCTGCGCCATGAGGCTGTGCTGCGCGAGATCCGTTCGGGCGACCATCAGCAGCCCGCTCGTGTCGCGATCGAGACGGTGGACGATGCCGGGTCGCCGCACGCCCGCGATGCCGCCGAAGCCCTCCGGTCCAGCGCGGCCCAGGAGGGCATTAACCAGGGTGCCGCTGTCATGGCCGGGTGCGGGGTGGACCACCAGTCCCGAAGGCTTGTCGATGATCAGGAGGTCCTCGTCCTCGTGGACGACGCTGACGGGGATCTCGGGCTGGGCGATCGGGGTGGCGGCCGCAGGCTCGGGGATCTCGAGGCGGAGGTGCGTGCCCGGCTCAGTCATCGAGTTCGCGCGCAGCGTGCGATCACCGTTGGTGAGCAGACCAGCGGAGATGAGCTTCTGGACGTGACTGCGGGAGAGACCGGTGTGGTCGGTCACGAACCGGTCCACCCGTGTCGCCCGCCCGTCGGACGGCACATGCAGCACGTGGACGCCCGGCGATCGGCCTTCAGCTTCAGGCATTGCCGGCCCCGGGGTCGGAGCCAGTTCCGCCGCCCGACGGCGTCTGGTTCGGCGGGAGCGTCGGCCGGACGCCGATGCCATGCCCGGTTGGTCCGGCAGGAGCGTCCGCCGGGAGCGGCTCGGGACCGTCGCTCGAAGCGGGACCGTCGCTCGACGCGGACCCGGTTTCTGCGCGCGGCCCGACAAGGGATGGCCAGATGGCCATCGCGAAGAGCAGGAGGATCGCGGCACTGATCGCGGCATCGGCCAGGTTGAACGTGAAGAACCGGGCGCGGCCGAACCCGCCGTCCACGAAATCGATCACATAGCCGAGGCGAAACCGGTCGATCGCGTTGCCGACCGCCCCGCCGAGCAGCAGGGCCAGCGTGAGGGTCATGTACGGACTCCGGCCGGACCGCGCGTGGAACGTCACGATCATCGCGATGACGGCCAGGCTCAGGAGGCCGAAGATCAGGACCTGGCCACGGAACAGTCCGAAGAGGGCGCCGTTGTTCTGCGAGTAGACCAGCCGAAGCGCGCCGCCCAGGTACGTGATCACGCGACCGCCGGACAGCTCCGTCTCGATCCACGCCTTCGTCAGCTGGTCGAGGACGACCACCAGGGCAACCAGCCCCCCGAACGGACCCCACAGCGGCCGTACGGCGCGCATCGCGGTCACGAGGACCCCCGATTCGTACCAAGCCGGGCCAGATGGATCGTCGCGCTGCCGCTTGTGAGCGCAATGGTTCCTACCGTCGCGTCCGCCGGCGGGGTGGACACGAGCTCCGCGAGGGTCTCCACCGCGACCGATGGCAAATGATCCGCAACCCCTCGGGCGAGACCTGCCACATGGAGCTGGATCCGCTCGTCGAGCTCCAGGCCGGCGTCCTTGCGAAGGTCCTGGATGGCCCGCTGGAGCTCACGCGCATCCCCTTCCGCGACGAGGTCGGCGGTCAGGTCCGTGTCGAGCACCACCAGGAGTCCATCATCGTGGGCGACGACCGTGCCAGGCCGCGGGCTGGCCATGATCTCGACCTCATCCGACCCGAGGGTCACACCCGCCAGCGTCACCGAGCCATCGTCGGCGATCTCGAAGGCACCGTCGCGGGCAGCCGCCATGACTGCCGGAATGGCGGCGCCCAGGCGCTTGCCGATCTTTGGCAGGAGGACCTTGACCCGACGCTCCACCAGATCCGATTCATCGCCGATCACTTCGACGTGTCGAACGTTGAGCTCGTCGGCGATGAGGGCGACCAGCGCCTCGAGTTCGTGGAGGTCCCCGCCCGGCAGGGCCAGCCACATGCGCGCCAGCGGCTGACGAACCTTGAGGTTGGCGTTGCCCCGCAGGGTCCGCGCCAGCTCCACCGCTCGCCGCGCGGTGGCCATGGCCGTTTCGAGGCGCTCGTTGCGCAGCCCCGCGACCTCGGCTGTGGGAAAGCGGGTCAGGTGGACCGAATGCGGCCGGCCAGCCTCCGCGCCGGACGCAGCATTCGCACCAGCGGCGGACGCGGCATCCGTGCTCGCGCCGCCAGACTCCGGTGCCGTCCCGACGATGAGGTTCTGGTACATCGCCTCGGCCAGGAACGGCAGGATCGGGGCGCTGACCCGGGCCACGGTCACGAGGGCGGCATGGAGCGTGGCGAACGCGGCGGCTCGGTCGGCGCCGACGCCCCGCGAGAACCGCCTCCGCGACAGCCGCAGGTACCAGGTCGACAGGTCCTCGATGAACGTGTCGATCAACTTCGTCGCGCCGAGCGCATCGTGGTCCCGTAACCGGTCCTCGACGCCGGCGGCGAGACCCGCGCTCCTTGACAGGATCCAGCGATCCATCGGCGATCGCTCGGCAGGTGGGGGGTCCGAAGATCCGGGTTGCCAGCCTGCGATCGGGGCATAGGTCACGAAGAAGGCGTACACGTTCCACAGCACGAGCAGCCGACGGCGCGCGTCATCGGCCGCGTGCCACCCGAACATGATGTTGTCGTCGGGTCGCGAGGACATGTACAGCCAGCGCATCACGTCGACACCCATCCGCTCGGCGGCTTCATCGAACTCGATCGCGTTGCCCCAGCTCTTGTGCATCGCGCGACCGTCTTCCGCGAACAGCGTCGCGTAGCCGAAGATCGTCTTGAACGGCGGCTCGCGGCGCAGGACCGTACTCATCGCGAGCATGGCGTAGAACCAGTTGCGGAACTGTCCGGGGAAGCTCTCCGTGATGAAGTCGGCCGGGAACCACTGCGCCCAGTAGTCCGGTTCCTCGCGGAAGTGGAGCGTGGAGAACGGAACGATCCCGGCGTCGAGCCAGGGATTCCCGACGTCCAGGATCCGGGACGTCGCCTCGCCGCAGTGGCTGCAGGCGATCCTGACCTCGTCGACGTACGGGCGATGGGGCGTGTGGCCCTCGAACCGATCCCAGCCGGCCACGGCCCGGTCGCGCAGTTCCTGTCGGCCTCCGATCACGTCGAAGGACCCGCACGACGAGCACTCGTAGATCGGCAGCGCCAGGCCCCAGTAGCGCTTCTTGCTGATCATCCAGTCGTGCATGTTCAGGAGCCAATCCAGCTCGCGGTCATAGCCGAAGCCCGGGAGCCACCGGATCTGGTCCACGACCTCCATGATCTGGTACCGGAGGCTCCGGTCCACTTGTTCCTTCGTCAGCATCTCGCGGGGCTGGTCGTACACCTCGCCCATGCTGATGTACCACTCGTCCACGAGCCGGAAGACGAGGCCCGTGCCGCACCGCCAGCAATGCGGATACCGATGGTTGATCGTTTCGAGGCGCTGGAACCGTCCCTGGCGACGAAGGTGCTCGATGATCGGCTCGGCGACGTCGCGCACGTCGCGACCGGTCAGGGAACCGAAGCCATCGAGGAAGATGCCGGCCTCGTCAAGCGGAGCGATGACCGGCAGCCCGAGCGCCTTGCCGAGCGCGTAGTCCTCCGCACCGCAGCCCGGCGCAATGTGGACGATACCGGTCCCCTCCTCCTCGCCGACCTCGGTCCACGGGACGACCCGGTGTACGTACGGCGCGCCAGGATCGTCGCGCGTCCCGCGCGCGAAGGCGTCGACGACCGCCGCGAGGTCATCGAACGGGCCTGCGTAGCGCCATCCGACGAGTTCCCTGCCGGCCCGCTCCTCGAGGACCTCGAACCGACCCTCGAAGGCCGATTTCAGCGTCCCTCTGGCCAGCCAGAAGGTGTCGTCGCCCGACCGGACGCGCACGTAGCGGAGGTCCGGGCCGACGGCCGCTGCGACGTTCGACGTCAGCGTCCACGGCGTGGTCGTCCAGACGAGCAGGGACTCCCCTGGCCGGTCGAGCAGCGGGAACCGGACCGTCAGGCCGGGGTCGTCCCGATCCTGGTATCCCTCGTTGACCTCGGTCTGCGACAGCCCGGTCCCGCACCTCGCGCACCACGGCATCGTGTCGTGGCCCTTGTAGATCCAGCCCCGCCGGTGGCACTCGGCGAGGAATCCCCAGATCAGGTCATTGTTCTCGTTGCTGAACGTGAAGTAGCTGCCACCGAGCTCGGGCATCCCGAGGCGCCCAACGATCATCTCGACCGTGTCCGTGACCGGTCCCCGTGGGCCCTCGACGGTCACGACCTGGGCCGGGTCGCTTGCCAACAGATCCCGCAGGCGCCGAAGCTCGTCCGGGTCGTTCCAGTCGGTCCAGTAACCAAGCCGGATCGACTGCTCGGTCTGGCGCGCCGCGTAGGTCAGGACCCGCTGCTTGCAGAGGCTGACGAACTCGGCGATCCCATAGGCCTCGATGTCCCGTTTCGAGGTGAACCCGAGCTCCCGCTCGACGTTGACTTCGACCCACAGGCCCTGACAGTCGAACCCGTTCTGCCAGCGCTGCGCTTCCCCGAGCATCGCGTGAAACCGCTGGAAAAGGTCCTTGTAGGTGCGACCCCACGCGTGGTGTACGCCCATCGGATTGTTGGCCGTGATCGGGCCGTCCAGAAAGCTCCACTTCGGCCCGTCGGCGTTCTGCGCCCGCAATGCGGCGAACGTCCCGCG
>JAYTWS010000095.1:0-9572 GCA_043743315.1 Chloroflexota bacterium | reverse complement strand
CGAGGTGCGGATTGCGTTCCTGGATGGCGGCACGTTCGTCGAGCGCGGGCTGTCCGTAGGCCTGCTGTCCATGAGCTGGATCGGGACCGCGGTCCTGGTTGCGATCGCGACGGCCTGGCGATCGACGGCATGGACGTTTGAGGTCGGTCGTCGCCAGCCGGCGGACCCGACCCGCTGATTCGCGGCTCCGAGGGCGCAGTTCCGAGGGCGCGGCTCGCATGCCCGAGGCTGCCACTCCGTCCGCCGGCGCGACTCCGAGCGCGCAGTTCCGAGGGCGCAGTTCCGAGGTTGCCACTCCGCCGGCGCGGCTCGCATGCCCGACGCGGCTCCGACGGCGCGGCTCCGACGCGGCTCGCATGCCCGATGGTGCCCCGCCGTCGCGGCTCGCATGCCCGATGGCGCCCCGCCGTCGCGGCTCGCATGCCCGATGGCGCCCCGAGTCGGGGGTTTCTCAGCCCGCTCAGCCGTGCCATGCCGCCGCGAGCCGGGAGTCCCGCTGCCTGGTTCCCGAATCGCGCCGCCGGTTCCGCGCCGTGGGCTTCCCCGACGGGCTCGCATCTGGCACCCTGTTGCTCGCGGACATGGACGCAACCGCTCGTTGGGGGAGTGCTGATGACACCTGGCCCGGTTCCCTGCTGGTCATGCGGACGACCCGTTCTCCCCGGCAGCCTCACATGCCGTTCCTGCGGCGTCCTCGTCGACGGCTCCGAGGGCCGTGGCGAAGGTGACTCGGCCTCTGCGGCAGCCGCGGTTGGCACCGAGACCATCGAGGAACGGGAGGCGACCGACGGGCTCGGGTCCGGCGGCATCGTCTCGCCGTTCAAGGTGCCAGGCTCGTACCTGAGCCCATCCGCCGTCCATCAATCGACCGATCCCGAGCGTGGCGCGCCCGTCCCGTCGAGCCCCGTGGCTCCCGGTTCCGTGGCTCCCGGTTCCGTGGCTCCCGGTTCGGTGGCTACCGGTTCGGTGGCTACCGGTTCGGTGGCTCCCGCCCGGGCCTCGATGCCTCTTGCGGGGACCCTCGAGTCAGGAATGGCGGCCGAGCCCGATGGGTCAACCCGGTCATCGAGGTCACCGGACGACACCACCGCCACGGCCGCGGCCGACGTCCCTGGCATGACCGCGGCCGACGTCCCTGGCATGACCGCGGCCGCCGTCCCCCCACCGAGCCCAGCGAGCGGGCGCGGGCCTGGAACGGGATTGACAGGTCCCAAGCCCGGCGAGGCCCCCTTGTTCGCCGATCTGCCGTTCGACGCGCCCAGCACGCTCGTCGGATGGCTCGTCACGCTCGGCAGCGGCCTCGCCGCCCTCAGTTTTCTCCTGCCATGGGCACCGGGCATCGTGAATTACACCAGTAGTTGGGGCCTGTCGAGCATCGCGAACCTCCCGGTCCTCGCCATCCTCATCGCGACGGCCGTCCTCGCGATCCTGCCCAATCCGATCCCGCACTGGGTTCGGTCGGCCGTGCTGCCCCTGATCGGGGGATCGCTGTTCGCGGGTCTTCTCTGGCCGTACGTCCTCGGCGACTTCGGGGCTGAGTTCGGGTCCATCGCGGGCATGGCGGCCGCCGTCGTCCTCGTCGTCGGCGGCATCCTGGCGGTAGCGCCGAGGACGGCAAAAGCCCCGACAACCTGACACCGCACCGATTGCTCGAGCCGGTTCGGGTCCGGCGCCGGTTCGGGCTCTCGCGCGAACGGTCGTTACCCCGTGGCCCGGCGTGTCCCGTGTAGCCGGTGCCACGGCTTTCCCGCGGATGCCCCTCGGCCCGTGGCTCCGCGTGTCCTGTGGCCGGCTTTCCCGCCGATGCCCCTCGGCCCGTGGCCCCGCGTGTCTCGTGCGCCCGGTGCCCCGGCTTTCCTGCCACATCGACATCCCCGGAGAACAAGGCCGGGTTGCGTGGGATTCGAGGCGGGCGACGGGGCCGATTTGTGTCTGGTGGCGAGGGTAGGGAGTCCATCTGAGCACGGCCGATCAGGTTCGAAGGGCCGGCAAGGGCACAAACACGGCTCAGTTCAGCGCCTCACCGACCCCCGATGTCGATATGGCATAGAAGTCCGCGGTGCGGGGGACGGCGCCCGCGGCGCCCGCGCAACCACGGCCCCGCGCAACCACGGCCCCGCGCGACCACGGCCCCGCGCGACCACGCGCCCGCGACCACGCCCCCGCGCTACAAGGCGGCAAGGCGTCATGCCCGGCAGCTCGCGGCTCGCGACCACGCCCCCGCGCTGCAAGGCGGCAAGGCGTCACGCCCGGCGGCTCGCGCGACCACGGCCCCGCTCGACCACGCCCGGCGGCTCGAGGCTCGCGGCCCGCCGGCGACCGCTGCGTCACGCCTCGGCATCGCCCCGCGTCCGAGGCAGGCGCGGCGTGAATCACGATCAAGTCGAGCACATAGACGCTGCTACACTGCCCCGGTCCTGACGGGCGTCGACATCGGCGCACCGTAACGTATGGAGGCTCACGCCCACCGGATGGAACAGATCCTCGGAACCATCGGCAGTGCGATCGGCTCCATCTTCGACAACCCGGTCATCAAGTTCGGCTTCCAGATCGTGGCGATCTACTGGGCCGTGCTCTGGCTCGCGGCCGCGTATTGGGCGTTCCGCGACATGCAGCTCCGATCGGAGAACCCGATCGCGCCGTATCTCGCCGCGGCGTTCGTCATCGTCTTCACGCCGTTGCTCTTCCCGCTGGCCGTGTTTGCATACCGGATCGTCCGACCGCAGGAGCGGATCGGCGAGGTGTACGAACGCAACCTCGCCGAGGAGGCGATGCTGGCCGAGATCGAGGCAGTCCGGCATTGCCCGACCTGTGATCGGACGGTGCACGACGAGTGGATCATCTGTCCGACCTGCCGGACGCGACTCAATCGAATCTGCCCGAACTGCTCGAAGCTCGTCGGTCTCGACTGGTCCCTGTGCGCCTGGTGCGGCCGGGACTTCGAACGGCCCGGCGTCGTCGCCGGCCCCGTCAGCGTCTCGGCGCCCCTGCGCGAGGCCCTCGAATCCGGCGATGAGACGGCGGCGGTGCGATCTGCCAGTCGCCCCGCGGCGAGTCGGGCCTCGTCCGCGGGATCGGCATCAGCGCCGACGGTGCGCTCTCGCACGACCGATCCGCTCGCCGAATCTTGACCGGGTCCGAGCCAGGAACGTCCGAGCCAGGATCGTCCGACCGAGGTGAGAGCGTGCCGGCGGACGCCACGGCGGGCGGCGACCCGGCGGCTAGCGACCCGGCGAACGCCGACCCGCCGGCTAGCGACCCGGCGGCGAGCGACCCGCCGGCTAGCGACCCGCCGGCTAGCGACCCGGCGCCGGTCGCGATGGGCCTGTTCCGCTTCACCGTCGCGGGCCGAGCGGCTCCAGGGTTGTTCGTCGGTGGCTGGATCGCTGCGCTCATCGGCGTAGGCGCAGGTTTCGTCGGGCTGCTGGCCGGGCGCACGCTGGCCGGCGTCGTTCTGTTCGGGCTCGGCATGAGCGTCGTGCTGGTGGCCCTGATCCTCCTGGGTGGGGCCCAGACGATCGAACGCCGCCATGCGCGGCTTGCCTATGCCGGCCCGGCGCCGATCCTCACCTTTCTCGCGGTCGTCGTTGGCTGGTACCTCGGCGCGGTCGTCGTTCTGACGCCGCTGCAACTCATGAAGGTCGATGTGGCCGGCCCGGCCCTGGTGCTGCTCGGGATCGGCTTGCAGGCCATCGTGGTCATCCTGATCCTGCGGGTCATGGTCGTCGGGTCCGGCGCGCTGACCTGGGCCGACATGGGCGTTCGCAGGCCGGATCGCCAGGCGGTCCGCGACTTCGTTGCCGGTGCCCTGATTGCGGGTCCGGTCGTCCTGGTCACGGCAATCGCCGTCGCGGTGCTCATTGCGATCGTGAACCAGCAGCCGGCCTCGCCGCTTCCACCAACCGGCACCTCGACGGGCCTCGCGATGAACCTGCTCGCGGGCGCCCTGATCGCGCCGGCCTACGAGGAGCTCTTCTTTCGGGGGTTCACGCAGACTGCCTGGCGTCGGATGACGGGCCCTCGGACCGCGATCGTCCGCGTGGCGCTACTCTTCGCGTTCATTCATGTCGTCGACCAGAGCGGCGCGACCTTCGGTGCGGCGCTGGGCGTCGCAGTCGTGGCCGCCGGGGCGCGGATCCCGGTCGCGCTCGCCCTCGGCTATGTCTTCGAGCGGCGTGGCTCGCTGTGGGCATCGATCGGCCTGCACGCGACCTTCAACGCGATCCTGCTGATCGTGGCGGAGCGAGCCCTCACCGCCTGATTCGTGCGGCCATGCCGCCGCGCGATCCGCGACTTCGTCGCCGACGAGGCGATCCGCCGAGTGCTCCGGAAGAGCCCGGATGCACGGCCCGTTGACCGACCGATGAGCGCCGCCCGATAGGCTCCGCAGTGTCTTCGGGTCCGGATGGCGGGGGGAATCGGCGGGCTTCCGTCGTTCGGGCCCGGGGACGTCCTGCTCGCCGTGGATCGATGGAGAAGAGACGATGCAGCAGGGTGCCGCAGCCGGGAGCTCCGAAGTGGCGAAAGACGCCGACGGCATCGCCCGGCACGGACGCGTCTCCGGCCGAGCCCTCCGCGAACTGCCGGTGGCCGAGCGACCCAGGGAGCGCCTGGAGCTTCGTGGCGCCGCGGGCCTCACCTCGGCCGAGCTGATCGCGCTCCTCTGGGGCAGCGGATCCCGTGGGCGCTCCGCGGTGGACCTGGCCTCGGATGCCATCGCCCGGTTCGATGGATTGACCGGTGTCGCCCGGGCGTCGGGACTCGAGCTGGAGGCCATCGCGGGCGTTGGGACGGCGAAGGCCGCACAGCTTCAGGCCGCGTTCGAGCTCGGACGGCGCCTCCTCGCCGACTGGCCGACCGCACGTTGGGCCGTTCGCTCGCCCGCTGACGTCGCGGATCGACTCGTGCTCCAGATGGGCCGGCTCGAACGGGAGGAGCTGCGGGTGGTGATCCTCAACACCAAGAACGTCGTCCAGCGCGTGGTCACCGCCTATCAGGGCAACCTCAGCGCCTCCGTGGTGCGCGTCGGGGAACTGTTTCGTGATGCGGTGAGGTTGACGGCGGCGGGGATCATCCTCGTCCACAACCACCCGTCTGGTGACCCCACGCCGTCCCCGGACGATCTCCATCTGACGGCAGAAGCGCTCGCCGCGGGACGACTCCTCGACATCAGCGTCCTGGATCACCTGGTCATCGGCCACGACGCATGGGTCTCGATGCGCGATCGCGGGATCGCCTTCGATCGCCCGGGGCATCCGTTGAGCGTCGCGTAGGGCAATCGCCCGATGGCGACTCCCCACGGGGTCGTGGGTATACTGCTCGGGCTCATACGGGCACCGACCACGAAGCCCTGAGACGTCATCCGCCTGAGGATCCGGACCCCGCATGCTCGATCGCCTGCTCGGCATCTTTTCCCGCGACATCGGTATCGATCTGGGTACCGCGAACACGCTCGTCCACGTTCGTGATCGCGGCATCGTCATCAGCGAGCCGTCCGTGGTTGCGATCGAAGCCCGGACGCGTCGCGTCCTGGCGGTCGGGGCAGAGGCGAAGCGGATGGTCGGCCGGACGCCGGCCAACATCATCGCGGTGCGCCCGCTGCGCGACGGCGTGATCAGCGACTTCGACGTGACCGAGCAGATGATCAAGTACTTCGTGGACAAGGTCCACGACCGGATCGGGCTCATCGCCCGGCCGCGGATGCTCATTGGCATTCCGTCGGGCGTTACCGAGGTCGAGAAGCGCGCCGTCAAGGACGCCGCCCTCAACGCCGGTGCGCGCTGGGCCCGCCTCATCGAGGAGCCGATGGCCGCCGCGATCGGTGCCGGCCTGCCGGTGAGTGAACCATCGGGCAGCCTGATCGTCGACATCGGCGGCGGTACGACCGAGGTGGCGGTGATCAGCCTCGGGGGCATCGTCGTCAGCCGTTCGATCCGGATCGGCGGAGACGAGATGGACCAGGACATCGTCAACTTCGCCCGCCGCGAGTACAACCTGCTGCTCGGCGAGCGGACGGCCGAGGACATCAAGGTCGCGATCGGATCCGCCTACCCCGGCGAGTGGGACCAGCAGCGCGTCAACCTCCGGGGCCGCGACCTCCTCACCGGCCTGCCCCGCAGCGTCGAGGTCGGCGCGGACCAGATTCGCGAGGCCATCGAGCCGTCCGTGGCGCAGATCGTGGACACCATCCGGGACACCATCGAGGAGACACCCCCGGAGCTGGTGGCCGACATCATGGACCAGGGCATCGTCATTGCCGGCGGTGGCGCGCTCCTCGCGGGCCTCGATCGGCGCGTCGCGGAGGCGACCCAGATGCCCGTCCATATCGCGGACGATCCGTTGACCTGCGTGGCTCGCGGCACCGGCGTCGTCCTCCAGGAAATGGATTCCATGGAGCGCGTGCTCGTGACCGAGACCTACACCCGGCCGCCGCGCTGACTTCGATGTCGCCGAACGGCGCCATCCACGTGATCGGGGATCTTCGATGAGCGCGATCTTCGCCAACCGACCCGCCCGGCGGCGCGCCGTCACATACCTCGCCTTTCTCGGCCTGAGCCTCGTGATGATGGCCGCGTCAGCCAACCCGCTCGTGGTCGAGCTACAGCGCGGCCTGGGGTTCGCCTTCCGCCCCGTGCAGAGCACGCTCGATCGTCTGGGCCACGACGTGAGTTCGATCGCCGACGCCATCGCCGAGATCGATGGATTGCGGACGGAGAACGAGGCGCTCCGTGCCGAGAACGAGCGGATCCAGCAGCAGGCCCTGCAGGCGCAGGAGACGCGCCGCCAGAACGACCTCCTCACGGGCCTGCTGCAGCTTCGCAACGGCTTCGAGTACCGGACGCTCACGGCCGCGGTCATCGCCCGTGAGTCGATCGAGGTCCTGCAGCGGATCACCCTCGACCGGGGCACGGCCGACGGCGTGGCCCTCGGCAACGTCGTGATCGGTGCCGGGGGAGCGCTGGTCGGGCGCGTCGTCGATGTCCGCCAGACATCCTCCGTCGTGCAACTGATCAGCGACTCCGCCTCGACGGTCATCGGCCAGCTGCTCTCGAGCGCCACGACCGGCGAGGTCGTGGGCCAGCTGCCCAACAGCCTGACCATGCGCAACATCGACGCGGCGGCCGTCGTGGGCCTGGGCGAGGAGGTCGTCACCGCCGGCATTGAGCTGGGTGGCGGCATTCGATCGCCGTATCCGAAGGGCCTCGTGATCGGCCGGGTCATCGATGTCCGTCGCGACGCCAACGAGGTGGTGCAGACGGCTTTCATCGAGCCCGCGGTGGTGCTCGACCGCCTCGAGTTCGTCCTCATCATCCTCGACTATCGGGGCGGCCTCCTTGGACCGGACGAGCAGCCGACGACCTGCCAACCGAACCAGGACGGGACCATCCCGGGCGGCGAGCAGCCGTGCATCGGGGCCACCCCGGCGCCCAGCCGCTGACGGCGATGATCGGCCGCGGCCCGCCAGGGATCACGGATCGTCGACCCGATGCACCACATCGCGAACCGCCCACCTTCCAACCGGAAGGCCCGTTTATCCAGCGGACCACACCCGCCGACGCCCCGATGAGGCCATGCCGACCGGTACCCATGCGGCATTGAGCCTGCACGCGCGCGCACCGAGTCTGTGAACACGAGATCAAGCCACGGCCCACCGCGGGCCTCGATCGGAGTGTTCTGTTGCGAAACCTGGCCCGACTCCTCACGTTCGCGCTCGTCATGGGCCTGCTCGCAGCAGCTCCGGTCGCTGCCTCGACGGCGATCTCGAGCGCGGCCGGCGCGGCCGATGTCAACGTGGTCGGGACGAAGTCCGCGGCCAAGGTCGTGATCATCGTCGGCGCGATCCAATCGGCGACATCGAACTATCGGAGCGTCGCGGACTCGGCCTACGCGGAGGCGATCCAGTGGTCGTCGAATGTCGTGAAGGTCTACAGCCCGTATGCCACATGGGCCGCGGTCAAGGCTGCGCTCCAGGGAGCCAGCGTTGTCGTCTACCTCGGTCACGGTAATGGCTGGCCGAGCCCGTACACCTACGACCCGGCCTACACGACCAAGGATGGGCTGGGCCTCAACCCGAGCTCGGGCAATGGCGACAACAACCTCAAGTATTACGGCGAGCCCAGCCTGGCGAACGAGATCCGCCTCGCGCCGAACGCCGTGGTCCTGCTCAATCACCTGTGCTATGCCTCGGGCAACTCGGAGCCAGGGAACGCCGATCCGACCCTCAGCGTCGCGATGCAGCGGGTCGACAACTACGGACAGGGGTTCATCAAGGCCGGTGCGCGCGCGGTCATTGCGGAGGGGCACGGCAGCATCAACGGCATGATCCGCGACCTGTTCACGACGCACCAGACCATCCTCGACGTGTGGCGGAACCAGTCGAACTACCACGGCAACGAGTTCTCGTTCCAGTCCACCCGCAGCCCGGCCTACTCGGCCTTCATGGACCCGGACTCGGCATCCGGCGGGTACTACCGCTCGCTCATCGGGAACCCCGACATCAGCACCGACGACGTCACGGCGGTGCCGTACGTGCGGACCGACACGGCCCCGGACAGCCTGCTTAACCCCGGAGCGGCAACGTCGGGTGCTTCCGGTGCCACGCTCTATGCCAGCTCCGACCTGAGCAGTGCGACCGGCTCGTTCGAAGCGGGTCGGGCCGTGCGTGTGAGCGACACGGCGAGCGACCCGAACACCGCCGCCTATGTTGAGGCCCTCGCGGGAAGTGGCGCGGGCTGGACTGCGCCGGCCTCGCTGGTGCCCGAGGATTCGGCGGGCCCGAAGCTGTGGGGCGCCGACGGCCCGAGGACCCTTTCCCCGAACGGCGATGGGGTCGCGGAGACCTTGAACGTTGGCCTTCGGTTCTCCGAAGCGGTGAGCTGGAGCGTCGAATTCCAGGACGGCTCCGGAACCACGCGCTGGGAGGCGGCGGGCTCCGGCGAGACGACGACCCTGGCCTGGAATCTCAAGGTCGGCACGACGACCGTGGCCGATGGCGCCTACACGCTCCGTGTCCAGGCATCCGACCCGTGGGGTAACCCGCAGCTCGTGACCGATGTCCCGTTCGTCGTCGATACGACCGCGCCTGCGCGGTTGGCCGGAGTCGATCGCTACGCGACGGCGGCCGCGATCAGCGCCGCGAACTACGACCCGAACGTCCCGATCGCCTATCTGGCGACCGGGCTCAACTTCCCGGATGCCCTCGCCGGTGCCGCGGCGGCTGGTTTCCAGCACGCGCCGATCCTCCTGGTGACGCGGGATGCCATCCCAGCCGCGACGCAGAACGAGCTCGGTCGGCTCAAGCCGGGCCGGATCATCGTGCTCGGATCCACGGGCGCGGTCTCGGCGGCGGTGGGCAGCGCGGCGCAGGCGTTCACCACCGGAGGAGTCACCCGCCTGGCCGGCGTCGATCGCTACGCCACGGCAGCTGCCATCAGCGCCGCGACCTACGCACCCGGGGTGTCGATCGCCTATGTCGCGACCGGCCTCAACTTCCCGGATGCGCTCGCCGGTGCGGCCGCGGCCGGATCCATGGGCGCGCCGATCCTGCTGGTCGGGCAGAACGCCATTCCCGC
>JAYTWS010000094.1:0-5126 GCA_043743315.1 Chloroflexota bacterium | reverse complement strand
TCGATGGCCGCGAGTTCAGCCTCGACCTGGGCGATCTGGTCAGCCTCGGAGTCGCCGTCCTCCAGCCGGAACAACCGCCGCCAGATCTCCCGCCAGACGAAGTAGCCGGTATTGGTGCCGAACGCCTGGCACTCGCCGAAGGCCACGAAGATGCCGCGACGGCGCGCGGCCCGGACGAATTCGGCCACGAGCCGGGACTTGCCAAGGCCGGCTTCGGCGGCGATTCCAATGATCTGACCGCGGTTCTCGAGGGCTGTCTCCAGCCCGGTGGTCAGCCGGTCCAGCTCCGCCTTCCGCCCGACGAGACGAAGCTCGAACCGGGTCTTGCGGCGGGACGAGCGCTCCAGCGATCCAGTCAGCGAGAAAACCGACACGGGCTGGGCCTTGCCCTTGACCTTCATATCCGGGAGTTGCTCCCAGATGAAACCGTCTCCGGCCCCTTCCCGGATCCGTTGGCTGACGTAGATCTGACCGGGCGGTGCCGCGGACATCAGGCGAGCCGATAGGTTGACCTCGTCACCGAGACAGACGAACGTTCGCCGCATGACGTGGCCGTAGGTGCCGCTCCGCAGCGTCCCGCGGGTCACGCCGATCTGGATCTCCCTGGCCGCGGTGGACTTCTCCAGGTCGCGCAGCTCAAGGGCTGCGCCCGCCGCCCTCGCCTCGTCGTCCTCGTGCGCGATGGGCGATCCGAAGACGCCATACAGGTAGGCGCCCTTGTCACCGAGGGTCAGCTGCAGCACATTGCCGCCGTATCCGGACATGATCTTCTGAGCGCCCCGAACGAACTCGTCCAGCTCAGGAATCGCGTCGGGGTCGTTGTCGTAGTCGATCCCGGTGAAACGCAGGAACACCGGGATCGCTGGTCGGAGCTCGGTCAGGAACTCACCGCGTCCCGTGCGGATCCGTTCGAAGACGGGCGGCAGCAGCCAGGAGCGAACGAGATCCTCGGACAGAGGAGGAGGCTCCACCACCGGTGTTCTCGGGACTTCCACGTGAAGTTGCTCGAGGACCGCGTAGGTCCGATCGGTCTCCTCGTCATGACGCAGCTCGCCCAGGGACACCCGGTTTCCGAGGCGCCGGATCGCCGACGGCTCCAGGACGACCTCGCCTTTCTGGGCGAAGTGCTCCGCGGCGGCGAGATCGTCGATGAGTCGGCCCGCCAGGACATCGATGAGCTGGCTCTCCGGGTCGCCGACGATGAACCGCCGGGCATCGCCGACCGCGATGGCGACCTTCATCGCGAGCTTGACCTCGGCCCCACCCGGGGTCACGACGTTGCCAGTTCGACCGATCGCTTCCTGCATCGCGATGGCGGCGGCGCAGGCCAGCGTGCCATCGTCCCCGTCGATCCAGCACGTGATCGCGTCGCCCGAGAAGTAGATGACGTCCCCGCCGAACGCATCCAGCTCACCGATGACCGCCTGAAAGACGCGGCCGATGTTGACCGTGAGCTCCTCGGCGCCGCGCTGCGGACCGAGTTCCTGCGCGAGTGCCTCGGTCAGCGGCGTGAAGCCGCTGATGTCCGCGAAGAGCGCCGATCCGGACACGCGATCCGGGAGCTCCATTCCGGCTGACAGGGCGCGCCGCCGGTCCCGGGCGATGTAGGCCTCGGGGTTGTCGGTAACCACGGACGGACCGGTGTCGGTCGGCGGTCGCGCGTCTGCCTCGCGGGCTTCTGGCTGCGTCATCCGGCTCCTCAGTCGGGCACCTTCCGTACCCGCGTGCTCGATGCATTCTGCCGTGCCGACGGGCAGCCCGTGCTGGCCCGGGCTGGCCCGTGCTGGCTCCACCGGTGATGGCCCGGGCCGTGCCGACTCCGCTCGTGCTGGCCCGGGCCGTTCGGCCCACGCTCGGCCAGCGGATGGCCTCCCGGTTCGGGACGGTCGGCACTCATGCACGCATGCGCATACAAGCGATGCTCCGGACATGGATGAGATCACGATCCTGCAGGCGGAGGTCCTCAAGGTCCTCGCCAGCCCGCGGCGCCTGGACATCCTCCACAAGCTGTCGGCCGGCTCGATGGAAGTCGGGCGACTCGCCAGCGAGATCGATGCCAGCCAGCCCAACGTTTCGCAGCACCTCGCGGTGATGCGAGCGGCCGGGCTCGTCGAATTCGAGCGGGATGGACGGGAAGTCCGCTACCGCCTCGCCGATCCCGATGTGATCCGCGCCTGCGACCTGATGCGCCAGGTCCTCGGCCGGCGGCTGACGCGGCTGGGCGAGCTCGCCATGCCCACCCAAGCCGCCACCCCTCAGCCAGCGGCGCTGCGGCCATTCGCCCGAACACAACCTTAGGGAGCCACCCATGGATCAATCGATGAACCTCGTCCTCTTCTCCGGAACGGACGACAAGCTCCAGGCAGCCGCGATCCTCACGGCCGGGGCCGCTGCGCTCGGCAAGCCGGTCAACGTCTTCCTCCAGTACTGGGCGCTGGATGCCTTCCGCGCCGAGCGGATCAGCTCCGATCACGGTCTTGCCCCCGAGGCGGCTGCCGAAGGCCGCAGTCACGTGGATGCGCTCCGAGCGGCGGGGCAGGCGTCGTGGGCTGAAACGCTTCGTCAGGCGAAAGACCTCGGTGGCGTCGACATCCAGGCCTGCTCGCTGTCAATGGATCTCCTCGGCATCGACGAGGGCGACCTCGATCCACTGGTCGACGGCGTCGAAGGCGTCACGTCCTTCTACCTCAACGCCGGCGATGGCCAGGTGGTCTTCATCTGAACCGTAGCGCCGACCTGATGACCGGTCGGGGAAGGAGTCAAACCGTGGATCTGCTCGAGATCACCACCAGGGTCGACGCGCGCGGGCTGTCATGCCCGATGCCGATCGTCCGAACCGCCCAGGCCGCCAAGCCGATGGCATCGGGGGCGCACCTCGAAGTGCTCGCCACCGACCCGGGGTCCGTCAAGGACTTCGCAGCCTGGTGCCGCTCCACGGGCAACACGCTCGTCGAGCAGACCTCGGACGGCGCCGTCTACCGCTTCGTCATTCGCCGGAAGTGAGGGACGCACCAATGACCATGACCATCGAGCGTCCCGCTCCCGATCCTCTGGCAGCGGCGATCGCCGACGTCGAGGGCCTCATCGCCCCGGACCCGGCGATGGAATCCGATGAGCCCGCGAAGCTCCACGACATCCTGCTGATCAACTACAGCGGCGAGCTCGAGAAGGTGTGGGCGACCATGCTCCTCGCCTCGACCGCCGGCGCGATGGGGGTTCCGTGCCGCGTCTTCGTCACGTTCTGGGGCCTCCAGAACTTCGTCAAGGACGAGAAGCGGATCACCGGCAGGAACTGGAAGCAGAAGATGATGTCGCTGATGTCGCGCCCCGGCATCAGCCATCGCCCGCTCTCGAAGATGAACTTCATGGGCATGGGTCCCTGGATGATGGGCTCGCTGGCCCGTCAGCAGAAGAACCTCAGCCCCAGGGAGCTCCTCGTCATCGCCCAGGAGATGGGCGTCGAGTTCATTCCATGCCAGATGACGATGGACATGTTCGGGTTGACCCGTGACGACCTCATCGAGGGCATGGGCGAGCCCGTCGGCGCCGCGACGGTCATCGGGTTGATGTCCGAAGGCTCCGCCCCGCTGTTCATCTGATCGATGAATCCAATGGCCACTTCGGGCCGCGACGAGCGGGTCGCGGATCCGACCCGGGAAGGGAACCAACCCATGCTTGAGACCACTCCAGCCATCACGAGAACGATCGACGCCCGCGGCAGTTTCTGCCCCGGACCGCTGATGGAACTCATTCGCGGCATCCGCGAGGGCCAGATCGGCGACGTGCTCGCCATCCTGTCCTCGGACAAGGGCTCCAAGGTCGACATCCCCAAGTGGATAGAGAAGGCCGGCCATCGGCTCATCTCGATCGACAGCCAGGACGGCTACGACGAGATCCTCGTCGAGAAGGCGAGGTAACCCGATGGATCGCATTCTCATCCTGGGCGGCGGTGTGGGAGGGACGCTGACGGCGAACCTCCTCGCCCGCAAGCTCCGCAGGCGCATCGATCGAGGCGAGGTCGAAGTGGCGGTGGTCGATGCGACCGGCGCCCACGTCTACCAGCCGGGCTTCATGTATATCGCGATGGGTGGCGAACGGGCCGAGAAACTCGAGAAGCGTGAGCGTGCGCTCCTGGACGATCGCGTCCGCCTCCTCATCGGGACCGTCGATCGGATCGACGAGGTCGCGAAAGCGGTTCACATCGTCGGCGGCGCTGCGCTTCCGTACGACCACCTCGTGCTGGCCACCGGCGCGCGGATCCTGCCCGAGTCCATCGAGCACTTCTCGTCCGAGGCGCACCACTTCTACACCGCGGACGCGGCCTTGAAGCTGCGGCATGCACTGGACGCGTTCCAGGGCGGGAAGATCGTGATCGGCATCGCGTCGATGCCCTACAAGTGCCCGCCGGCGCCGCTCGAGGTCGCCTTCCTGATCGAGGCCGAGCTCCGCGAGCGCGGTCTGCGGGACAAGACCGAGATGCACTACGCATCGCCGATCGGGCGTGCGTTCACGATCGAATCGGTCAGCGAGATGGCAACGCCCATCCTCGAGGAGAAGGGCATCGAGCTTCACACGTTCTTCAATGTCGAGGCGATCGATCCGGAGCGAAAGGTGGTCCTGAGCCTCGAAGGCGAGGAGCTGCCGTACGACCTGCTCATCCTCGTGCCGCCGCACAAGGGCCAGCAGTTCCTCATCGACTCTGGCCTCGCGCCCGCGCCTGGCGGCTGGTTGCCGACCGACCGGTTCTCGCTCCGGGTGGGGGGTCGGCCGAACGTCTACGCCCTGGGTGACGCGACGGACCTGCCGCTTTCGAAGGCGGGCTCGACGGCGCACTTCGAGGCTCCCGTCGTGGTGGAGGCCATTGCGGCCGCCGTCGAGAGTCGGACGCCGAGCGGCAAGCACGCCACGTACGAGGGCAAGGTCATGTGCTTCTTCGAGGTCGGCGACGGGAAGGGCACCCTGCTCCAGTTCGATTACGACCACCCGCCGAAGCCACCGAAGCCGAACCAGCTCTGGCACCTCGGGAAGATCATCTTCAACAAGACCTACTTCCACACCGTGCCGAAGGGTCGCGTCTGACCTTCGCAGGTCCTCATGCCGGCGCGGTCGCCGGCGGGTGCGCCGGC
>JAYTWS010000093.1:0-4205 GCA_043743315.1 Chloroflexota bacterium | reverse complement strand
GACCGAAGGTAGGCGAGCACCGCCAACACCCGCCGGTTGTCGTCCTCCGCCGGTTCGAGCGCGAGCTTCGAGAAGATCGCGTTCACGTGCGTTTCCACGGTCTTCGTCGCAATCCCGAGGCGATCACCGATGGCCTGGTTCGAGCGACCCTCGGCGAGCAGCTCGAGAACGGCGCGTTCGCGCTCCGTCAGTTCGGCCAGTGGGTCTCGCCCGGCTGGGCGTAGAAGGCGGCCGACGATGCCGGGATCGATCACCGTCTCGCCGGCGGCGACTCGCCGCACGGCATCGGCGAATACTCCGGGATCCGCCACGCGCTCCTTGAGCAGATACCCGGCGCCGCCTTGCATGTCCGTGACGAGCTCGGTCGCGAACGTCGGCTCCAGGTACTGCGAGAGGACGAGCAGACCGATCGTGGTGCCGTGCTTGGCGCGGATCTCCCGGACGACGTCGAGCCCCTCGGTCGTGTGGGTGGGCGGCATCCGGATGTCGACGATCGCGACGTCGGGTCTGATCGAGTCGACGATCGCGAGGAGCTGCGTAGCGTCACCTGCGACGCCGACAACCTGGTGGCCCGAGCGCTCGAGCACCCGCACGATCCCCTCGCGGAGGAGCAGCGAGTCGTCGGCAACGACGATGCGCAGCACGGTCGCCGGTCCGTGGTCGCTCATTGGGCCGTCGGGAGGTCGGCGACGAGCCGCGTGCCGGCGTCGGGGAGGCTGGTCACGTCGAACCGACCGCCTGCCGCCGCGACCCGGTCGGCGAGGCCGCGCAGGCCCGAACCGAGGGTCGTCTGCGCGCCGCCTCGGCCGTCGTCCTCGACCTCGACGAGCAGCCGCCCGCCATCGGCCAGGAGGCGGATCGTTACGTGGCGGGCCTGTGCGTGCTTGGTCACGTTCGCCAGACCCTCCGCGACGACGAAATAGGCGGTTGCTTCGACCAACCTGGCGAGGCGCCCGTTGAGGTTGAGTTCGACGCTGGTCGGTGTGGGGCAGCGTTCCGCGAGCGCGGTGACCGCCGGGCCCAGCCCTGACTCGCGAAGGATGACCGGATCGAGTCCGTGCGCAAGCGCCCGCAACTCGTCGATCGCTCCGCGGAGTTCGATCTCGGCGGCCGACAGCTCGTCGCGGATCTCCTTCGGTGCGTCGTCGCCAAGGCTGTCGCCGAGCATCCGGAGCGAGATCGCGAGCGAGACCAGGCGCTGCTGGGCGCCGTCGTGCAGGTCCCGCTCGATGCGCTGGCGCTCGGCATCGGCGGCGTCGACGATGCGGGTCCGGGAGGCCCGTGTCTCCTCCAGCTGGGCTTCGAGCGCGAGCGTCAATTGCTCGTTGTCGATCGCCAGGCGCACGGTCGCCGTGATGGCGCTGATGAGCCCCGGATCCTCGAGCAGCGAAGCGTCGTGGAGAATCATCGCCAGCGTGCGACCCCCGGACAGGATCGGCGTCGAGGTCGATCGTGCCGCCAAATCCGGCATCGCGGTCAGGATCCCCGCTTCGTCGGCCCACCCGGCTCCCCCCTCCGCCGGGTAGAGCACGCGCAACCCCGGGTCACCGAGAGCACGCCGGAGCGCCGGTTGGAGCTGCGCCCGCAACGGGTGCTGTTCGAAGCCGGTGACGAGCTCGACCACCGCCGAGCGGGCCGTCTGCAGCATGAGCGCACCGACGAGGAAGCCGACCGGGGCCGCGCCGCCGCGGATCAGGTACTCCGGGATCGGCCACCAATCGGCATTCGCCCAGGGCAGGAGCTGGAGGTGGAAGTTGCCCTGGAGCCAGGCGCCGAGGTCGATCAGGAAGCTCATGACGGCCCACGCGATCCCACCGGCGACCACCGGGAGGAGCACCCGCCGCGTTGCAACCGCATCCGACCGCCACCGGGCCACGGCGAGCAACCCGACGGCAAGGATGGCGGCGCCCTGGAGCAGGTTCAGATCGAGGTTGAGATTGGCTGCGAGCGCGCGATCATGGACGATGAGGAAAGGGTTCGGCGTCCCGTTGTCCGGATACCAGCGGCCCGGGATCGCGATCGCGAGGAACACGATTGCCCTCGTCCCGTAGGCCAGGGCGAGTGCGGCCACGGCGGCTCGGTGTAGGCGGTTCGTGAGACGGCCGCCGGGAAACGAAAGCAGCGCCGCGGCCAGCAGGATGTCGTACCCGCCGCGCAAGCCGAACGAGAGGAGCGGCACGATCGAGACCGTCGGGAGGACGAAATACAGGTCGCCGACGTACCAGAGATAGCCCGCGATGACGAGCCATGGGCCGGTCCGGCTCCCAGGTCGACGGCTCCAGGTGACGAGCCCGGCCGCCACCAGGATCCAGCCGGTCACGGCATCCGTGGCGGATGCGAGCGCATCAGTGAACGTGCCCGGGATCCAGAGCCACGACAAGGCGAACGCGACGACCGGCGCGGCGATGAGCAGCCGGCGCTGCGATGTCATGAATTCGCCAGCATCGCCGTGATCTTCTCGATCGATAGGTCGGCCTTGTTGATGAACCCGTCAGCGCTCGAGGTTCGGATGCGCTCGAGGTAGTCGTCCTCGGCGTGGGTCGATATCAGCAGGATCGCTCCCAGCATCCCGCCTCCGCGCAACCCGTGCGCGACCGCAAAGCCGTCCATGTCGGGCAGATGGACGTCGATGAGTGCGATATCGGGTACGCGCCGCGTCGCACTGGCGATGGCGCCCGCCCCGTCGGCCGCCTCGAAGACTCGGTAGCCACGACGCTCGAGGAGCCGGCGCATGCGCTCGCGGAAGCCGTCGTGATCGTCCACCACCAGGACAGTCTGGGCTCGAGGGGCCGGAGCGGTCGGGTCGCCATCGCGCATGGTGGAGATGCTGGCAGGCCGGGCACCGAATGACCACCGGGAAAACCCGCGTCATGGCCGCGGGTCGGCACCCTCGCCGTGCCACCGACCGACCCTGATAGTCCAAACGGTCAACCATTCCAGGGAAGGGAGCATCACATGCACGGACATCGGCGGATCGGCCTCCTGGCCGCAGGCGCGGCGTTCGCCGCCTCTATGCTCGGGGCTGGAGCGGCAGTTGCTGCAACCCCCGAGACGTTCAGCTGGACCAACCACTATGTCGGCCCGGCGCTCGACTGCCCCACGTTCACGGCGTACGGTGACTGGGTCATCGACCACAGCCTCACCGTGTACCTCGACGCGAACGGGGAGGCTCAGGGCGACCTCGAGCGGGTGGAGTTCGCGGGCCGGTTCTACAACGCGTCGACTGGTACCTCGGTCGCGGACCGCGGCAGCAAGCGCTTCCTGGACACGTTCGCCGCGGACGGTTCGTACGCCTCCACGATCATGACCTACCAGCGAACCGATCAATTCGTCCACGAGGCCGGCCGGGTGGTCCTCGGCGCACAGGACGCCAACGGCGATCAGGCTGAGCTCCGCTCGGTCGGACACCAGGGCTTCAACGAGGCCGGGGTCGCCGCCCTCTGCGCAGCCCTGGGAACGTAGCCTTCAAACCACCGCTCCACAGCTCCACCGGTCCACCCAACCACCGGTCCACCGCTCCACCGCTCCACCCAACCACCGATCCACCCAACCACCGATCCACCCAACCACCCAGGGAGACGTGATCGGCCCCGCCCGATTACGTTTCCCGTTTCCCGTTTCCCGTTTCCCAGGAGGACGCTCACATGCTCGGACGAAGCTCATCCGCAACCATTCTGCTGCTCGCGTTGGTGGCCGCAGCCTGTAACGCAACCGGCGACGAACCTGGGCCGACTGCCGGTCCGACCGCCCTGGCCACCGCGAGTTCTGCTCCGGCCATCTCCACCCCGATCGACCTGCGCGGAACGTGGACCGCGGACGTTCAGGGAACCACGGCCTCGTCGGGGGTGTGGACGATGCTGATCTCGGACTCCAACGTGTCGCTTCAGAATCCGATTGGCGGTGATGCCTTCACGCTCGATCCCATCTCGATGTCGGACGCGGGCGTTACCTTCCCGGCGGCTGCGGACTGTCCCGACCAGTCAGCCGTCACCGAGGGCGTGTACACGTTCAACCTCGATGGCGACACGCTGCACATCGTGCTGACCAGCGACAGCTGCGGAGACCGCAGTGGCACGCTCGTCACGGCTCCGTGGAAGAGGAAGGGCTGATTCGGGACGAGGCTCGGCAGACGGGCGTTCGCCCGGCGGGCGGACGTTCGGGCGGGCGGGCGGGGCCGGGCGGGCGGCGGGTAGGCGGGCGGGCCG
>JAYTWS010000092.1:0-9306 GCA_043743315.1 Chloroflexota bacterium | reverse complement strand
GCCACGACTGACACCAGCAGCCGCGCTCAGTGCCACCGCCGAGGAGGGTCACGACGTCGGGCCAGCGATCCGGGGTGGCCGGCTCGACGAAGAGGGCCTCGGCCGGGATCGGGTCCGTCCGCGCAGGCATCGTCACGTGTTCCGTGCCGCCTGTTCGGCCATCTCCTCCCACGGTCCAAGAAGCTGGGAGCGCTCGTCAGCCTCGATCTCATCCCACAGGATCACGGTCACGACGGCCAGCTCAAGTGAGGCGAGGAACCGAACGCGATCCTCGGGGGTCGCCACGTTGGTGCGCGTCAGGAGTGCGGCATTGGAGCCGCCGAGGGCCGCGGTTGCTGCCTGGACCGCGAACTCGCGGAACTCCGTCAGGGCCGCGAGGACCCCGGCCCGGCGCGCGCCCGTCCCGATCAACTCCTGGACGCGAGCCAACGCCGCGAGGCGGTCATCCGGATCCAGCGACGACGCGGCGAACGCGGTGTACAGATCGCTGTCCAGTTGCTGGAACGCGTCGGCGAAGCGATCGAGGCGTGCCCTGGCATCGTTCGAGAGTTGATCGATCGGATCCGAGGCACCTGACCTCACCCGCCCGCCGCCCGAAGGCTGTCTTCGAGGATGGAGAGGGCCTGATCGACCTCGTCGGCCGTCGTCACGAGCGGCGGGATGATCCGCGATACGTTGCCGTACGAGCCTGCAGACAGAACGATCAGCTTGCGTTCCAGCGCTCCGGCAATGACCCGGTTGGCGAGATCCGCGTCGGGCGTGCGCCCATCGCCGACCTCGGGCTTGACCAGTTCCATGGCCACCATGCAGCCGAGTCCGCGCACGTCGCCGAGGACGGGATGATCGGCCTGGAGTTCACGCAGGCCGCCCGCGAGCTGTGCCCCACGAGCTCGAGCATTGGCAATGAGGTCCTCGTCCTCGATGACATCGAGCGTCGCGAGCGCGGCGGCACAGGACACGATGTTGCCGCCGTAGGTGCCACCGTGAGTCCCTGGGGCAAAGGCAGCGAGGATCTCCTGCCGGGCGAGGATCCCGGACAGGGGCATGCCCGAGGCGATGCCCTTGGCCATCACCAGGATGTCCGGCTCGACGCCCCAGTGCTGCACAGCGAACATCTCGCCGGTCCGCGCGAAGCCCGTCTGAACCTCGTCGGCGATGAGGAGGATCCCGTGCTGCCGGGTGATCTCCCGGAGCCGGGGCAGGAAGGTCGGCGGCGGGACGATGTAGCCACCCTCGCCCTGGACCGGCTCCACGATGATCGCGGCCACGCGGTTGGGATAGATGACCTGGTGGAAGAGCAGATCGAGCTCAGCCTCCCAGTCGCAGGTGCAGTTGGCGTCGGCGGCGTGCCCACCGCCCGCGGCCTGGTAGCAGTACGGGAACTTGGTGTGATAAATGGAGCCCGGCAGCGGCTCGAAGGCGGCCCGGTAGACATCCTTGGCGGTGGTCAGCGCCATCGTCTGGGCCGTGCGCCCGTGGAACCCGCCGCGGAAACTGATGATCACCGGACGCCCGGTCGCGACGCGGGCCAGTTTCACCGCGGCCTCCACGGCCTCGGCCCCGGAGTTCGACAGGAAGGCTCCCCACGGCCCGCCCGGCAGGAGCCGCGAGAGGCGCTCATAGAGGCGGAGTCCCGGCTCGTGGTAGACGATGTTCTGCTGGCCGTGGATCAGTTTCGCGGCCTGTGCCTGGATCGCGGCAACCACCCGAGGATGGGCGTGCCCGGTGTTGGTGACGCCGATTCCAGAGGAATAGTCGAGGTAGCGGTCACCGGTTGGCGTGATCAGCCAGGACCCCTCGCCCCGATCGACGTCGATGTTCGTGATCCGGCCCCAGACGGGCGGAACCACCGAGTGATCGGGAATGGGGCGGTCGATGGAAGTCCCGGACATGGGCGACATGGGTGATGCTCCTGCGCGTTGACCAAGGATACGTGGCGGGGTGATCCGTCGCCCCGGATCAGCGTGCGCGGATGGGCGCGGCCTTGCCACTCCGTGACTGGAACCACGTGCCGAAGGCCACACCGCCCACGGCGATCAGGAAGATCGCCGTCCCGATGACGTGGACCTGCGGCGGCAGGTTATTGCGGATGGTGCCCCAAACCCAGACCGGGAACGTGTTAACCAGCCCGGACGTGAAGTTGGTGATGATGAAGTCGTCGATCGAGAGCGAAAACGCCAGGAGCGCCGCCGCGATGATTCCCGGACGAATCAATGGGAAGGTCACCTTCCAGAAGGTCACCCATTCGTTGGCACCGAGATCCATGGCCGCTTCCTCGAGGTTGCGATCGAAACCCTGGATCCGCGCCTTCACGGTGACCACCACGTAACTGATGTTGAACATCACGTGGGCAATGATGATGGTGTTGAGCCCGAGCGGGAAGAAGATGCCCGGTGGAATGATCGATTTGAACGGCTCCTGCGTCGCGGTCGCTACGAAGATCGACAGCAGGCTGGCGCCGAGCACGATCTCGGGTGTCGCCATCGGGATGAAGATGAACAGATTGGTCCCGTTCTTGCCCCGAAACGAGTAGCGGACCAGGGCGAGCGCGATCAGCGTGCCGAGGATCGTCGCAATCAGCGTCGCGATCGCGGCCACGAGGAGCGACGTCCCGAGGGCATCGGCCAGGCCGGGGCGATTGAGCGGGCTCAGCCAGGCAGCGATGGAGAACTCGGCCCAGACGAAATTGAACTTTCCCACGGGCTTGTTGAACGAGAAGATGATCATGACCGCGACCGGCAACATCAGGTAGCCGATGGTCGCGACGGTCAGGACCTTCAGGAGCCAGCGGTCGAGGAACGCCGCGAATCGGTTCCCACGCTGCCCGCCGGGCATGCCCCGCAATCGTCCCAGCGCCGACGACGCGGTCACGCCGTGCCACCGGTCAGCTCCTCGGTCCCGAGGAGGCGCGCGTAGAGCGCGATCGAGAGCAGGATTCCGGCCATCAGGATGAACGCGAGTGCCGCCGCGATCGGGTAGTCGTTCTGGGCGAGGAAGCGCCCCTGGATGACATTGCCGACCATCTGGGTCGTCGGACTGCCCAGCAGTTGGGCGTTGACGTAGTCGCCGATCGCCGGGATGAACGTCAGGATCGATGCCGCGAACACGCCAGGCAACGAGAGCGGAAACGTCACCCGGATGAACGACTGGCTCACGAGGAACCCGCCAACAACGCTGCCGATGCCGGCGCCGATCAGGATGCCGATGATCAGCCCGGTCAGCGTAGCCGCCTCGCCCGTCGCGCTCGTGTAGCCGAGACCCAGCTGCAGGGCGACGAGGAGGAGCGCTCCGGCGATGCCGCCCACGATCGCGCCGCCACGCCTCCACGGGCCCGCATACAGGTCCTGCGCCGCCTCGATCAGGCGGCGGTCAACCTTGTCGATCGAGATATACAGGGGCAGCACCATGAATGGCAGGAACTGGTAGGTCAGGCCGCCCACGACCGCGAGCGGGGTCCCGAGGATGCTGAAGTTCGCGGGCACGAGCCCGAGCCCATCACGGATCAGGGCGAGCAACGGGCCATCGTTGCCCAGGATGATCTTCCAGCTGATCGTCCGGATCAGGAAGCTCGTGAAGAATGGCGCGATCACCATGAACAGCAGGAGGCTCTTCCAGCGACCGCCCTTGAATGCGATGGAGTAGGCGAGCGGATAGCCGATCAGGAAGCACAGGATCGTGGCCAGCCCGCCGTACACGATCGAATTCCGGAAGTTGCCCGAGAACTGGTCGATCCCGCCGGTGAAGTTCTCCCAGTCCCAGACCTGCGGCGGCGTGGTGAAGCCCGTCCGGAGCGTTCCCTCGGACAAACTGAACAGGAGCATCTGCAGGTTCGGGACCACGAAGAACAGCAAGAGCCAGAGGAGCCCCGGGGCCATGAGCAGATAGGGAATGGCGCGCCGGCTCCGGAGCGTCTTCCGCATGCTGCCCTCCCGTCACGAGATAAGCCGTGGCCGGTTACCCGGTCACGGCTCGTTGCCCTGGGCTTACGCGCCTTCGAGGTTGGACGCGAGGTCCGCCCACTTGATGTCGTCGGCATCCTCGAGCGCCGGCTGGGGGAACATGTTCTTTGCGGTCGCCGCCGACGGGAAGAGCAGCTCGTTTGCGGCCAGGTCGGCATCGGTCTTGGCGATCTCGTCGGCCACGCCCTTGACCGGCGAGATGTAGTAGATCCAGGCCGCCAGACGGGCAGCGTTCTTGACGTCGTAGACGAAGTCGATCATCGCCTCGGCTGCACCCTTGTGCTTGACGCCCTTGGGGATGAGCATGTTGTCGGTCCAAATGACCGAACCCTCGACCGGGAAGGCGAACCGATCGTCCTCGCCGCCGGACGAGGCAAGGTCGCCGGACCAGACCATGGCTGCCCAGGTGTCCCCGGAGCCGAAGTCCTGCAGGTATTCGTTGCCCGTGAACTTGCGGATGTGCCCGCTGTCCACGTACGGCTTGATGTAGTCGTGGACCTTCTGGGCATCCTCGTAGGTCATGTCGGCCGGCAGGTTCTTGATGTCGCCCTTCGCCTTGAGCATGAGCCCGACGAGCGAGAACGTGTCGGGGTAGCCGGTCAGCATGGTGACCTTGCCCTTGAAGGCCGGATCGAACAGGTCCTCGACCTTGGTCAGGTCACGGCCCGTCGACTTCAGGTTGTAACCGACGCCGGTCGCGCCCGACTGCCACGGGAAGTGCATCTTCATGTCCGGATCCCAGGCCAGGCCCTTGAGCTCGTCCCGGATGTTCGCATGGGCGGTCGGGGTATTCGTCGCGTTGATCTCCTCGATCCAGCCGGCGCGAATCACGCGCGCGGCCATATAGTCGGTCAGGACGATGAGATCCCATCCTGAATCGAGGCCGGCGCCGAGGAGCGGCGCGAGCGTGGCGTAGAAGTCCTCGTTGGCCTCGATGTCTTCCTTGTAGTTGACTTCGATCCCGTACTTCGTCTTGAAGTCGGTGAGCGTCGGGGACGAACTCTCATCCTCGGTCAGGTCGATGTAGGCGGGCCAGTTCGCAAAGTTCAATGGTCCCGTGATCGCGTCTGCAGTCGGGTTCGGCGTGATGCCCGCAGTCGGGTTCGGCGAGCTGCCCGCAGTCGGCTTCGGCGAGCTGCCTGCTCCGCACGCGGCCAGGAAGCCGGCGACGCCAGCGAGGGTGGTTCCCTGGATGAAGACGCGCCGGCTGACCGTCGTCTTCCGGATCAGGCTGTCGAGATCGTCCATGCGTGGCTCCTCCTTGATCGCGTTGCCGGGGTCAGGCGACGTCCGGCGATGAACTGGGGGTTGTTGGATCGGTCGGCACCGCAAACGTGTGCTCAGGCGCCCAGCTCAGGTGCACTTCCTGACCGGGCTGGTGGAGGGACCCTCGCGATGCTCGACCGATGTTCTGCTCGAACACCGTCAATCGAGCCCCACTGGGTGACGCAATGATATAGCTGGTGGAAGCGCCGAGGTACGACGCATCCACGACCTGGCCCTTGAGTCGATTCGCCTGGTCGGGTACGGATTCCTCGTCTGGGTGGAGTCGGATCTTCTCGGGTCGGACGCCGACCTTGATGTGGGCCTCGCCGTTCACGGCTGCCGTGGGCACCCGGACCACGACACCGTCCGCGAGCGTGGCGGAGACCATGTCACCCTGCGCCCCGCCCAGGGTTGCCGGCAGGAGGTTGCTCACGCCGAGGAAGCCGGCCACGAATTCGGTCGAGGGGCGCTCGTACAGCGTCTCCGGATCCCCGAGCTGCTCGTACTTGCCTCGGTTCATGACGGCGATGCGATCGGACATCGTCATCGCCTCCTCCTGATCGTGCGTCACGTAGATGAACGTGATCCCGACCTCTTGCTGGATGCGCTTCAGTTCCACCTGCATCTGCTTGCGCAACTTCAGGTCGAGGGCGCCGAGCGGTTCATCCAGCAGGAGCACGGAAGGCTTGTTCACCAGAGCGCGGGCGAGGGCCACGCGCTGTGCCTGGCCGCCGGAAATCTGACCCGGCTTGCGACGCTCATAGCCCGGAAGCTCGACGAGTGCAAGGATCTCGGTGACGCGCTTTTTGACCTCGGCTTCTTCGATATGACGGCGACGAAGGCCGAAGGCGACGTTGTCGAAGATGCTCAGATGCGGGAACAATGCGTAGTTCTGGAAGACCGTGTTCACGTTGCGCTGGTAAGGCGGCAGCCAGGTCACGTCCTGGCCGGCCAGCTCGATCTTGCCCGACGTTGGCTGCTCGAACCCGCCGATCATGCGGAGGGTGGTCGTCTTGCCGCAGCCCGACGGTCCGAGGAGGCTGAAGAACTCGCCGTCCTTGACCTCGAGGTCGATGTGGTCCACGGCGACGATCAGGCCGCTCTCATCCGGCTGGACGTACTTTGCGACGCGCCGACCGGCGGCGTCGTCCCTGAAGGCCTTGTAGACCTGGGTCAGGCGGACTTCGACCTCGGGCACGCTCGTCTCGATCCTCCGAACTGCGGGTCGTAACTGTCGGCGCCACACGCCAGTCCGCAAACGGGGCAACGCGCGTCAGCCGAGGATAGGCGCGGGGAAGTGGTCGTGTCAAACGCCGGTTGTCGCAAATTACCACCCCTCCGAGTGCGAAATTCGCACGGACCCGGTCGGGATTCGGTGGCAGTTCGCGAACGCGTGACACGACAGTCCGGACCACGCCTTGGACTTCCCGGAAGCGAGGGCCACGGGTCGCTGCGGTTCACATCCGGCGCGCAAGTCGGCGCCCGGCGCTGCCCGCATGTCTCGCGACGACACGACCTCGAGGTCAGGGCTACGATATCGACGCCAATCCTGTCGGAATTCACCTCCCGAGCATCGAGGACCCCCATGCCCCAGGTCACCGAAAGCGTCGTCATGGCCGCCCTCGCCCAGGTCGAGGAACCCGAGCTGGGCGGTGACCTGGTCACCCGCAACATGGTCAAGGACCTGCGGATCGACGGGACCTCGGTCGCGCTGATGATCGAGCTGACCACACCGGCCTGTCCGATGAAGGACGAAATCGAATCCCGTGTCCGGGCGGCGCTGACACCGGTCGGGGTCGAGACCATCGAGCTGACGTGGGGCGCCAGCGTCCGGCGAGCCACGCCGCGGACCGCGGAGCAGCTGCTTCCAGGGGTCAAGAACGTCATCGCGGTCGCATCCGGCAAGGGCGGCGTCGGCAAGAGCACGGTCGCCGTCAACCTCGCCGTGGCCCTGGCACGGGATGGCGCGTCGGTCGGGCTCCTTGACGCCGACATCACCGGCCCGAACGTGCCGATCATGCTGGGCCTGGACGGCCAGCCCGGCAAGAGCAAGGACGAGAAGATCCTGCCGCTCGAGCGCCACGGCGTGAAGGCCATCTCGATCCAGTTTTTCGTGCCCGCGGGCCAGCCGATCATCTGGCGCGGTCCCCTGGTCGGCGGCGCGATCCAGCAGTTCCTCCGGGACGTGGACTGGGGCGAGCTCGATTATCTCGTGATCGATCTGCCCCCGGGGACCTCGGACGCCCAGCTCACGCTGGCACAGGCTGTCCCGATCTCGGGGTCCGTCCTGGTGACAACGCCCCAGGAGGTCGCCCTGCTCGATGTCGAGAAAGCGCTGGCCATGTTCAAGCGGATGAGCGTGCCGGTCATCGGCATCGTCGAGAACATGAGCGGACTGGTCTGTCCGCACTGTGACGAGGTCATCGACCTCTTCGGCCGCGGTGGCGGCGAGCGCTTTGCCCGCGAGCACGACATCGAGTTCCTCGGGTCGATTCCGCTCGATATCACCGTCCGGCAGGGCGGCGATGTCGGCGTCCCGGCGGTGGCCCAGCGTGAGCCCGGGGCGGCAGCCGTGGCCCTTCAGCACCTGGCCAGAACCGTGGCCTCGCGAATGAGTATCCGGGCCGCGAGCGGTGCCGGCCAGCCGGTGCTGACGATCTCCTAGGAGCGGCGCTCCGGCATCGTGATCAAGGGCGCGCTGCCTGCCGTCACGTCGATTTCCATGCGCGGCAGGGCGGGCTGAACGCGGCCACCGGTTGGAGCGCAGATGGCGCGGATCGCCTCAAGCCGCTCGATGGGATAGTGGACCAGGACCGCCCTCGGCACGTCGGCCCGCACGGCGTGATCGACCGCCTCCTCGGCGGTCAGATGGCCCCGCTTCACGTCGTCGAACTCGTCGGTGTTGAGGGTCGCCTCGAGGATCAGCAGCTCCGCCCCGCGGGCCAGTTCGATGACGGCGTCCGAGGGGCCCATATCGCCCGCGTAGACGACCCGTTCGCCGTCCGGTCCCATGATCTCCATCGACCACGCCGGGACGTAGTGCCCGACTGGGTGCGGCCGCACGGCGAGGTCGCCGATCTGGAAGCTGGTTCCGTTCGCGTACTCGTGGACGGCAAAGGCGGCCTCGAAGAAGCCGGGTCGCTCGCTCATGACGATCGCCAGGTGATCCAGGCGGTCCTTGCCACCGGGCGGGAGATGCACGACGAGGGGCTTCGGAGCCGGCTCCCCCCACGGGAATCGATACCGGAGCGGAGCGATATCGATCCAATGATCCGCATGCATGTGGCCGACGACCAGCCCATCCAGGCCAGCAGCACCGATCGATGCCTCGAGACGGGAGGCGATCCCGCTGCCGATATCGAACAGGACCGAGGTGGTCGCCGTCTGGACGAGGATCCCGGAAGCCGCGGTCTCCGCGACGGGTCGGGCGGTTCCCGTCCCGAGGACGGTCAGGCGCATGCGGCTCCTCCGGTGCGCGCGCCCTGCCGGCGCGTCCGACGGATGGTGGCACGGCGGACGACTCCCGTGTTGGCGGATGGACGCGGCCGCCTCATCCGCATCAGCGAAGCCTCCCGAGGAGAACGGCCGCCGCGAGGAGGGCGGCGCGCGAGCGGCCCATCGGGCCGGCGATGAAGGCCAGTCGTTGCTCGATATGCTCACCGAGCGGGTCCACCACGGCGATGGTCACGGCCATGTCACCACCGGTCGTCGTCGCCTGCACGGCCAGACCGACATCGGCGCCCGACGAGTCGCGTGCCGATTGCGCCACGTCGACAAGTCCGTCCCGCTTCGATCCGGATCGTCTCGCGGGCACGGTGTCGTTGGCGACCGTGCCCCCGGGCGCGCTTGTTGACAGGACCATGGTGAGTCGCTCGGCGAGGCCCTCCGAGAGCAACGCCGGCAGCGCGCCACGAAGGCCGATCTCGTGGATCGCCAATGACCAGCCGCGAGCGTCGAGCTTATCGGCGATGGCCTGGGGCCAGGTGGTATCGCCGCGGCCCCACACGTGGTCGCCGATCCGGGCGGTGACCTCGCGCTCCGCGTCGGCGAGCAGGCCCGCGGCATCGATTGACGGCCCCGG
>JAYTWS010000091.1:0-8892 GCA_043743315.1 Chloroflexota bacterium | reverse complement strand
GGCGTGGTCGTGGCGGTCTTCAGCCCGAAAGGGGGCGTGGGGCGAACCACGGTCGCGGTGAACCTCGCCGTGGCGGCGGCATCGATCGGAGGCAAGCGGGTCGCGCTCATGGACGGCTCGCTCCAGTTCGGGGATGTCGGCGTGCTCCTCAACCTCAACCCGAAGAGCAAATCGATCGCGGATCTTGTCCCGGAGCTCAATGCCGGCGAGATCGAGTCGATCGACACGTTCATCATCAACCACTCGTCGGGCGTGCGCGTCCTCCTGGCGCCACCGTCGCCCGAGGCCGCCGAGCACGTCTCCGCGAGCCACGCCAAGCGCGTCCTCGAGCGACTGCGCAAGGACAACGACCTCACGATCGTGGATTGCCCAGCGACCTTCAACGACACCACGCTCGCGATCCTCGACGAGGCCGACATCATCCTGACGATCCTGAGCCTCGAGATCACGAGCATCAAGAACATGCGCCTGTTCATGGAGGTCACGGACCAGCTCGGGTACGGCTCGGACAAGATCCGGATCGTTCTCAACCGGGCCGACGCCGCCCTGGGGATCCGGGTCTCGGATGTCGAGAACTCGATCGGACGCAAGGTCCAGCACACAATCGTCAGCGACGGCCGGAGCGTGGTCTACGCGCTCAATCGCGGCGTGCCGTTCTTCCTGAGCAACCGCGAGGCGCAGGTCTCGCAGGACATCCTTCGGCTGGCGAACGCGATCGTCGGCACCGAGGTCAAGGCCGCGCCGGCGGCCACCACCTCACCTTCCAGGACGACAGCGAAGAAGTCGCTGTTCGCATGGCGGTGACTGACATGAGCACATGGCCCTCGGGGGCGAGGAAGGGGTTGGGGCGATGTCCCTGCTGAAGCGAATCGAGAGCCAGCGACCGGGTCAGGAGCCCGCGGCGGGTTCCAATATGCCCGTGCCCACCGGTCCTGCCGGGGGCAACCCCAACGTTCCCGCGCCGGCCTCTCCCCGGCTCTCATCGCAGGCCCCGGTCCGCGAGTCCTTCCGTGACGTGAAGTTCCGGATCCAGAGCCGGGTCATCCAGGACCTTGACCCGAAGCTTGACCTGTCCAACCAGGTCGAGGTTCGTCGCCAGATCGAGGAGATCTTCGGCAAGGTCATCGACGAGGAGGGCCTGGCCCTCACCCGTGCCGAACGCGTCCGGATGCTGGAGCAGATCACCGACGAGATCATCGGCCTGGGTCCCCTGGAGCCGCTCCTCCGGGACGAGTCGATCACGGAAATCATGGTCAACGGACCACGCCAGGTGTACATCGAGCGGTCCGGCAAACTCGAGCTCACCAATGTCGTCTTCCAGAACGACGACCACGTCATGCGGATCATCGATCGGATCATTGCCCCGATCGGTCGCCGCGTCGACGAGTCCTCGCCGATGGTCGACGCCCGCCTGACCGACGGCTCGCGCGTCAACGCGATCATCCCGCCGCTGTCCCTGGTCGGACCGGTGGTCACGATCCGGAAGTTCGCCGCCACGCCGTTCACGGTCGATGACCTGATCCGCTTCGGCACCGCGACGCCGGAGATGTTCGAGTTCCTTCGGGCCTGCGTCGAGGCTCGCCTCAACGGCTTCGTGTCCGGCGGCACCGGTTCGGGCAAGACGACCACGCTGAACGTCCTGTCCTCGTTCATCCCGAACGACGAGCGCATCGTCACGATCGAGGACGCGGCCGAGCTCCAGCTCCGCCAGGAGCACGTCGTCACGCTCGAGTCGCGGCCGCCCAACATCGAGGGCAAGGGCGCGATTCCCATCCGCGAGCTCGTCCGGAACGCACTACGAATGCGACCCGACCGAATCGTCGTCGGGGAGTGTCGTTCGGGAGAGGCCCTTGACATGCTCCAGGCCATGAACACCGGCCACGATGGCTCGCTCTCCACGGGCCACGCCAACTCGCCGCGCGACATGCTGTCCCGGCTCGAGACGATGGTCCTCATGGCCGGCGTGGACCTCCCGGTCCGGGCCATCCGCGAGCAGATCGCCTCCGCCGTTGACATCATCGTCCAGCAGGCGCGGATGAAGGACGGCACGCGCCGAATCACCCACATCACCGAGGTCCAGGGCATGGAGGGTGACGTGATCGTGATGCAGGACGTGTTCGTGTTCGAGCAGACCGGCGTCATCGACGGCAAGATCCAGGGTCGGCTCAAGCCGACCGGCATCCGGCCCAAGTTCGTCGAACGATTCGAGACTGAGGGCATCCACCTGCCCCAGGGCGTGTTCGGGATCTAGGGCTGGCTGCGAGGAAGTACTGACGTGACCAACATCACCCTCATCATCGCGGTCGTCGCCGCCGTCGCGATCCTCCTGATCGCCTTCGGCATCGCCTCGAGCGGCAACAGCTCGGGCGTGAGCGACCGCCTCGAGCGGTATGCATCCGGACGGCAGGAGCAGAAGAAGAAGGACAAGCCCGAAGGCCTGTCAGACCTCATCGCCCAGAGCGTGGCCCTCGCCTCGCTCAACAGGGCGGTCGAGCAGCGGGACTTCGGGGCAAATCTCGCCCGGGAGCTGGCCCGGGCCGACCTCAAGCTCAAGGTCTCCGAGTATCTCGCCATCTGGGCCGGCACGACCGTCGGGACCCCGATCGTGTTCTTCATCCTCGGGTTCGTCATCACGAGCCTTCAGAGCCCGATCGCCCTGATCGGTGGGTTGCTGCTCGGGTTCGTCGCTCCGCGGATGTGGTTGGGACGCCGCAAGGCGGGGCGCCTGAACGCGTTCAACAAGCAGCTCCCGGACACCATCACGCTGATCGCCAATGCCCTGCGCGCCGGCTCGTCATTCCTCCAGGCCATTGAGCTGGTCGTCCGGGAGTCACGGCCGCCGGTCTCGACCGAGTTCGGGCGGGTCATTCGCGAGGTCAACCTGGGCCTGCCGTTCGACACGGCGATGGAGAATATGGTCCGCCGGATGCGCTCGGACGACTTCGAGTTGATGGCCACCGCCATCAACATCCAGCACTCCGTCGGCGGCAATCTCGCCGAGATCCTCGACTCGATCGCGTTCACGATTCGCGAGCGCGTCCGGATCAAGGGCGAGATCCGGACCCTGACGGCGCAGCAGCGACTGTCCGGCTACGTGGTCGGCCTGCTGCCCTTCGGCCTGGCTGGCTTCATCTACCTGGCCGCGCCGAAATTCTTCGACCCGATGTTCGACACCAAGGTGGCGGTCGCGGGCCTGCCGGCCGGGATCATCATCCTCGGCTTCGGCGCCGTGATGATGATGGTCGGCTTCTTCGCGATCCAGAAGATCGTGGACATCGAGGTCTGATGCAATGCCCCTACCGCTGATCATTGCCGTTATCGCCGCCCTCGCCATCCTCCTGATCGCGTATGGGATCTCGAGTGGAGGGCCGGTCGACCCGGTCCAGGCCCGGCTGACCCAGCTCGGCGCGAGCCAGGCCAGAACCCTCGAGGAGATGGAGCTCCAGCTCCCGTTCTTCGATCGGACCGTCAAGCCGCTCGCGGCGCGCATTTCGGCTCGAGTTTCGCGAAGCACGTCAACGAGCCTGGCCGAACGCACCGAGACGCGCCTGGCACTCGCCGGAAACCCGGGCGACATGCGCACCGCCGATTGGCTGGGCATCAAGGTGATCGTCGCCTTCGTCGTCGCCGGCTTCATGTTCGTCTTCCTCGGACTCCTCGGCCGAAACATTTTTGGTGGAATCGCCTTCGGACTCGTCGGTCTTGGCTTCGGCTACCTCCTTCCCGAGTTCTGGCTGGGCGGCAAGGTCAAGGCGCGCCGGAAGGCGATCCTCCTCCAGATCCCGGACGCCCTCGACCTCCTGACGATCTCCGTGCGAGCTGGCCTCGGCTTCGATGCCGCGCTGGGCAAGGTGGTCGAGAAGATGGAGGGCCCGCTCATCGACGAATTTCGCCGGGCGCTGGCCGAGGTCCGCGTCGGCAAGGTACGCCGCGAGGCCCTGCGCGACATCATTCCCCGGACCGAGGTCCAGCCGCTGACGAACTTCGTCGGGGCGATCATCCAGGCCGAACAGCTCGGCGTATCGATCTCCAAGGTGCTCCAGGTCCAATCCGAGCAGCTCCGCATCGAACGCCGCCAGCGAGCCGAGGAACAGGCCGCGCAGGCGCCGATCAAGATGCTCTTCCCGCTGGTCGGGTGCATCTTCCCGTCGCTGTTCATCGTCATCCTCGGGCCGGCCATCATCCTGATCATCGGCAACCTCGGCGCGACGAACCAGTAGCGCGCGGGTGGGCGCCCACAACCTGACGCGCCATTCCATCCTCGCCGAGCGCGTTGAGGTCGCCGATTCACTGTGGGCCAGGTTCATGGGCCTCATGGGACGCGGGTCGCTCGAGCCAGGCTTCGGCCTCTGGTTGACCGGCACGAACGGGATTCACATGTTCTTCATGCGGTTCGCGATCGATGCCGTCTTCCTCGGCAAGCCCGATGCTGACGGCCAGCGTGCCGTCCTGGCGACGAGGCGCATGGTCCGGCCATGGATCGGCCTCGTGCCATTGATCCGTGGCGCCGACGGCTGTCTCGAGTTGCCGGTCGGGGCGATCGACGCATCCGGGACGCTGGCGGGAGACCGGATCCGCATCTCGTGAGTTCCCCCGTCGAGTGGGCTCGGCCATCACCGGCCCTGCTCCTCGCTGCCGGCCTCGGGGCGGTGCTCCTGGCGGTCGTGGCATTCACGGCCTGGCCGCAGTTCGGCGACGAGCATGCGTACTGGGCAGCGGCGCAACGCCTGGTGGCCGGTGACCCCCTCTACGATCCGGGCGCTCCGGTGAATCAGCCCTATGCGTACTGGTACCCACCGGTTCTTGCCCAGATCCTTGCGCCGTTCACGTTGTTCGTGCCTGCGCCGCTTTTCACCGCTGCCTGGACGATCCTGCTGCTCGGCTGCATCTGGTGGCTGGCAGGGAGGGATGTGTTCATTGCCCTGGCGATCGTGGCCTTCCTGCCCGTCGCGCTCGAGCTCCGGGTACGGAACGCGCACCTCGTGATCGCGGCGCTGACCGTGCTGGCGCTCCGACGCTCGTGGGCCTTCTGGATCCCTGCCGCGGCCCTCAAGGTGTCGCCGGTCGTGGGGCCGGTTTACTTGTTCGCCGCCGGGCGGCGTCGCGAGGCCGGGCTCGTCGCCGTCACGGGCCTCGCGGTCCTGGCGATCAGTGTCGCTCTCACGCCGGGCGCCTGGTTGGGATTCCTCGATATCGCCACGGGAAGGGTGGTCTCCGATGCGGGCGGGTGGTTCGGGATCCCATATGCAGCACGACTCGCGGCTGGCGTCGTTCTCGCGACGGTCGCTGGGCTCCGCGGGGGTCGGGTCGGCGAGGTTATCCTCGTGATCGCGATCCTGATCGCGAACCCGACGCTGTGGGCCAATGCCCTGAGCCTGCTCGCCGCGATCCCGGCATTGCTGCGGACCTGGCCAGCACGACGTGACACCTTGGTGAGCGCCGGGTGATCGCCCGCGATGTGGTCGGGCCGATGATCGACCGATGTCGACCTTCGAGCGCGTCGCCCATCGGATCAGCGAAGCCGCGAGCCAGGCCCTGGACCTGGCGCTGCCCGCCCTCTGTGCCGGATGCGGCCGCGAGGGCCGGGCCCTGTGTCTTGAGTGCGAACCGGCGCTGAACCTCCGCGCGCTCCGGCCGCCGGGCGTCCCGATCGGGATGCCCGGCGACACACCCGCCCCGCTCGCCCAGATCGAGTGGTGCTCCGGGTTCACCGGCGTGGCCCAGCGGGCACTCCACCGCCTCAAGTACAGCGGCGATAGCCGGCTTGCCGTCCCTCTCGGGCGCGCGGTCGCTCGTCGCTGGGCGCATGCCGGTGCCGGTGGCGATGTGCTGGTCCCCGTCCCGGCCTCGGCGGATCGGGTCCGCGACCGCGGCTACGACCAGGCGATCCTCATCGCCCGCGCCGCCGGAGCCCAGCTCCGGCTCCCGGTGCAGACGGAGCTGCTGGAGCGGACGCGCCGGACCATCGCGCAGTTCGACCTGGATCGCGCGTCGCGCGGCAGGAACGTCAGGGGTGCGTTCCGGATCCGCCCGGGGTCGTCTCTGCCTCCAGGCAGCGGCCCAGACGGGGCGCCGTGGATCGTCCTGGTTGACGACGTGCTGACGACGGGCAGCACACTGGCCGCCTGCGCCAGGGTCCTCCTCGACGCCGGGGCCTTCGCCGTGTCGGCGGTGACGGTGGCGCGCGAGCGCTAGCCGCCGGGGGGGGGCGCCGGGCCCCGGGCTGCGAGCGGGTTCGTCGCCGGGCCCGCGGCCCGGGTGCCGGGCTTTGCGGCCCCGGTGCCGGGCTTCCGGCCGGTTCTGCGCCGGGCTTCGCTGCCCCGCCGCTATACTCGGTTTGCGGGCGCGGGCGGCATCGCCCATCCGCACCCGAGGCGCACCGACCACAGACGAACCGTGCCGAGCTCGGGAGGTCCCCCGGTGAGAACCATCGTCAAGGGCAAGAACTTCGACGTCCACGACAGCGATCGCGAATACGCTGAACGGAAATTCGCCCGCCTCGAGCGCCTGCTGGATGACCGAAGCGAGGCGATGGTCGAGCTATCGATGGAGCAACATCGCAGTACCGATGCATCGCACATCGTCGACGTCACGCTGATGATCGATGGTCAGGTCCTGCGCGGACGAGCGGCCGCGGCCACCCACCGGGCCGGCATCGACGTCGTGGTCGACAAGGTCGAGCGACGGGCGGTCGATTTCAAGTCGAAGCCGCGCCTGCGGGCCCGGCCGGAGGAGGAGAAGGCCATCCTTCGACGAATCGCTGATGGCGCAGCCGACGAACAGCGTCCGCGCCGGATCGTCAAGGTGAAGCGCTTCGACATCGAGCCGATGTTCGTGGAGGATGCCGCGTCCCGGATGGACGAGCTCGGGCATGACTTCTTCGTGTTCGTCAATGCCGAGTACGAGCGGGTCGCGATCCTCTATCGCCGAGACGACGGCGACCTCGGGCTGATCGAGCCGATGTATGGCAGCCGAGGCGAGCCGGACATTGGGCGTTCGCGGGGCCGTCGCTCGAACTGACACCGGATCTGATGCCGGACCTGATGCCGGACCTGACGCCGGATCTGATGCCGGACCTACCGGATCGGGGCCAACCGCCGGTAGACCATGCCGTCCCGTGCGGCGAACCGCAGGTCCACCAGCGCCCGACGGATGGTCGCCACGTCCGGAAACCAGTGGGCGAGCCGCATGTTGAGGTCACGCTCAGCCACGCGCTCGTCCGGGTCCGGTAGCACCTGATCGAGCAGGTAGCGGTACACCACGAGCTTCTTGCGCTCGCGCGCCGGGATCGACGCCAGGCGCCCGTCCCGGATGAAGGCGCGCAGTACGCGCAATTCGAACCCGGGTTCGTCGAGCGTCCACGCAGGCGGGGTCCCCGTCGGGTCAGGTTCCTGTGCCATTGGCCGCATCGTACGATGTCCACGTGCTCCGCCAGACCCGTCATCGCGGCTCCCACGCGAGCGACACGGCTCGTCCCGTGTGGTGGACCAGCGGAGGACCGATTCGTCGCACGGCTGGTGGCCAGTGGCGCGACGACGGACGGGCTGGTCGTCGCGGAGCGTTTCAACGCCTCGGTCAGGACGTCGGTCTCGATCTACCGCCGCTGAGGGCGGCCGCCACGGAGATCACCGTGGGAGGCGGCCACCGAGATCGCGGGCGCCGGATCCAGGCTCGCCTGCGCCAAGATCCGGGCTCGTGCATGGCGCGCCTGGAATGGCGAACGCCGGCGCCCCGAACGCCGGCGTTCGCTGTCCCCGAGACCTGGACGTGGAGGCATCCAGGCCGTGCGCAAGTAAGCGGATCAGTACCGGTCCGACGAACGTCCCGGCGGTCGAGTCATGGTTGATGTGGTCGTGACGCGGGTCGCCATGCCCCCCGCCTGATTCATGCCTGCCGAGCGTGGCGGCAGGTGCGCATAGCCGAGCGGGCGCGAGCCCGCAGGCAGCGGTTCAATCCGGACGGTCCCATCCTTGCGGCCGTCATCGGGCCGCTCGGGGCCGCGGCCGGAGGCGGAACGGCCCCCACCACCGACAGCGGAGCCGGCGGGCTCACCGACGCCGCCGCGCGGCATGGCCGCGTTACCGGATCCGTCGTCGCCGTGGAACACTCGCCCGAAGCGTCGCATCCGGACGGCCAGGTAATACTCCATGACCTGCCGCACCTGGGCCTCACCGAGGGCATCGTCGGCCCGTAGGGCGTACTCGATGCGGGCGGTTGGATTCTGGGCAGCGCTGGTCACCAGTCCGAGGTACTGGGCGGTGTCGGAGTCGTCGCGAATCTCGCGGAGGCCTCGAGCCAGAGCCGTGGCGGTCCCGAGCGATGGCATCCGGTCGCCGCGGATCAGGCGCGAGATCGTTGAATGGTCGACGCCGGACTGCTGGGCGAGCTGTCGCTGGGACATCTTCTTCGCCTTGAGTTGGGTGCGAAGCCATTCATTGAAAGCGCGGCCGGTGTGGGTCGTCATGTGGCGGTTCCAGGCGCTCCGTTAGAGGACTGCTGACGCAGATGCGCGATATCCGGACTATCGGATCGCGGCGTCGGATCCCCTATCACCCGTTGGTACCGCGGGCGTCCTGAATCGGTGTTCAGCGGCGTGGCGGGTGTGGTGCAGTTGGGGCGGGTCTGGTCCGGTGTGCGGTACCGGGACTCTCAGGCCACGGTGTCGGAAGGCTCCAGACCGACGCCCCGTCGCTTGCTCGATAGCGCGTACGCGATCGTGCCCAGCACGATGATCGTGAGGACCGAAATCGTCCGGTCGACGACCGTGATCGCGAGCGCCTCGGTCTGCGGAACGCCGTACGCGATCGTCAGGAGGCCGACCAAGGCACCCTCGACGAACCCGAGTCCGGCGGGCGTGATCGGGATCGCGGTGAGCAGTGAGGCACTCAGGGC
>JAYTWS010000090.1:0-4330 GCA_043743315.1 Chloroflexota bacterium | reverse complement strand
GGGGACCGCCTGCAGTTGGCCGCGCAAGTCGGGATCCTGTTCCAGGACCCCGGTAGCCAGCTGGTCATGGATCGCGTCGAGGACGATGTCGCGTTCGGGCTCGAGAACCGGGCGTGGCCGATTGCGGCCATGCACCAGGCAATCCCGGTTGCACTCGTTGATGCCGGGCTCGCCGGCTTCGAGCGTCGCCACGGGTCGCGACTGTCGGGCGGCGAGCAACAGCGACTCGCTCTTGCCGGAGTGATGGCCGCGCGACCGTCGGTCCTGGTCCTAGATGAACCGACCGCAAACCTCGATCCCGATGGCGCGCGCGCGATGTTCGAGCGCCTCGCCCGGATCAAGGCGACCGGCGAGGCGACGATCGTCCTGGTCGAGCATCACGCCGACCAGGGTTGGCCGCTGGCCGATCTCATCCTCGCCCTCGACGGGCATGGGGCGCCGATCGATGTGGGAACACCGGTTGAGGTGCTCGCCCGCTCCAGGAATCGACTGGCGGCCGCCGGGGTCTGGCTGCCAGCCGGGGGCTGGCTGCCTGCCGTGGGCCGAGGCGGGGGCCCGGGCGGAGGGGCGGGCAGGCGGTCACGGAAACGACCTCCCGAGGAACGCCCCGAGTCCGGCTCCGCGCGCGAAGGAATCGAGCCCGCGCGGGTATCGGTGGCGGGCGCCAGGCACGGGCTGGTCGAGGCGCGCGACCTCCGGTTCGCGTACGAGCCGGGTCGGCCCGTCGTCCGCGACGTCCATCTCGAGATCGGGATCGGGGAGCGCGTGGCTCTGGTCGGGCCCAACGGCAGCGGGAAATCGACCCTCCTGCGGCTCCTGGCCGGGTTGATCCGGCCGTCGGGAGGCATCGTGATGGTTGCCGGGCAGGACCCGAGTCGGATGTCGGGCCGACGTCTGGCCGACCTCGTCGGGTTCGTCTTCCAGGATCCGGAACTCGGCTTCATCGAGAACACCGTGGCGGGAGAAGTGGCTCTCGGGGGGCGTGGCAGCTCCGCGGACGACCTGATGGTGCGGCTCAGGCTGCCGCTCGACGCGTTCGGGGCACGAAGCCCGTATCGCCTGTCGGGCGGGGAACAACGGCGACTGTCGGTGGCGCCCGCGCTCCTCCGACGACCCGCGCTGCTGCTCCTCGATGAACCGACGTTCGGGCAGGACCGGCTCGGTTGGGAGGCCATCGAGGCGATCGTCAACGAGCTGGTCGAGGCGGGGACCACGGTCGTCGCTGCGACCCACGACCTCGCGTTCGCCGCGCGCATCGCGACCCGGCGCATCGAGATGGACGACGGCTGGATCGTCGCGGATGAGCCCCTCGCGGATGAGCCCGCCGCCCGGTTCGCCCAGGAGCACGCACCCGAACCCCCGGCCTTTGTTCCGGGGGCCCCGACTGGGGTCCGCTCGCGCCGGCGCAAGCCGACATGCTGAGCCCGATCGATCTCACGGTGCGCCAGCAGTCGAGCCTGCTCGGCCGGACGGACCCGCTGGTGAAGCTGGCCGTGGCAATCGCCTGGCTCTTCGGCCTCGCCTTCATCCGGGATCCTGCGCGACCGTTCGTTCTTGCCCTCGCGGCGGTCGGGGCGGGACTCATCCTTGGTCGAATCCCCAGGGCAAAGCTCGTCGGCGGCCTCGCGCCGCTCATCGCCGCGGCCGGATCGATTGCTCTCGCCAATCTCGTCTTCGGGGCCGCGAACACGGATCCCGCCGCACACGAGCTCGCGCGCATCGGACCGCTGCGACTCACGGCCGAGGCGGTCGTCGCAGCGTCGGCGATCGGCGCACGCGTCGTGGCCATCGTCGCGACCGGAGTCGTGTTCGCCCAGACGACCGACCCGACCCGCCTCGTGGATGCCCTCGTCCAGCACGCGCGAGTGCCGGAGCGCTTTGCCTACGGGGCACTGGCGGCCTACCAGGCCGTGCCGCGACTCGGGCAGGACCTGGGCACGCTGCGACAGGCTCGGCGCATCCGAGGAGTTGCGGGAACCTGGCATCCGAAGTTGCTCGTCGGCCTGCTGGTTCGCGCGATCCGGCACGCCGACCAACTCGCGCTCGCGATGGACGCGAGAGCGTTCGGGGCGGGTCCGCGGTCGAGCTATCGACCGCTCACCTGGCATTGGCGCGACCCGGTGGTCGCGACCGCCGGCGTCGCGATCATCGTCGCCCTCGTCGCCGGCTGAGGCGCCTGAATGCGGGTGCCGGAACCCGGGCCGCTGGTGCCGATCCTGGGCCGGATCCGCGGCCCGCAGGTGCCGATCCGCGGGCCGGAGTGGGGCGCCAATCCGCGCTCCGCAGGTGCCGATCCGCGGTGCCGATCCGCGGGCCGGAACGGACTATCACCCGTGGCGCACAATGCACGAAACATCCCTCGATCCACCGTTCGCGCCCGCGGAGGGCGCGAGCCGACCAGCTTTCGGAGGTACCCGCGATGACCGATGTCATGGACCCTGTCCAGACCCTCCAGCAGTTCATTAACGGCGAATGGGTCGACAGTGCGAGTGGCAAGACCCTCGCCGTCGAGAACCCCGCCAACGGGAAGATCATCGCGAACGTCGCGGCGTCCGATGTCGAAGATGTCGATCGCGCCGTCGAGGCCGCCGCCACCGCCTTCCAGACCTGGCAGAGGACGACGCCCGCCGAGCGGATGACGATGCTGCTCAAGCTGGCCGACGCGATCGAGGCCAACGCCGATGAGCTGACCCGCCTCGAGAGCTCCCACACGGGCAAGCCGCTCAACGTTGCGGCTGTCGACATGCCGGTTATCGCGGACAACCTGCGATTCTTCGCCGGCGCCGGCCGGAACCTTGAGGGCAAGGCGGCCAACGAATACATCGCCGGTCGGACCTCGATCATTCGCCGCGAGCCGGTCGGAGTGATCGCCTCGATCGCCCCCTGGAATTACCCGCTCATGATGGCTGGCTGGAAGATCGGCCCGGCCCTCGCTGCCGGGAACACCGTTGTCCTGAAGCCCTCCGCTCGAACGCCGCTGACCGCGGTCAAGCTCGCCGAACTCGCCGCCGACATTTTTCCTCCCGGCGTGCTCAACGTCCTGACGGGAACCGGCGATGCGATCGGGCCGGCCCTGGTCGCCCACCCGAAGGTCGGCATGATCTCGGTGACCGGCGACACAGAGACTGGCAAGAAGATCGCGCGGGTCGCTGCGGACCACGTCAAGCGGCTCCACCTGGAGCTGGGTGGCAAGGCGCCAGTGATCATCTTCGACGATGCCGATCTCGATCTCGCGGCCGAGATCCTGCGGTTCGCGAGCTACTGGAACAGCGGCCAGGACTGCACGGCGGCCTGCCGCGTCATCGCCGGCCCGAAGGTCTACGACAAGTTTGTGGCCAAGCTGTCCGACCAGGTCAAGCAGATGAAGTGGGGCGACCCGACCACGGGCGAGGAGCTCGAGATGGGCTCCCTCATCTCCAAGGCGCAGGTCGATCGCGTCGCGGGCATGGTGGATCGAGCGCGGGACGGAGCCGAGGTCGTCGTCGGTGGGCGACGCCCCGACCTGGGCGGCGCGTACTACGAGCCGACCGTGATCGCCGGCCCCGACCAGAAGAGCGAAGTCGTCCAGGACGAGGTCTTCGGCCCGGTCGTGACCGTCCAGCGCTTCTCGGACGAGGACCAGGCGATTGCTTGGGCAAATGACGTCCGCTTTGGACTCGCGGCCTCGGTCTGGACCAACGACATCGGTCGCGCAATGCGCGTTGCCCGATCGATCCAGTTCGGGACGGTCTGGATCAACGACCACTTCACTCTGGCCTCCGAGATGCCCCACGGCGGCTTCAAGGAATCGGGCTATGGCAAGGATCAGTCGATGTACGCGATCGAGGACTACACGATCGTCAAGCACGTGATGCTGAAGATCTGATCCCGCGCGGGGCCGCGCCGGAGCGCCAGCCCAGTTGGCCGACGAGCGCCCCTGGTTGGCCGACGAGCGCCGGGACCGCGCGGCTGTCGCCCCGCCGGGACCGCGCGGCTGTCGCCCCGCCGGGACCGCATACGACACCCTTTCGTGGTAGGTGCGTTTCCCCACGGGTACGACTGTTTGTGGCGGACATCGTTCGGTAGCGCACGTTCCGCGGTCCGTCGCGGGCAGAGGAGACAGCTCGCTAGTAGCCACGATTCGCACCTACCACGAGCCCCTGTCGTAAATGCACCGGAATTTGAGGAAGGCGTCAGTTAGCACGAGCCCGCGTCGTATTTGGGGGCAAATACCATTGCCGAGGGCATCAGTCCGCGCTGGCACGCGCCGCAAGTCCGCGCCGGCACGCGCCGGCACGCGCCGCTAGTCCGCGCAGGCACGCGCCCGAGGCCGCGATGGAACCCGGCCCCG
>JAYTWS010000089.1:0-10201 GCA_043743315.1 Chloroflexota bacterium | reverse complement strand
GGCGGGGGGGGCCGGCCGGCCCTCGAGGTTGCCGAGGCAGTAGGCGCCTAGGAGCCGATGGTCTCCGCGGCGTGTTCGAACTCGCGCTCGATCTCGGTGAGCGTGTCGTCCGCGCCCATGACCCGCGGGCCCTGGAAGCGGCTCTTCGCCCAGCCGAAGTAGTAGATCGCCATGAGGGCCACGGTGATCAACATGAACGTGATCGAGATGTTGCCGGAGGTTGGGAAGCTGAACAGGATCATCAGGACGATGACCCAGAACAGGGCGACCATGGCGATTGGCCGCGACCATCGACCGAGGCTCCAGACGCGATGGCTGATCCATTCCCTGGTGCTGAGGCCGAGGTAGATCGTGATCCCATACGCGGCGTACAGGAAGATCGTGCTGATCGCGGTGACGATGACGATGGCCGTGCCACCGCCGGCCAGGAAGGCCACGACCGTCAGGATGAACGCGCCGACGACCATTGCAATGAGTGCATTGGCGGGCGTTCGGTACTGATGGTTGACCTTCTTGAGCCAGCCCGAGCCGGGCATCCCGTCGTCCCGAGCGAACGCGTACAGCATCCGTCCGGCCGACGCAACGGAAGACAGGCCACAGAAACTCATGGCAATGGCGATGGCGCCACCAAAGACGCCCGCCAGCCCGCTGGGCAGATTCTGCTGGAGGATGTAGACGACCGCGGCATTGTTGCCAAAGTAGTACTGGCTGTACTTGTCCGGGTCATCCAGCTGCCCGAATAGCGGCGTGAGATCCGGCAGGTGGAGCGTCAGGGCGAGCAGGAAGATGTACCCCACAACCGCTGACACGGCGACCGACAGGAACAGGCCCCACGCGCTGGCGACCCGGGCACCGACCGTCTCCTCAGCCACGTGGGCCGAGGCGTCGTAGCCCGTGTACGTCCAGTTGGCCAGTAGCAGCGAGAAGAAGAAGGCGACAAACACCGGCGCATACGTGCTCGCCGCACCCATGGACAGCAGGTACCAGGGTGTACTCGTGTCGGGAGCGACCCCGGCCCACGGCGGGATTCGGATCTCCCACGATCCCAGCGTGTCCTGCGGCTGGATCGCGAACAGCTTGAGCCCGGAATCGATCTCGGTGCTCTTCGTGCCAAGCAGGAAGAGCGAACCGGCGATAAGGATGACGAAAGCGATGTGCCACCAGACGCTGACCTGGTTGAGCATCGCAACGATCCGGATCCCGACGATGTTGAGGACCAGCTGACCCAGCATCAGGACCGCCATCGTCAGCAATTGTCCGGAGATCACGAGCGTATCGCCGACCTTCAGGATTTCGGTGGTATTGGTGAAGCCGTTACCGGTCAGCGGGCTGATGATCGTCTGATTGAGGAAGAACGCGGCGGCGAAGTTGATGCCGGAGACGATCGCAAACTGGCCGATCAGGTTGAACCAGGCAGTCCACCAGCCCCAGTTCTTGTCCTTCATCTTCGAGGCCCAGTAGTACAGGCCGCCGGCCGTCGGATACGCGGATGCGATCTCGGACATCGAGGCCGCAATCGCCAGGACGAAGACGGTGACGAGGGGCCAACCGATCAGGACGGCCGCGGTGCCGGCCCAGGCAAGGCCGTAGTCATACAGGATGACCGCGCCCGTCAGGATCGAGATGATCGAGAAGCTGATCGCGAAGTTGCTGAAGCCGCCCATCGTGCGGAACAGCTCCTGCGCGTAGCCGAGTTGATGCAGGTCCTTGATGTCCTGCTGAATCACATCGTCGCGGGATCGACCTTGCATGGGACCTCCTCGCATCTGGCCGCCGGCTCCCCTCCGGTCCTGGCCAATCCTCCGGGTCGGTAAACACGCCGCGGGCCCTTGGGCGCCCGCAACAGCATGTGCGCTTGAACGTGGCGCGACTATACGCGCGCCGGGAGGGGGATTGGAAGCGATTTCGCACGATTCGCGGCCAGCCGGGAGCGCGCGCGCGCCGTGAGGCCATTGAGCCTCAGAAGAGCATGGTCGTCCGGTCGGGGAAGGTGAAGTCGAACACGCCCGGAGCCAGGATGGCGTTCGGCTCGAGCGCGGTCACGACCGCCTCCCGGGTGATCGTGTCCCCGATGGTCTCGGTCAGGCGAGTGATGATCCCCTCGGCACGGTCGACCGCGAGCTGGATGTGGAAATCCGGTCGGTCGGCGATGCTTTCGATGGCCCGAGGGTGGTCACACTCCAGGACGATCGCCTCGCGGCCGGCGACGATGTCGGTCCCGGAGATCCAGGTCCGGCCCGTGGCGAGAACGTTCTGGCAGTACCCGGCAGGATGGACGAAGAGTTCGGGCAGGGTCTCGAGCGGCAACGGCGTGAGCGGCTCGTAGATCCGCGCGCTGCCGGGAAACTCACCGTCCAACCCACGCGGACGGTTCCGGACCGGGCGCGACGTCCCCAACTGGTGGACGCCGGAGTAGGTCAGGATCGTGTCGCCGTCGCCCACCCAGGTCTCAAAGTTGCCGGCGACTCCGCCCTCCGGCTCCGTCGTGGTGACCCGCGCATGACCCGGATGCTGGATCGACACATCCATGGCGACGACGTGGCTGCCCCGGACGCCTTCGGTCCGCTCCTCGAGGCGCATGCGGAGCGTCTCGAACCGCAGTTCTGCATCTCGCATGAACTCGAACAACTGGGCAACGGTCGGCAGTTCCGTACCGAGCGCCACGATCGAGGGGGCGCGTCGATTCCCGGACATGGGCACGAGCGCGGCGCGATCCCAGAGCCGAGTGGTCATCGGCCGGATTGTAACGGGCCGATTGCCGGTTGACATCGCCGCCACTCCGCCTAACATATCGCAGTACGATATACCGCGCCACGGCACAATGGTGGCCGGCACGACCCGCTGGAGGAATTGGAACATGGCGCATCGAATTCGGTTGAGCATCGCCCTGGCTGCGCTGCTCTTCGCAATCGTCGTTCCGGCGGCCTCGGCCGACGGGGCGCTGCAGGCTTCCGCAGAACTCCGCGACGCCGGCGGCGCGGTCGTGGGTTGGGCGAAGTTCACGGAGGACGCGACCGGCATCCTGCACGTCAACGTGCAGGTCCGTGGCCTGTCCGAGGGCCTCCACGGGATCCACATCCACGCGATCGGGCAGTGCAGCCCGACCTTTGCCGCAGCAGGCGGTCACCACAACCCGCTCGGTCTCACGCACGGGCTTGACAGCCCAACGGGCGGCCATGCGGGCGACCTGCCGAACCTCGTCGTCAATGGTGCAGGCAACGGTCACCTCGACACCACGAGCGATCGGGCGACCCTGTCGGCCGGACCCACCTCGATCTTCGATCTGGACGGCAGTGCACTGGTCATCCATTTCGGAGAGGACGACCAGGTGACCAATCCGACCGGCAACAGTGGCAGTCGCATCGCATGCGGCGTCATCAGTCCTCGCTGATCACAAATGCTGCCATCGGCCGGTTCGGCGAGCCCGGCCTGTGGATCCTCGGAGCGCTCGGTCGCGAGCCCCTCGGGCTCATCGGCCTGTTCGATGCCGTCATCGCCATCCATGGGTCGATCGGCCCCGGAACGCTACTCGGGGCGCTCGCGCGCCTCGAGCAGCACCGTCTTGTGATGAGGGTTTCCGATTCCGGCTCGTCGATGTATCGTCTGACGAGTCATACAAGAGCGATGGACCGGTAACGTCCAGCCGAGCCATCGCCGTCTCGACTGCAACACGGCGGGAGGCCGCATGAACCAGGGACTCACTGAATTCGGGCGATTTGCCGAGCCGACGCTGTACATCCTCGTCTCGCTCAGTGACGGCCCGAAGCACGGCTACGCGATCATGACCGATGTCGAGGCAATTTCCGGATCGCCGCTCGGCCCGGGCACGCTCTACGGCGCGCTCGCCCGGATGGAACGGCGCGGCCTGATCGAAGCGCTCGAACCGGAGGATCGCCGGCGACCGTACAAGCTGACCGGCGTCGGGGTGAGCGCTCTGCGCACGCAGCTCCAGGGCCTCTCGGGATTCGCCCGGCTCGGCCTGGAACGGCTGGGAACTTCATCATGAACGCCCTGGTGCGTCTCTATCCGAAGGCCTGGCGCGAGCGGTACGGCGCCGAGCTCGACGACCTGCTCGCGGATCGGGCGGTCGGTACCGCCGGTCGTCTCGACCTGGTTCGTGGCGTTGTGGATGCGCATCGCCACCCCGAGATCGTGGATCCGAGCATCCCGGATCCCGCGGCCATGAGCCCGGTGTCCCGGCAGCGGTTCGAAGACCTCCGCGTCGCCCGACGCCTGGGGATGGGAGCCTTCGTCGGTGCGATTCTCTGGGCGGTCGGCTGGATCGTGGCCGCGAACGGTCCACTGGTCGTCGACGGAGACCACTCGTATCGGGATGGCGCCGCCGCCCTGCCGATCGTGCTCGGCTCGATGACCCTGCTCTCGGGCGGACTGATCGGTCAATTGATCCGCCTCCCGGGGCAGGCCATCGTGGCGCGTTTCGGTGCCTTCGTCGGCCTGCTCGCCGCTCCGATCTGGGCGCTCGCCCCATGGGTGGCCCTGTCCGGCCTATTCCTCCTAACCGGCCTCATCCTGCTCGCGCTGTCGGCGTGGTGGCGCGGCGCGTGGAGTGGCACGGCGTCCGTCGCGATCCTCGCCTCGATCGTGAGCGGGCTGGTCCTTGCAGTGATCCCCTTGATGGGCCTGCCCCCGATCGTTCCGGGCCTCGACCCGATGGCGGTGGTCGTGATGACCTTCGCACCGCTCTGGCTCGTTGTCGGCGGGACCCTGCTGCGCCTGCCCACCGTGATCGAAAGCGATCTCAGGGGCGAGGGACCGTCGGGACGGTTCGCCACGGCCTGACTCGCCCGGCCCGATCGAGCCGGCATCGATATCCGGCCGGCTCCCGTAGACTCGGCGAGTGGAGATCGACGGCGCGCATTTTCGTCAGGTGATGGGTCGATTCGCCACCGGCGTGACCGTCGTCACGACGCTTTCCGAAGGCCGTCCGGCCGGGATCACGGTGAACGCCCTGTCGAGCGTTTCGCTGGACCCGCCGCTCGTGATGGTCGCCCTTGATCGAGGTCGGTTCATCACGCCGCTCGTGCGGGCGCATGGCCGATACGCGGTCAACGTCCTGGGCGACGGCCAACAGGCCATGTCCGACTGCTTCGCTCATGCCGCGGTGAAGCCGGGTCGGGAGGACTTCTGCGGGGCCGCATGGACCGCCGGGCCAACCGGGCTGCCGCTCCTCGACGGTGCCATCGCGACCCTCGAGTGCACGATCGTCGAGACGTTCTCGGCCGGCGATCACGACCTGTTCATCGGTCGGGTCGATGCAATGGACGCGGCCGGCGATGACCCGACGGCGCTGGGACCACTGCTCTATTTCCGGCGACGCTACCTGCGGATCGAGCAGGCGGTGCATGCCCCCGTGAAGGGGAAGCCGGAAGCCTGATCATGGCCACGATCCACGCGAACGACCTGGACATCGGGTACGACGTCGTCGGCGCCGGACCGCCGCTTGTGATGCTCCACGGCGCGACATCCCTCGGGCGCGAGGATTTCGCGGCCCAGATCCCGCTGTTCTCCAGGGCCTTTCTGCTGCATCTGCCCGACGCCCGCGGTCACGGTCGGACGCGCTGGGACGCGGCGAACGGCTTTCGGTACGACTGGCTCGTCGAGGACCTGATCGCGTTCGTCGACGCGCTCGGACTACGGACGTTCCACCTTCTCGGGTTCTCGATGGGCGCGATGACCGCGCTCCAGTTCGCGTCGCGGTTCCCCGAACGGGTCAGGACGCTCGTGGCGATCGGGATCACGACCCAGCGAGAGCCGCGAACCGGGGTCATGCGCAGCCTGATGCGCCCGGCGAACATCGTGGCCGAGGATCCGGCGTGGGCCGAGCGTCTCGCTCGCCGCCACGACGCCGGCCAGGGTGTCGCCGCCTGGCAGCGCCTGCTGCCCGCGATCGCCGCCGATGTCGCAGCCCAGCCGCTCATGACCCCCGGCGACCTTCACGGCATCGACGCGCCGACGATGGTCGTGTGCGGGGACCGAGACCCATTCGTGCCGGTGGACCACGCCTGGGGGATCTCGCGACAGATTCCGGGCGCTCGCCTGTTCGTGGTCCCCGATTGCGGCCACGAGGTCACCGTCAAGCGCCCGGGCTTGTTCAACGAGGCCCTGGGCGGCTTCTATCGCGCCACGGAACGTGAAGCCGCGCAACGGGCCGCCGCCCATTCGGGCGAGCCCCCGACATCACCCGAGAGGAGCACGCCATGACCACATTGCTCGTGCTGTATCGCCGGCCGGAGGGCGGTGCGGAGGCGCTCGCCACGCTCGAGCGTCGCTATCGGGACGAGCATCTGCCGCTCGTGGCCGAAACGCCCGGCCTGCGCACCACCCGGATCTGGCGAATCTCCGAGGCCCTTGGCTCGGAAACGGATCTTGCCCTCGCGGCTGCGCTGGACTTCGACGATCGCGATTCTCTGGACGCGGGGCTCCGGTCCGATCCCATGCGCGCCGCCGGGCGCCTGCTCCGCGAGATCGCTCCGGGCCTCGCCACGTTCCTGGTCCTCGAGGATGCCCCGGACCTGCTACCCGGCGCGTAGGCTCGGCGGAGGCCTTCCCGCGCGGTGGATACTTCACCGCAACAGCCAGAGGAGTGTCGTGACCGTCAGCAGCACCGATCCCCGGCCGCCGTCGATCCGCCTGGAGTTCCCCGCGCCCGGGAGCAGCGGTCCGCTCGTTGGTGTCGCGCTCGTGACACTCGACCGTCCGAAGGTCCTCAACGCCCTCGATTTCGCGATGATCGCGGAGTTGACCGATGTCCTCGAGGCCCTCGACCGTGACCCGGCGTGTCGCGCCATCGTGATCACCGGATCGGGTGAGCGGGCGTTCGCGGCCGGCGCTGACGTGCGTGAACTGGCTGGCCAGACGCCGGCCTCGCTCCTCGCCGACGACCATTTCCATCGCTGGGAGCGGATCAAGCGCATCCGCAAGCCGCTGATCGCCGCGGTCCGGGGGTTCGCCCTGGGCGGTGGCTGCGAGCTCGCGATGACCTGCGATCTCATCGTGGCCGCCGAGGATGCCCAGTTCGGGCAGCCCGAGATTCGACTCGGCGTCATCCCGGGGGCCGGCGGCACCCAGCGCCTGACCCGCGCAATCGGCAAGGCCAAGGCCATGGAGATGGTCCTGACGGCCCGACCGATGGGCGCGCGCGAGGCCGAAGCCAACGGACTCGTGACCCGCGTGGTGGCGCCCGCCGAGACCGTCGCGACGGCGCTCGAGATCGGTGTCGAGATCGCCGCCATGCCGCCACTCGCCGTGATCGCCGCCAAGGAGGCGGTCAACAGGGCCGAGGAACTCCCATTGGAAGCCGGGCTCGAGTTCGAGCGCAGGAACTTCTACGGACTGTTTGCCAGCGAGGACCAGAAGGAAGGCATGGCCGCCTTCACGGAGAAGCGCCGAGCGACCTGGAAGGGTCGCTGACACGACGTGGGGGACTGATGGCCTGGGATCGAGACCTCGGCGACGAGCCGCCGCCCGCCTGGCGGGATGAAGCCCCGAACCCCCTGGCGCCCATCAATCCCGATGCGCCAGTGAGCGGGCACCGTCGCCCGCCGGCCGGGCCGGCTGGGCCATCGCATGCGCCGGAGCAGGACTGGGATGCCGCGCGTGCGGTGCTGGTGCCGGTACTGCGCCCCGTGGGGACCCTCGGGACCAGGCTCGACACGCTCGACCCGGAGCGACTTGCGTCCGAGGGGATGAAGACCCACGCCTCGCCCATCCTGGATCCGGGTCCCTGCGATCTCCTGGTCGGCTACGCGCTGCGGGTCGGCTCGTACGACGTCCATGTCAACGCGGATCACCTGCTGGCCTGGGGAACGACGCCCGGTGAGCTCCGCAGCGTGGCGGCCGCGAACCTCACCCAATGGTCCTTGTCAGCTCCGTGGACCGAAGAGGTCTCGGGCGATCGACGTCTGCTCTCGTCGGCAACGGGTGATGGTGACGACGCCGCCCGGCTCCTGCTGCCCGCCGTCCGCACGTACCTGACGAAGGCATTCCCGTCCGAGGCACGGATCCTCATCGCCGTACCGGATCGCGACCTGTTGGTCGCCGGCGCCCTGTTCAACCACGACCCGGAGTTCGCGACCCTGTTCGTCGACTTCGTGCGCGAGCACGCCGCCGGAGCGGACCACCCGCTCGATGCCCGTGTCCTCGAGCTCGTGGCCGGCGAGTACCGACTGTTCGAATGGTGACCGCCTGGCCGCTCGGGCGGGCCCGATGAGCGCGATGAACGACAACCAACCCGATGCCGCGCCACACAAGGCCGCGCCACACGAGGCCGCGCCACACGAGGCACTGATCGAGGTCGTCGATGGCGTTGCGACGATCACGCTGAATCGGCCCGCCGCCCTCAACGCTCTGACCTACGTCATGAAGGGTCAGCTGCTCGAGGGGCTCCACGACCTGGCAAATGACCGCTCCGTGCGAGCGATCGTCCTAACCGGTGCGGGCCGTGCCTTCTCGGCCGGGCAGGATCTCCGCGAGCGCCTCGCGGACGACGCACCGCCGCTCGACGAGGAGCTGGGGCTCCGCTACAACCCGATCATCCTGGCCATCCGGGAAGCTCCGCAGCCGGTCATCGCCGCGGTCAACGGGGTCGCCGCCGGTGCCGGGGCATCGCTCGCGTTCGCCTGCGACCTGCGGATTGCGTCGGAATCGGCCAGCTTCGTTCTGGCCTTCGGGCGGATCGGCCTCGTGCCGGACAGTGGCGCGACCTGGACCCTGCCTCGGCTCGTGGGCGCCGCCCGTGCCGCCGACATCGCGCTGCTCGGCGACACGGTGTCGGCGTCGGAGGCGCTGTCGATGGGCCTGGTCTCGCGGGTCGTCGCGCCGGACGCGTTGCTGCGGGAGGCCGCCGATGTGGCCGCCCGGATCGCGGTGCTGGCCCCTGGAGCGACGACGATGACCAAGCGGCTACTGGGTCTCGCCTTCGATCACCCGCTCGAAGCGGCGCTCGCGGCCGAGGCCGAGGCCCAGGGGATCGCCGGCCGCGATCCGGACCATCGGGAAGGATTGGCCGCGTTCATGGAGAAGCGGACGCCGCGCTTCAGCTCAGACTGACCGTGGCCGTGGTCGGGCTGGAATCCGCGGGCCCGTGCGGCTCGCTCCCGTAGCGGTGGGGAGCCGTGTGCCGGGGCCATTGACATCGCCAGCTCGCGCGTCATATCGTGTCCCTAACGATCGTTCGTTCGGAAGGAGCGCGTCCAGCTGATGGTCGAGGTCTCCCGCCGCCGCGCCATCGAGGATGTCGCCTCTGACCTGTTCCGCGCCAACGGGTACGCCGCGACGAGCATCCGGGACATTGCCCGCGCGCTCGATCTCCAGGGTCCGAGCTTGTACGCGCACGTCACGTCCAAGGAGGACGTCCTGTGGGGGATCGTCGATCGTGCCGCTGCGCGGTTCGAGGCCGCAGCCGACCTGGCCGAGGGCCCAGCCGACGGCCCAGATGACGACCCGGAAAGCCGTCTCTCGGCCCTGGTCCGGGCACACGTTGCCGTGATCGTCGCGGATGCCGGCGCGGCCGGTGTCTTCGTGCACGAGTGGCGCGCCCTCGGACACGACCGCCGAGCGGTGATCCTGGCCAGGCGCGACGCCTACGAGCGTCGGTTCCGTACCGTGATCGAGGACGGCGTCGCGACCGGTGCGTTCGTCATGACCGATGTCGGCCTTGCGGCGACCGCCATATTGTCCATGCTCAACGGCATCCCAGGCTGGTTCCACCCGGCGGGCCGCCTCGGGCCGGATCGGGTAGCCGACCACTTCGCGGATTTCGCCTTGCGTCTCGTCCAGGGAGCCGACCGATGACCGATCCCCTCGCCCTCGAGCCCATCCTCATGCCGGCCGATCCGGGGGCGCGGCCGTGGAATGAGGACCTGCCGCACGACGAACGCTTCGAGCTGTTCGAGGCGCACGTTCTCGGGGGCGGCAAGATCGAGCCCAACGATTGGATGCCCGATGAGTACCGGACCGCGGTCCTGCGCTTTGTCGAGATGCACGCCAACTCGGAGCTGATGGGCGTGCTGCCCGAGCGCGAGTGGATCATGCGGGCCCCGACGCTCCGCCGGAAGCTGGCCCTCACGGCGAAGGTCCAGGATGAAGTCGGGCACGCGCAGCTCCTGTATCGCGTGGCCGAGGATCTCGGCAAGCCGCGCGAGGCGATGTTCGACGACCTGCTCGCCGGCAGGACGAAGTT
>JAYTWS010000088.1:0-2856 GCA_043743315.1 Chloroflexota bacterium | reverse complement strand
ACGCTCTCCGAAACGGTCCGCGCGCTGGAGCGCGAGGGCGTGACCGAGATCTACGCCTGTGCCACCCACGGGATCCTGTCCGACCCCGCGATCGAGCGGATTGCCGGGTCCTCACTCCTCGAGGTCGTGCTGACCGACACGGTGCCGCTGCCGATGGCCAAGCGGATCCCGCAGATCACGACGCTCTCGATCGCGCCGCTGATCGGTGAGGCGATCAAGCGGATCCATCGCGGCGAGTCCGTCGGTGCCCTGTTCAGCAGCGAGGTCGAATTCACCCAGGAGATGCTGCTCTGGGAGGACGGCGTCGCCAAGAAGCTCGATACTCGCAACGAGCCGGATCATGATCCGGCCCAGAGGGATCCCGACGCAACCATGATGACCGCTTCAAAGGCAGGAGATCGATGAGCCTCCAGCTTCACCGGCCGGACGGCAAGGGCGGCCTCGAGCCGCGACCCGTCGTCGAGCAGGATTATCGCCGCCAACTGCAGTCGGGCCGCTGGGGAGTCGCCCTGGGCAAGGGTCGTCTGCCGGCGCTCGCGAACCCGGAGATGAACCCGACGAGCGTCATCCGCTCGATCGCGTTCTGGGCCTTCCTGGCCGCCGCGACCTTCGGGCTGCTCGTGATTGGCTACGGGACCGGCTTCTGGAGCCTCGCCCGCTGACCCGACCCGACACCGCCCCTCGGATGGGGACGAAACCACCCGGCCAGGACCCGCCCACGCGGCCGGTTGCCAGATCGGGCTCGATTCGACGGCACCTCGGCTAGACTGCATCGGCCATGCTGGGATTTTTGTCGCGCTTCGTCGACTCGAACGACCGGGAACTGAAGCGCATCCAACCGTTCGTCGACGCGGCCAACGCGCTCGAACCCGAGATCCAGGCGCTCTCCGACGGGGAGATTCGCGCCCGGTTCACGGCGCTGCGCGCCGAGATCCTCGAGGTCGCCGTCCCGGACGAACCGACCGACGACGAGCTCCATCACCCGGACCTGGAGCGCCGACGCGAGCTTGCCAAAGCGCGTCGGAAGGGCGAGAACGCCCGCCTCCAGGCGGCCCTCGATGAGATCCTGCCCGATGTCTTCGCGATGGGTCGCGAGGCGATGCGCCGGACACTCGGCATGCGCCAGTACGACGTCCAGATCCTTGGCGGCGTTGTCCTTCACCAGGGAAAGATCGCCGAGATGAAGACCGGCGAGGGCAAGACGTTCCTGCCGACGCTCGCGGCGGCCCTCAACGCGATCGCCGGACGGGGCGTCCACATCGTGACCGTCAACGACTATCTGGCCCGTCGCGACCCGCAATGGATGGGCCCGGTGTTCCATTTCCTCGGACTGTCGGTTGGGATGATCACGCACGACGCGTCGTTCGTATTCGAGCCGGGCCATCCCACCAACGACGAGCGGCTGATCAACCTGAAGCCCGTCACCCGGCGCGAGGCGTACGCCGCGGACATCACCTACGGCACGAACAACGAATTCGGGTTCGACTACCTGCGCGACAACATGGTCACCGAGCTCGACCAGCGCGTGCAGCGCGAGCGGTCCTTCGGGATCGTGGACGAGGTCGACAACATTCTCATCGACGAGGCCCGGACGCCGCTCATCATCAGCGGTCAGGCTGAAGAATCCGGGGACCTGTACTACCAGTTCGCCCGGCTGGTGCCACGCCTTCAGGGCCGCGAGGAGAATGCCGAAGAGGGCGGTGATTACTTCATCGACCTCAAGGACCGCGCCGTCTCCCCGACCGAGGAGGGCGTCGACAAGATCGAGAAGCTCCTCGGGGTCGACAACCTGTTCGACGCGGACCCACGGTTGGCGCGGCATTTCGAGCAGGCACTTCGGGCCCACGCCCTGTACAAGCGCGATCGCGACTACATCGTCAAGGACGGCGAGATCGTGATCGTCGACGAATTCACGGGCCGCCAGATGCCCGGCCGGCGCTGGAGCGAGGGCCTCCATCAGGCGGTCGAGGCCAAGGAGGGGCTGCGCGTCCAGCGCGAGTCGGTGACCCTCGCGACGATCACGTTCCAGAACTACTTCCGGCTGTACGACAAGCTCGCCGGCATGACTGGCACGGCGATGACCGAGGCCGAGGAGTTCCACAAGATCTACCAGCTGGAAGTCGTCGCCATTCCGACCCACCGCCCGATGATCCGTGAAGACGGGACCGATCTCGTTTACCGGAACGAGGACGGCAAGTTCCGAGCGGTCATCGACGAGATCGAGGAAATGCGCGACGGGGGGCGACCCGTCCTCGTCGGAACCGTCTCGGTCGAGACGTCCGAGCGCCTGGGTGAGCTGCTCAAGCGACGAGGCGTCGCCCACGAGGTCCTCAACGCCAAGTTCCACGAGAAGGAGTCACAGATCGTCGCCCAGGCCGGGCGGACGGGCGCGATCACGATCGCCACGAACATGGCCGGTCGCGGTACCGACATCTTGCTCGGCGGCAACCCCGAGGCGATGGCGAAGGACGCCATGCTCGAGGAGAAGGAGAAGCTGGTCGAGGAGGCGCTGAGCGCCAAGCAGGCCGGCGACGGCGACGTGCCCGACGGCGGCGATGGCGCGGATGCGAGCCCGTACCGCGGCTCGAGCGTCCCCGACTTCGACGAGGACAAGCGCCTCGCCGAGCTGATCATCGAGTTCAAGGCGAAGTGCGAGGCCGAGCGCGAGGAAGTGCTCAAGGCGGGCGGTCTCAAGATCGTCGGTACCGAGCGTCACGAGTCGCGCCGCATCGATAACCAGCTGCGCGGTCGCGCGGGTCGCCAGGGCGATCCGGGCAGCTCGCGGTTCTACCTGTCGCTGCAGGACGACCTGCTCCGCATCTTCGGCCTCGACCGCATGACGGGCCTCATGGAGCG
>JAYTWS010000087.1:0-11147 GCA_043743315.1 Chloroflexota bacterium | reverse complement strand
ATCACGCGGGGGAAGTGACTCAGACGGGACGTGCCCGCAGCTGAAGGCCACGCAGAAGCTGGGCATTCGCCGCGACAATGATCGTGGATGCGCTCATCGCAATGGCCCCAACCGCCATCGGGAGGTCTATACCCCATGGCACCAGGAGGCCCGCCGCCACGGGGATGGCGATCAGGTTGTAGCCGGTTGCCCAGATGAGGTTCTGGATCATCTTCAGGTAGGTTGCTCGGGACAGGGTGATCGCGCCGACAACATCGCGAGGATCGCTTCGAACGAGCACGATTCCGGCCGATTCGATGGCCACGTCCGTGCCGGCGCCGATCGCGATGCCGACATCGGCAGTGGCAAGGGCGGGTGCATCGTTGACGCCATCGCCCACCATCGCCACCTTCCGGCCGCCGGCCTGGAATCGTCGGACGGCGGCGGCCTTGTCGGCCGGCAGAACCTGCGCGGCAACCTCGTCAATTCCAAGTTTCGCGGCGACGGCGTTCGCCACGGCCTCGCTGTCGCCGGTGATCATCGCGACCCGAATACCGAGTGCATGCAACCGGCTGACCGCCTCGGCCGATTCGGGCCGGATGTCATCTTCCAGCGCAAGCGCCCCGGCGATCCGCCCATCGACAACCACGTGCAGCACCGTTGCTCCCCGTTCGGCCCATGCCTGCGTGTCCAGGGCAGCGGGCGGATCGAGGGCAAGGTCTGCGAGCAGACGCGGGCCGCCAACCGCGACGATTCGGCCATCGACCGTGGCCCGCGCACCCCGACCCTCGAGCGCTTCGAAACTCGACGCGGCCGTCGCCACAACGCCACGATCCGTGGCCGCCCGCACGATCGCACGGGCCAACGGGTGCTCGGAATCGGCCTCGACCGCGGAGGCCATGCGAACGACGTCGTCATCGGTCATGCCATCGATCGCGAGGACTCCGGTGACGGCCGGCTCGCCAAGGGTCAGTGTTCCGGTCTTGTCGAAGATCACCAGGTCGAGTTCGCGGGCTCGTTCGAGGGCCAGTCGGTCCTTGACCAGCAGCCCATTACGGGCGCCGAGGGACGTCGAGATCGCGATGACCAGCGGGATCGCCAGTCCCAGCGCGTGCGGGCACGCGATCACGAGCACGGTCGCCGTTCGAACGAGGGCTCCCTCGGGGTCGCCGAGGAACCACCAGATCGACAGCGTGGCAATGCCGGACGCCAGGGCCACATAGAACAGGAGCGCCGCAGCCCGATCGGCCAGGGCCTGCGCCCGCGATGCCGACGCCTGGGCGGCCGCCACGAGCCGCATGATCCCGGACAGCGCCGTGGAGTCACCCACCGCGGTCACGCGCACGCGCAATGAGCCTCCGGCGGCCACCGTTCCGGCAACGACGCGGTCCCCCGGGCCCTTCGCGACGGAGCGGGATTCGCCGGTGATCATCGATTCGTCGACATCGGCGCTCCCGTCCGCGATCTCCCCATCCGCGGGCACGCGGCCGCCGGGGCGGACCAGCACGACGTCGCCGACCCCGAGTGAAGTCAGCGGCACGGTCTCTGTTCCATCGCCGCCAACGCGCTCCGCCGTGTCGGGAAGGAGCTCGGCGAGGGCCGACAGGGCGCCCCGCGCCTGGGCGATCGAGCGCATCTCGAGCCAGTGGCCAAGCAGCATGATCGTGATGAGTGTCGCGAGCTCCCACCAGATCTCGACCTCGAACGCCCCGAGCGTTCCGGCCCAGCTCGTCACGAACGCGACGATGATCGCGAGGGAGATCAGGGTCATCATGCCGGGCTGGCGATCGGCCAGCTCACCGCGGGCCCCGCGCAGGAACACGAGCCCGCCGTAAAGGAAGACGGTCGTCCCGAGGATGGCCGGGGCAATCTCGATCCCCGTGATCGCCGGCAGGTGATACCCGAACCAGGTCGAGACGTCGTGGCTCAACAGGACGACCGGGACGGTCAGCGCCAGGGTCAGCCAGAACTTGTCGCGGAACATGGCGACGGAATGGCCGTCATGTCGATCATGGCCGCTCAGCTCGTCGCCATCCGCCTGGCCGTGACGCGCGTGATCGTCCACGTTAGTGGGCGTGAACCGGCTCGACTTCGGCCTCGGCAACTTCACAGATTCCCGCTCCGATGGGCTCCGCTGCGGCCGCGGCCCGCTCCGCGTCCAGTTGCGCCTTGATCTCCGGGTAGGCATCGCTGAGACAGCAGGAGCAACTTTCGTACCAGCGTCGCATGCCCTCATCGATGACGAGGAGCTCGCCGCTCGCACGCGCAGCGGCCGGCGTCGTGACCGCGACGAGCTCAGCAGCGGTAGCCTCGGAGGCCGCCCGCGCGGGGTCCTCGATGAACGCGCGACGACAACCGTCGCGGCAGAAGCCGTAGGTTCGGCCTTCGTACTCGATGAGGAGGCCGGCGGCCTCGGCAGCGGCCACGTTCACGGTCATTCCGCAGATCGGATCGATGACCTGAGTTGGTCGGTCGGTCACAGTTGTTCTCGTCGTGTCCAGGTCATGTTCGGCAGCGCGAACGAGGCATCACGACTGGACGTCGATGGTGGCCTTCATGCCGCCCGCGTAGTGACTGTTCACGTGGCATCCGGCCATCAACGTCCCGGCTGCATCGAAGGTCACGACCAATTCCTTGGTCTGCCCGGGCTTGAGGCCGATGCCCATCGCCTCATCGTGCGTCATGCCACCCATCGTCGCCATTTCCCGAGCGTGCGCCGCCTGGGCGGTTTCGTCGCCCAGGAAGAACTCGTGATCGAGTGCACCCTCATTGGTCACGACGAAGGTAATCGCCCTGCCCATGGGAACGATGACCCTGTTGGGCTCCATTTGAAGGGTGTCGCGGAGCGCGATCCGAACGGTCGTCTGTGGCTGGCCCGAGGACGTATCCGGAGCTCCCCCACCCGAGCACGCCGCAGCAACGAAGGCGAGTACGAGGGACGTGGCCGCAGCGTAATGCATTCGATTCATTGCTTCCCCAGACCTAGGTGCGAGTCCGATTATACTCCCAGGGGGTATCGATCGCCAATGGGGCGGTGGGCGCCCGAGATCAGAGCGAATAGAGCAGCCCCAAACTCATTGCCACGACGATGAGCCCGAGCCCCGCTTTCACCCATGGCGAATTGCCCTGGTTCCATCGACCGAGGCGACCGATCGAACGTCGATCCGACACCAGCGCGAGCAATACAACGAGAGGCGCGATGTAGGCGAGGTTGTAGACAGCGAGGAGCGCGAGGTTGGTCCACCCACCGCCCGATGCATTGATGACCGCCACGATGTCGATATAGATCGCGCCGGAGCAGGGAACAGTGCAGATCCCGACCAGGACGCCCGCGCCGAGCATGCCGCCCAACCCACCGCGTTCGATGGCCCGGTGCAAGCGGCCGTGCGTCCCAGCGGGCGCTGCCAAGGTCGGCCCCCAACGTGGGACGAAGACATCTTTCAACATCCATAGCGCCATCAGCAGCGCGAGCAAGGCCGCGATCCTTGTTACGAGGTGGTCCTGACCAAGCCAGCCGAGGAAGCTGAACATCCCGAGGCCAATCAGGAAGTAGGTCACCCATATCGTTCCTACATAGATCGAACCTGCGGAAAGAAGGCGCCGGCGACCTTCAAGGTTCGGCGCACCCACGGAAGTGACGGCGTTGACGACCGTCAGCGTGTAGGTCGCGAAGAGGACAAGCAGTGCGAATGCACAGGGGTTCAGCCCATCGACGAATCCGGCTGCAAGAACGATCGGAACCGTCAATCCGCCAAACGCCGCGGCGTTGAACGGCGAGACGGCGAGCCATCCAAATGCCGCTGCCGCTACCGAACCAAGGGCAACCCCCAGAACGAGCGTAGAGCGGGGGATGCCACGGATCAGTGGTGGCTTGGGCTGTTCGGGGTCCTCGGTCGCCCTATCTGCCACTGTGACGACCGAGTCGTGGCACGTTGGCTCCCCGCCCTTCACAGGTCAGGCCCCTTCCACGATGATCTTGCCGTGCATCGACGGACTTTTCCGTCCGCCGCAGCATGTATCGCAGTAGATGTCGTACTCGCCTGGGGCTGTCGGGGCGACGAAGGTGACCGTCCTGTGCGAAGTTGAGACGGCATCCGCGCCCGGAAGCTCGACCCTGAGACCAAGTGCCTCGTTGATCATCGTATGGACGCCACCCTTGAGATGACCCGGGCTGTCCTGGGTCCAGAAGTCGAGGGTCACCGACTGCCCGGCGGCCACCCGGATCTGGCTCGGCGTGAAACCGACCATCGAGGCTTGAACGCTGGTGGCTCCGGCGCCCGTTGCGCCACGGGGACCCAGGAAGTCACCAAAGGCAAGGTAGCCGCCGAACGCGAGGACGGCGATGACGACCACAACGAAACCCGCAGATCTGACCAGCCCGGTTCGTGGCCGAGCGATAGGACCTGACCGTCGCTCACGATCCAGCGTGGGCTGCGATGGCGTCATCGAGCAACCCCGCTTGTCGGCGTGGACGAACCATTCGGATGGTGGCCCTCATGAGCGGGGGGGCCATCCATCATCCCGGCGCCACGCATCATCCCGGCGCCACCCATCATCCCGGACACGGGGTCGGCCCCCATGTGGGTCCCCCCGGCCATCAACGTCACGTGCCTGGCGAGGTCCGCATCGGCGCTCACCCACGGGCTGATGTCGCCGCGCGCGACGGTAACGCCGACACCCCCAGTGAGCATTCCTGCCGCTAGTGCCACCGCGGCGAAAGCTGCGGCTCGTCTGGTCGGGATCATTGTTTGCTCTCCACTCCATTGCCCGCGAGCGCGCTGAGCGCCCGCTGGAATTCTTCCTGTGTGATCTCGCCCCGAGCGAACCGCGCCCGAAGCATCGCGCCCGGTTCCTCGGCCACCTGCCGATCGGTCATGGCCCGCACGACGAGCCAGACCAGGAACATCAGCGCGGCGATCCAGATGAACATCCAGACCCATCCGCCTGCGCCCATCATGGTTTGCACCTCTCCGTCACGGCTCGGTTCGTCCGGGCCTTAACCAACCATGACCTTGGTGCTCGCCGGTATCCATGGAGACTCCGTCAATGCTTCCTCAAGGTTCGCTCAACAAGCGGGACAAACCGATGTGAGGCAGCGAAACGGCCGACTGATCAACGCGGCAGTGACAACCAGAACGTCGAGCCTGTTCCTGGCCCATCGGAGTCTGCCCAAGCACGTCCACCCATTGCCTCGGCGATCGCGCGCGCAATGGGCAGGCCGATACCTGAACCCCCGAGCGCGCGAGATCGTGACGGGTCGATCCGGTAGAAGCGTTCGAAGACGCGGGTCCGTTGGTCTGAGGTCAGGCCCGGCCCAGAGTCGCGGACACCGACGCGGACCTCCGTAGTGACCGCACCCACGATCTCGATCGACGAGCCCTCAGGCGCATAGCGGATTGCGTTAGACAGATAGTTCAGGAGGACTTGGGCAACTCTGTGGCGATCTCCACGAGCGTTGAGGGGAGTCGGACAACTCGAGCGCACCTCAATTCCGCGCAACTCGGCAGATGAGCGGAGGCGCGTGACAACCTCGTCCGTGACCGTTCGGAGGTCGATCTCGTCGATACGAAGGGTCAGCTGCTGTGCTTCGGCACGCCACAACTCGGAGAGGTCATCAACGAGCCGCGCCAGGCGCGATGTTTCAAGCCGCAGGAGCGTCCACGTATCGGGTTCGGGGGCCACGACACCGTCCTCGAGGCCCTCGAGGTATCCGTCAAGCGTTGCGAGCGGGGTCCGCAGCTCGTGAGCAACATCGCCGACCAGATCGAGGCGTCGACGCTCGGTCGCCTCGAGCGATGCCGCCATCGCATTGAACGTATCTGCGAGCTCGCCGACCTCGATGATGCTTGCTGGGGGAACGCGTTCTGAGTAGTGGCCTGCTGAGATGCGGCGGGCGGCGGCGATCGTGCGTGTGATGGGACCGGCAATCGGCCCGGCCAGCGCCACCGCAACCGCAGTGGTAGCCGCCAGCGCGATGAGCAATCCGGCCAGGAGCGCGGTACTGACGGCTTCCTGGAATGCCGCCAGGGCCACGGCGGCCATGCGCTCGCCCAGCGCGTCAGCCGCGCCGTGCCCCATCGCCTCGGCGAAATAGCCCGGGCCCACGAGGGACACGGCGACGAGAACGGTGCCGAGTGCCGATACCGCGACGATCAGATGTGAAACGAGCAGTCGCGAACGCAATCTTCCTGGCGGACGGAGTCCGGACAGCCGATCCACGGTGGGTCGACCGGACATCACGGTTCGGCCAGGCGGTAGCCGATCCCACGGATCGTCTCGATGAACCGCGGCTCCTCGGCGTTATCGCCGATCTTCCGACGAAGGTTGGCGACATGAACGTCGATGAGGTGGTCGTCGTCAAATCGATCGCCCCAGACCGCTGCAAGCATTGTCGGTCGATCGAGGACCATACCCGGGGAGGCCGCGAGCAGGTCAATGATGGCGAATTCCGTCGGAGTGAGCGCGACGGGCATCGCATCAACCCGGACCTCGTGGCGAAAGGAGTCAACCTCAAGCCCGGCAACCATTGCCTTCAGGCCTGAGGTCCGCGGCCGGCGGGCCAGCGCCTTGATCCGGGCGACGAGCTCGCGAGGGCTGAACGGCTTCGTCAGGTAGTCGTCCGCACCAACGGCGAGCCCAATCAGCTTGTCCAACTCCTCAGTTCGTGCGGTGAGCATCAGGACGTAGGCATTGCTGAACGTCCGCAGGCCCCGGCATACCTCGATGCCATCGATTCCCGGCAGCATGACGTCCAGGACGACGAATTCCGGTAGCCACTCACGTGCGCGGTCAAGTGCGGTCCGTCCGTCTGGTGCCGTGATCACTTGCCAGCCTTCGCGCTCGAGGTAGCCGCGAACCAGTTCGCGCAATGCGGGCTCGTCATCCACGATCAGTATTCGATGGCCCTTTGCTGCGTTGCCCTGCTCCGATCTCATGTTCTCACTCACCGATCCATCGTCGCCCGTGGTCCCGATCCGAGCGAGGGCCGACCAGCCCGTGGTCGATATGCCAACCCGCCCCTGGCCACGCCCTGGTTCGGCGGCGCGGAGTCTGGATGCACCGATCGACCGAACGGTGAAATTCGACGAGTGGCGTACCCTTCGGCGATGACCGGAACCCGCGTGGCCGCGTTCTTTGACGTGGACCACACCCTGCTCGACGTGAACACGGGCCTGCAGTGGGCACGTCACCAGCGCCGCGCAGGGGTCCTTTCCAAGCTGGATATGATCCGGGCCGCGCTCTGGATGCTTCGGTATCGAGTGCTGGTCGTCGACCAGGAATCCCTGATTGCCCGGGTCGCATTGATGTACGCGGGCACACCCGTTGCCCGTGCCGAGTCCGAGATGCGACGGTGGTTCGACGCCGAGATCGCCCGGTTCGTGCGACCGACGGGCCGGACGCGGGTAGAGGAACACCTCGAGCAGGGCCACATCGTCGCCCTCATGTCATCCGGCACCCGGTACACCCTCGAGCCGCTGGCCGACATGCTCGGCATCAAGTACGTTGTCTGCACGGTGTTCGAGGAAGTCGACGGATTGCTCACCGGCCGCCATATCGCGCCGGCCTGCGCCGGCGACGGAAAGGTTTCGCTGGCTGAGCGGTTTGCCCTTGAGCACGACGTCGATCTTGACGCCAGCTACTTCTACACGGACAGCCACGCTGATATCGGACTTCTCGAGCGCGTCGGGTTGCCCCGCGTCGTCACCCCGGATCCCCGCCTACGCCGCCAGGCTCGACGCCGCGGCTGGAGCATCGAGGATTGGGCGATCGCCTAGACGTGGCGATGGCCCAGGCGCGGCGCCCACGGGGGTCGGGCCGACATCCTGACCCGGCCTCAGCGCTCCTGGATGGTCGTCGGGGCGCCGTGGATCGCCGGGATCGAGCCGAGGCGGCCGGCCTGGTAGTCCGAGACCGCCTGCACCAGCTCCTCGCGCGTGTTCATCACGAACGGCCCCATCCAGGCCACGGGCTCGCCGATCGGTCGGCCGCCCAGGATCAGGACATCGAGGTTCGGGCTGCGTGCCTCCTGCTTCCCGAGCGGGAGGGCCGAGATCGTCAGGGCATTGCCGGGACCGAAGACCGTGAGCTGGCCGGTCTCGACCGGCACGGCCTCTGAGCCAAAGCCGTGGGCGCTGCCACCGGAACCGCCGGCGCGCGCGGCACCCGGATCGCCGACCATGCCGAACCCAGCCATGACGTAGACGAGGGCGTTGTAGTCGGCCCGCCACGGGATCGAGAGGCGGGCTCCCGGGCTGAGAGTGGCATGGACGAGCGTCATCGGCGAATAGGTGGAACCGGGGCCGGCCAGACCGCCGAGGTCGCCGGCGATGACGCGAACCAGCGCGCCTCCGTCCGTCGATGAGGCAAGCGCGACCTCGCTCGCCCGGATGTCCTGGTAGCGCGGCGCGGAGAACTTCTGGGCTGCGGGCAGGTTGACCCACAGCTGGAAGCCGTGGAACAGGCCGCCCTTCGCGACGAGCCACTCCGGCGGCTTCTCGATGTGCAGGATCCCGGCACCGGCCGTCATCCATTGCGTGTCGCCGTTGGTGATGACACCGCCGCCTCCGTTCGAATCGGCGTGCTCGAAGACCCCGTCGATCATGTACGTGACGGTTTCGAACCCACGATGCGGATGCCATGGGGTGCCCTTTGGCTCACCCGGGGCGTACTCGACCTCGCCCATCTGGTCGAGGTGGATGAACGGATCGAGGTCGGCGAGATCGACGCCGGCGAACGCCCGCCGGACCGGAAAGCCCTCGCCCTCGTAGCCCTTCGGGGCGACGGTCACGCTCTGGACGGCTCGCTGACGAGCCACGAGCGGATCCGGCTCGGGAATGCGCGGAAGGAAGGTGATGTCGTCAACGGTGATGGCGGGCACGAGGTGCGGTTCCTGACTGGCGGCCTGGCAGCCGCCGCTGCTACCCGGCGTCGCTGCCGGGCTGTTTGCCTTGTTGCGCAAATCGTTGCGCAGTCAACTGTTTCTGTCAAGGCCGGAATCAGCCCGCGGCATCCCCCGGACCCACGCTCACACGGCCCTGCTCGGTGGCTCCGGCGCCGTGCCGCGCTTCCCCGACTTCGTGGTGGCGGTGACAGCGCGCTTCGTAGGTTTCCGCGGCGGCATCGTCAAACCCGCCGATCACCACGAGCGGGTCATCGATGGCCGCGGGCCGTCCGCCGACGAGACGCTGGGTGCGTGTCGCTGGATCGCCACAGACCACGCAGATCGCGGTCAGCATCGTCACCGCGTCGGCATGGGCCAGCAGGATCGGCATCGGCCCGAATGGGCGCCCGGCGAAGTCGAGGTTGAGGCCACTCGCGATGACATGGCGGCCGCTGTCACGCAGCGCGAGGACGATGTCCACGAGCTGCGTGTCGAAGAACTGGCCCTCCTCGATCCCGACCATGTCGGCATCGCGCTCGCGGGCGAGCGCCAGGATCCCGGACGGCTCGTTCGGGTTGACCAGGACCGACGGGTAGCGCGCCTTCGAACGGCTCTCGGCGAACTCGCCCGGTGTCCGATCGTCGATCTCGGGGCGGACCAGGAGGATCCGGCGGCGCGCGACCTCGGCCCGGCGCAGGAGCCGGAGCAGCTCATCGGTCTTGCCGGATGACATGCAGCCAGCGATGACGTGGAGCCACGGGTCGGCACGGAATGGCATGTCGTCAATCTAGCGGGCTCGGCCACCTTCTGCTCGCCCAAGGACCGGGGGCGAACTATTCGACCGGGTTGAACAGCCCCTCGATGCGAGCCACCGACTCGTTCAGACGATCTTCCGAGATTCGTCCGGATGCCACGAATCCCACGACCATATCGATCACGTGACCGACGATGTCGGCGTCGTAGACCTGCTGATTCGCGAACAGGAGTAGATCGACACCGGCTTCCAGGGCCAGGGCGACCGCCTCACCGGCCCCGAACGCCTGGGTGATCGCTGCCGCCTGGAGATCGTCACTGATCACGACCCCTTCCCAGCCCAGTTGCCCGCGAAGGAGACCCGTGACGGTGGGTCTGGACAGCGACGCGGGCCGATCCGGGTCGTACCGGCCGTTGATGATGTGCCCGACCATCACCGCGCTCGGCAGGCCGGCGGCGATCAACTCCTGGAATGGTCTCAGTTCGATGTCGGTCCAGGTGTTCGTCACGTCGACGATGCCGCGGTCGGTGTTCCCCGTCCCGCTCCCCTCCCCGGGAAAGTGCTTGATGGCGGTTCGAATACCGGCGCCTTCCTCCGCCTCGATGACAGCGGTTGCCTGAGCGAGGACTACGGCCGGATCGGCCGAGTAGCTTCGACCAAGGGCACCGATCGCGGAGTTTGTGGGATTCAGGTTGAGATCGACGACCGGCGCCAGGTTGAAGTCGATGCCGGCCCCGGCGAGCGTGACGCCGGTCAGGATCGCGGCGTCGGTGGTGTAACCAAGATCATTTCGAGCCCCGAGGTCGGCTGCGGACGACGACGCCGGGTAGCCGTTGTCGGGATTCAGCCGGGCGACACGACCGCCCTCCTGGTCGATGGCAATGAGGAATTGGGCGCCAACGGGACCCTGGAGCGACGCCGCGCGAAGCTGGCTCGTCAGGGCCGCAAGGTGCGCCGGATCCGTGATGTTGCGGCCGGCGGTGCCGGTCAGCTGGTCACGATCGAACAGGATGACCCCACCGAGCTCGCCGGCCCCGATGGCCTGCATGACCGACTCGGTCGGGGCCAGCCTCGTGCCTCGAAAGCCCACGATGAGCATCCGGCCGATCGTCCGGCGAAGCGCCGCCAGCGACGATTCCGTGGAATCCGGCGATGGCAGGTCGGTCGGTACGGGCGATGGCGTCAGACTCAGCCCGGGCGTGCCGGTTGGCGCGTCGGACCCACGAGGACTCGACGTTCCGGATCCACCAGGGGTACAGGCAGCCACGAGCACTCCGAAAGCCGTCGCGAGACCGGCCAGAAAGTCCCGCCGCGAGAGCATGCTCGTCAGGCGGTCCGTCCCAGGATCTCGGTCAGCATCCGGACGAACTTCGGCTCGTCCGCCCCCATCGCGAAGTGAACGTTGGCCGGTCGACCGCTCCGGAACCGGAAATCGCAGACCGTCCGGCCCACGGACAGCTCGGCATCGGTCTCGACATCGACCGGGATGAACTGGGTCGTGATGATCGTGGGATCGATGACGGCGCAGACCGC